>NZ_JAELUI010000155.1 GCF_016429285.1 Ralstonia sp. ASV6
GCTGCTGGCGCATGCCACGGCTACGTGTGTGATCCGCCGTCCGTAAGACGCGGCAACAAAGAGAAGGGGGCCTTAGCGCCCCCTTTTTTGCGCACGCAACCGGTGATGCTCAAGCCATCCGTTCGACCACAGCCGCCTCAAACAAGGCGTCGACGCCGCTCAGCCGCTCCATCGACCAGATGCGCTGGATCAACGCCTCGCCGTGCGCCCGAGGGATGGCCGCGCCTGCGGTACGCCAGAACTTGGCTTCGATCGCCTGGCGTGTCAGCGGTACGTCGGGCGCGCCCGGCAGGTCGTCAACACGTTCAGACAAGACCTCCCCCGAACGCAGATGCACCGAGATGCGGTTTGGAATGTGCCGCGGATAGAGTGCGGTGAGCGCCGGGTCCTCCTCGACGCGGATCTTGGGCATCAGCGCGCGTACGTCTGCCGCGGTGAGTTTCTCGGGGGCGTAGCTCGCGTTCGTCAACGTGCCATCGATAAGCGCACGCGCCACGACGTAGGGCATGCTGTGGTCGGCCGTCTCCTTGGTGGCTGGCGCCCAGACATACGGCCCGCTTCCGGTGATCCTGTAGCCGAGCTGCGTTGTCGCAACGACCACCTTGTCGATCTGCGCAGGGTCGTGAATCCGCCCCGACAGCCGAATGGCCGCCTCCACCGCAGTCAACGTGTGGCCTTGTGCCGGATACGGTTTCACGAGCACATCGGCAATGCGGAACGGGCGGCCCGCTCCCCCGAACGTCGACGTATCGATAGGAATAGGCTGGCCTGCGACGAGCTTCTCGAACCCATAAGTGCCCTCGAAGACCGGGCTGGGGCCGGTCACCCCCTCGCGCGCCAGCCTTGCGGCAAAGACACCGCTTTTTGCCGCCGATGCATCGGCCAGCCCTTTCCAGTTCGACAGCACCTGGGTTCTGGTCTGGTTCATCGCAATGTGGTCGACGAGCGCGATGTTGACGGCCTGCGTCAATTGCTCGACCGAGAGCTTCATCAGCTTGCCGGCGGTCAGCGCTGCGGTCACCACGCCATAGCTCGGGTTGTCCCAGCCGCGCGGGCTGATGGCGGCGGCGTCGAACAGCCTGCATTCGATTTCGTAGGCGACGAGCGAGGCCAGGATGAAATCCTGGATCGAACGCCGCTCCGATTGCGCCACGGCAAGACTGACCGAGATGAAATCACTCGGATGGCCGATCTCCTTGGCGGCGTATCCATCGTTGAGATCGTAGTAGCGGATGGCCGCGCCGTTGGCGAAGGCCGCAAGCTCCGGCGTCGTGCGGCGCGTCGTTCCGATCAGCGTCGAAGCGTAGCTCGCGTCGGCTTCAGCAAGGTGGAAGCACCGCTGGACCACAGGCTCCTGCAACGCCGCAAGCGCGCAACCGAATGTATCGACCAGACGCAGCTTCAACGCTTCAAGCGCGCCGGCATCGATGTCTTCGTATCGCAGGCGATGCACGTATTCGGCCAGGCGATTGGCGATGGGCAGCACAGTGGTGGCGGCAGGTTTGGCCGCGTCGGCAAGGGGTAGCGCCGACGACGCGCCCGCGAATGCGAAACCGGCGGTACCGGCAAGCGCTCGTAGCAAGAACGTGCGACGGCGCGCAAGCATGATGGACATGTCACGATCTCCTGATCAGGGTCTGGTTGCGTATCAGAACAGCTTGCGAATGCCCAGCGCCACGCCCGTGCTGACGGACCGGCCGGCAGCGAGCGAGTAGTGCAGGAAGCTGTAGTTGTAGTTGTCGAAGTCCAGCGCGGCGCGGTGCGCATAACCGGCCGCGAGATAGAGCGTCGTGGTCTTCGACGGAAAGTAGTTGAGCTGTACGGTGACCTGCTGCGGATTGGTCAGCTGTGGGGCTGGCTGCCCGGGCGAGGGGTTCTGCGCGCGAACGTTCTCGTAATAGAACGCACAGATAGCCTGGAGGCGCTCAGAGATGCGATAGCGCACCCCCGTCCACAGGAACGTGTAGCGCGTGACGACCAGCGGCGTGCTCACGTTGCCGTTGCCTTCGGTCAGGCCGACGATCCACTCGGCGCGACCCAGCGCGACCATGGCTGCGGCCGAGTAGCGCCGGAAATGCGTGACGTTGCTGAGCTGCGAACCGTTGACGTTGTCATAGGCTGCAGCGAACGACAGCGGGCCGCTCGCATAGTCGAAGCCGGCGCCGTACGCGGCGCTGGTCTGGAACGTGCCCGGCGTGCCGCCCAGGGCGTAGTGCGCCTGCACGGCCAGCGGGCCGGTCTCGAACCGGTACTTCACGACGCTGTTCTCGCGAAAGTTCAGGCCGACGATGGCGCCTGCGGGCTCATACAGCGTGGAGTACGCCCCGGTGGGCGAGTACTTTTCCATGACATCGAACAGCGTGGTGTACTGGCGGCCCAGGCGCAGCATGCCCCACTGGTCGTTCTCCAGCGCCACCCACGCGGAGCGGTCGAAGCCGCCCCCGCCCGAGCCCGTTCCAGTGCCGTTGTTGAGGTTGATGCCGCTTTCCAGGCGGAACGCCGCCCGCCAGCCGCCACCCAGGTCTTCCTTGCCCTTCAAGCCCCAGCGCGAGCCGCTCTTGCCGCCCGAGGCCATGCGCGTCTGCGTGACAGCGCGACCATCGCCCGGCGCTGCCTGGCTGGTCAGGAATTCCGTATAGACGTCGGCGACGCCATACAGGGTGAGGGTGGACTGTGCGCTGGCGCTGGCCGAAAGAAGGCCCAGTCCGCATAGCGCGAACATTCGCGTGGTCATGGTTGTCTCCTGCTGTTTTGATTTTTGGGATACGGCAAGTGCCGGCGGCGCCGGCAAATCAGGGCTACGGCATGCGCCTCTGGCTGGCGGCATGGCGGGCTAGCACGCGGCGCGCGCGTGCGACGCCTGGGGCGTCGACCATCCGTCCGTCGAACCGGAGCGCGCCGCGGCCCTCGGCGCGCGCAGCGTCGAAGGCCGCCAGCAGCGCGCTGGCGTCGGAAACCTCCTCAGCCGAGGGCATGAAGGCGCGGTTGAGCACCGCCACCTGCGCGGGATGGATACAGGTCGCGCCGGCAAAGCCCATGTCGACGGACTGCTGGGCCGCGCGCTCGAAGGCGTCGAGATCGTCCAGCACGTCCAATCCCCCGGTCAGGCCGAGGGGCAGGACGCCGGCGGCTCGGGCGGCAATCACCAGCAACTGTTTCGGCACGCGCAACACCTCGGCGCTGGCACGGCTGTCGCAGGACAGCGCGAAATCGCCGCCGCCAAGCATCAGGGCCGCAATGCGCGGCGTGGCGCGCGCAATGTCACTCATCACCTCGAAGGCGCGCGGCGTTTCGATGATGGCGATGATGCGGGTCCGGCCAAGCGGGGCGCCGCATGCGTCCTCCAGCAACCCCAGCTGTTCATCGATGGCTTCCAGATGCGCTGCGCCACGCACCTTGGGCAAGACGACACCGCTCGCGCCCGCCAGAACGGCGGCACGCAGGTCCGCCGCCATGGGTTCCAGCGGACCGTTGACGCGCACCAACACGTCGTAGCCGATGCGGGCCAGGCGCGGAATCGCTTCGGCAAGCGCGCCGCGCGCCTGCGCCTTCTGCTCATGCGGTACACCGTCTTCCAGATCGAGGATGACGGCATCGGCCCCGCAGACCTCGGCCTTGGCAACGTAGCGGGGGACATGGGCTGGCACGTACAACAGCGAGCGCCAGACCGGTAAGGGTGACGAAAACATATCAACTCACTAAAATGAAAGTGACTTTCATTTTTTGTGTTCGACATCGAATTCGTCAAGACTATCGTTAACCCTTGTGACTGCTTGCACACGCAAATCACCACACCATCCGAGCAGGTTGACGTGGCTATTGCCAAATGCGCTCTCACAAATATAATGAAAACAACTTTCATTTTTTATCGACGCCGTCAGCGCGTCGACCAGCACGTCACGAGGTCCACATGAACACGCAAACAGAGGGCGGCGTCTCCGCGGTCAATCGCGCCCTGACCGTCCTGCTCGCCTTCGGCAACGCCCCCAATGGGCTGATGCTGGCGCAGGTGAGCGAGGCCACCGGGCTGAACATGAGCACGCTGCTGCGCATGTTCGAATCGCTTGAGCAGTTCCGCTTCATCAAGCGGCTGCCGGATGGGCGCTACGTGCTGGGGCCGGCCAACTTTCATCTGGGCATGACGTATCGCGAGTCGTTCCAGCTGCGCGAACACGCCGCGCCGATCCTCGCCCGACTGTCGGAGGAGACCGGCGAAACCGCCGCGTTCTACGTGCGCGAAGGCGACCAGCGCGTCTGCCTGTTCCGCTTCCACGCCGAGCGCTCAGTGCGGACCAATCTGCGCGAGGGCGATCGCTTCCCGCTCGATGTGGGTGCGGCGGGGCACGTGCTGCTGGCGTTTTCCGGCACGCGCGGCGCGGAGCACGAAAAAGTCGTGGAGCAGGGGTACGCCGTCTCCGTTGCCGAGCGCGATGCAGAAAGCGCAGCGATTGCCTGCCCGGTGTTCGGCGTTGGCCGGGTGATCAGCGGTGCGATCTCGTTAGGCATCCCGCGCTACCGCTTCAACAAGAAAGTGCAGAACGACTACCTGCCGCGCGTGCTGGCCGCCGCGGCCGAACTGACACACGCGCTCGGCGGAGACCTCCCGTCGCCAGGCGCCGCCACCCAGGCCGACTCGCTCGGCGCACTGCAGGCGTAGCGCAAGCGGCCCAGCGCGCCGCACCAGTTACCCATACCGGAGACACCGATGTCCGTTGAACAAACGCAAGCCCATGCGGGCAAGGCCCCCTTTCGCGCGTCCACTGGCCCAATCCACGTCAAGCAGTTCGATGCCGATGCACGCGGGCCGCTGGCCGGCGTGCGCGTCATCGACCTATCGCGGCTGATGGCGGGCAACATGCTGAGCGTGCAGCTCGCTGACTTTGGCGCCGACGTGATCAAGGTCGAGGGCGAGCACGGCGATACGCTGCGCGCGGTCGGCGCCGGCGGCATCAGCACCAACTGGAAGGTCTACGGGCGCAACAAGCGCAGCGTGTGCGTGGATCTGCGTTCGCCCGAAGGCATCGAAATCGTACATCGGCTAGTGCGCGATGCCGATGTGTTCATCGAGAGCTTCAAACCCGGCGTTGCCGAGCAAATGGGGCTCGGCCCCGAGGTGCTGCTCGCGCTGCGCCCGCAGTTGGTGATCGCGCGCATCTCCGGCTGGGGCCAGAGCGGTCCGTACCGGCACAAACCCGGCTTCGGCACGCTGGCCGAAGGCTATGCAGGGTTCGCCGCCATCAATGGTTTTGCCGATCGCGAACCGGTGCTGCCGCCGATGTTCCTGGGGGACATGACGGCCGGCCTGTCCGGCGCGATTGCCGTGCTGGTGGCACTGCGCGCACGCGACGCCGAGGGCGCGATGGGCCAGGTGATCGACGTGTCGCTGTTCGAACCGCTGTTCTCCATTCTCGGGCCAGCCGCCGCCAACTACGCACTCACGGGCAAGGTCAAGCCGCGCACCGGCAGCCGCTCGACCAACACCGCGCCGCGCAATACGTACCGCACCCGCGACAACAAGTGGCTGTGCATGTCGAGCTCCACGCAGGGGATGGCCGAGCGCATGTTCCGCGCGATCGGACGCCCCGACCTGATCGACGATCCGCGCTACCGCACCAACGTTCTGCGTGTGCAGCACGCGGAAGAACTGGACGCCATCGTGAGCGCCTTCATTGCCGAGCGCGACCTGGATAGCAACCTCGCCTTCTTCGAGGCGGCCGGCGTCACGGTCGGGCCGATCCACGATATCGCACAGATCGTGCACGACAACTACGTGATCGAGCGCGAAGCCCTGGTCGAGCTGCCCGACGACGATGCGGGCAGCTTGCCCATGCACAACATCGCACCGCGCCTGTCCGGCACGCCGGGCGTATTCCGCCGGCCCGCGCCCGCACTCGGCGAGAACAACCGCGAAATCCTGCTGCCGCTGCTGGGCGAGGACGATTACGCGCGCCTTACGGCGCAGGGCGTGATCCTGCCACGCTAGGCAACACCGCCAGAAAACAAATCAAAAACAAGGAGACTGCATGAACCCGCGCTGGACCCACCGGCCGCCCGGTTCCAATTGGGGCGACTTCGGTATCGATGATCAACGAGGCAGGCTGAACTGGCTGACGCCGGACCGCGTCTTGCGCGCCGTCGCAGAAGTGCGCGAAGGCGTGGTGTTCTCGCTCAGCCTGCCGCTGGATGTTCCGCGCGGCGGTGGGCTCAACGCGCGGCGACAACCGCCAACGATCAGCCCCGCACTGCTGCAAGGCCGGCCGTACTTCGGTTACCGCGCCGAGGAAGCAGCACGCAATGCAACCGACGTCGTTTGCGACGACGCCTTCTGCATGCACTCGCAGTTCTCCACACAGTGGGATGCGCTGTCGCATGTCGGCTCGCTGTTCGATGCGGATGGTGACGGCAACGCAGAAGCCGTGTTCTACAACGGCTACCGCATGGACGAACACGTGCGGGTACCGCAGGCCGGCGCATCGATGGGCGGTGCGCACGCACTGGGCATCGAAGTCATGGCCCAGACTGGCGTGCAGGGGCGGGGGGTGCTGGTCGATCTGCGACATCACTTTGGCGATGCGCGCCGCAAGATCGGCTACGACGACTGGATGGCCGTGCTGCGTGCCGACGCTATCGTGGTCGAGCGCGGTGACATCGTCTGCATTCACACGGGCTTCGCCGATCGGTTGCTGCAAGCCGATATCGCTGGCGAACAAGCCATGCCCGACACCTGCTGCGTGCTCGATGGCAATGACGAGCGACTCCTGAACTGGATCGACGCCTCGGGCCTGGCCGCGCTGGTTGCGGACAACCACGCCGTCGAAGAGCGCCCGCACCAGCTTGTTGACCGGGCGAGCCCCGGCGCGCTGATGCCGCTGCATGAGCTGTGCCTGTTCAAGCTGGGCATCCACCTGGGCGAGCTGTGGCACCTGACGCCACTGGCGCAATGGCTGCGCACGCATCAACGCAACCGCTTCCTGCTGACCGCGCCGCCGCTGCATGTGCGTGGGCTCGTGGGATCGCCGGTCAATCCCATCGCTACGGTCTGAACCCTGCAGGAGACATTACATGTCTGCAACCTATGCGCAGTCGATCGCTTCGCGCATCGACCGCTTGCCGGCCACCGGCACGATCTGGCGTCTGGTGCTGCTGCTGAGCGTTGGCGGCTTCTTCGAGGTCTACGACCTGTTCCAGATGACCTACCTGCCACCCGGCCTGATCCGGGACGGCATCTTTCACGCAGGTGCCCACGGCACGTTCGGGATGTCGGACCAGGGGGCATTGGGCGCAGCAACGTTTGCCGGCCTCTTCATCGGCGAGATGTTCGTCTCGCGCCTGGCCGACCGTATCGGCCGGCGCAGCGTATTCACCGGCGCACTGCTGCTGTACACCGCAGCCAGCGTGGCGATGTGCTTCCAGAGCACGGCGCTCGGCATCCACCTTTGCCGCTTCGTGGCCAGTTGCGGCGCGGGCGCAGAGCTGATCACGATCGGCGCGTTCCTCACCGAGCTGGTCCCCAAGGACATGCGCGGGCGGGCCTTCGCGGTCTGCTTCGGCATCAGCTACTTGGCAATGCCCGTGCTTGCACTGGCGTCCTGGCTGTGGATTCCTCAATCGCCGTTTGGCATCTCGGGCTGGCGCTGGGTGGTCGCAGCAGGTGGCAGTGGTGCCATCGTCGCCTGGTGGCTGCAGCACCGGCTGCCGGAGTCGCCGCACTGGCTGGCCATGCGCGGACGCATGCAAGAAGCCGAAGCCATCGTCCAGCAGGTCGAGGATCGCGTAGAGCACGAATCCGGCCGCCCCTTGCCGCCCGTCCGGACGCAAGCCATACAGGCGCCGGGCAGTGCGCCCGCTGCGCAATCGATGTGGAACCAGCGTTACCGTAGCCGCACGGTCATGCTGATCACCTTCAACGCGTTCTTGAGCATCGGCTTCTTCGGCTTCAGTCAATGGCTGCCCACGCTGCTTGCGGCACAGGGAGCATCCATCTCCAAAAGCCTCTGGTATGCGTTCGTGATTGCGTTTGCGTATCCGGTGTCGCCCATCATCGGTGGGCTGCTGGCGGATCGCATCGAACGCAAATGGCTGATCGTCGCCACGGCGTTCGGGGTGGTGGTGTTCGGCACCGGTTTCGCCTTGTCGGGGCAGGCGCCGCTGGCGATCCTCTTTGGCGTGCTCATCACCCTGTGCAACACCGTGATGGCCAGCAACGCCACCGCCTATCAGGCCGAGGTGTTTCCGACGCAAATCCGCAGCCGCGCGCTGGGGTTCGTGCATGCATTCGGGCGGTTGACGGGCATTGCCAGCAGTTTCATGGTCGCACTGCTGCTCGAGCACGCGGGGGCACCCGCGGTGTTCGTGTTGATCAGCGCAAGTATGTTGATCGTAATGCTGTCGATCGGGATCTTCGGACCGCGAACGAACAACCGCTCGCTTGACGAGATCGCGGGCGCCGGAGAACCTCATGCAAACGACATGGCGCCGCCCCTCGGCACGCTGCCGGCAGGCCGGTCCTGATGCCCCAGAGCGCGCTTGTACTCCCCACGGGGGCGGAGGAACCACGCCCCCAGCCTCATGTCTGAACGCTTCCATCCCCAGGAGTCACACCCATGTCTGCCGAGCAATCGCTGACCTTGTCACCCCAATCCACCGCGCTGGTACTGATCGACCTGCAACGCGGCATCCTGCCGTTTGCGCAGGGGCCACATTCGCCCGAGCAAGTGATGAGCGCCTCGGCCAAGCTGGCCAAGCGCTTTCGTGAACTGGGCGCGCCGGTGGTGCTGGTGCGTGTGGGCTGGGCTTCCGACTATGCCGACGCCCCGCGCCAGCCCGTCGATCGTCCCGCGCCCACGCAGCCCGGCGGCCTGCCGCCGCAATGGTGGGAGCAGCCCGCCGAGCTGGAAGTCGCGCCCACCGACATCCAGATCACCAAGCGCCAGTGGGGCGCGTTCTACGGCACCGAGCTGGATCTGCAACTGCGCCGCCGCGGCATCACTACCATCGTGCTGGGCGGTATCTCCACGCATGTGGGCGTGGAATCGACCGCGCGTGCCGCATGGGAGCACGGCTACGCGCTGGTGCTGGCCGAAGATGCGATGAGCTCGAACGATGCCGCGCTGCACCGATCGTCGGTGGAGCACGTCTTTCCGCGTCTGGGTCGTGTGCGCAACACGGACACCATCCTCGCGGCGCTCACCGCCTAAGTACCTACGCTCCGTCCTCCACCGGCACGTACAGCACCATGCGCAGCCGCGGGTCTTCCATCACCGGCAGGCCGATGTAGTCGTAGCGGACGATCTTGCCGCCGGGCGTGCGGATCAGCTTGTGTTCCGCGCGCTGGGCGCGCACCTCGTGCTGGCGCCACCAGGTGTCGAACTCGCGGCTGTCGGTGCGCAGGCGGTCGACCAGGGCCACGAGCACCGGGTCATCCGCGTGCGGGTCGTACACCGCCCGGAACTTCGCCAGCATGCGGCGCGCTTCGCTCTCCCACTCGACAAAGCGCTCGCGCGCGTTGGCGTACAAGAACATGTAGACCAGCGAGTTGCGGTCTTCCGGCGGCATCGCGCCAAAATCCATGAAGAGCTGCGTGGTCGCCTCGTTCCAGCAGAGCAGTTCGGTACGGTAGCTGCGCACGTGGGCAGGCAGGACCATGCCGGCAACGGCCCGGCGCAAGACGTCGGGCACGACTTCGGCCGATGCATGTCCGGCCGCCCCCAGGAAGGCCGATTCCGCACGCGCCAGACCGCGCATGTGCGCACGCTCGTCCGATGACAGCTTCAACGCCCGGCCGATCGCCTCGATGGTCGCCACCGAGGGCCGCACATCGCGCCCCTGCTCGATGCGCACATACCAGTCGATGCTGATGTTGGCGAGCTGCGCGACTTCCTCCCGGCGCAGTCCGGCGGTGCGGCGGCGCCCGCTGCCTTCGGGCAGCCCCACATCCTGCGGGCGCAGGTGGCTGCGACGGCTGCGCAGGAACTCGCCCAGCTCACTACGGGGTGCGGCGGGAATGGGGGCCAGATCAGCAGTGAAATCGTCCATGGCGGCATTACATACGACGGCACGTGTTGATGGGAGGGACAACGCAATCCTAGGTTAATCCTAGCTCTGAATCGAATCGGCCCGGGCACCTACGCTGCGTCCATCCCTCTTTCCGGAGCCGATCGTGACCCATGTTTCTTCTGCTTCTCCCACGTCAGAACCACGCCGCTGGCTCGCCTTTGGTGTGATGGTGACAGCGCAATTCATGTTCATCGTCGATGCGTTCATCGCCAATGTGGCGATCCCGAGCATCCGCACGAGCCTGCATGCCACACCCGCGCAACTGGAAGCCGTGCTGGCGGTGTACCAGCTCGGCTACGCGATTCTGCTCATCACCGGCGGCCGCCTGGGTGATCTGTTCGGGCGCCGGCGCGTGTTCCTGCTGGGGCTGATCGCCTTTACCGCTACCTCGGCCGGCTGCGGGCTGGCGGGCAGTGCGGCGGCGCTCATTGCGTGGCGCTTTGCGCAGGGCCTCTCTGCCGCGATGATGGTGCCGCAGGTGCTGGCAAGCGTGCAGGCGCTCTTTACCGGCGCCGAGCGCGACCGCGCGCTGTCGATCTTCGGGCTGGTGATGGGCACCGGCGGCGCGGCCGGGCTGCTGGTGGGTGGCGCACTCACCAGTGCAGACATCGCCGGGCTGGGCTGGCGCGCCGCATTCCTGGTCAACCTGCCGGTGGGGTTGGTGGCGGCACTACTGGGCTGGCGCTGGATTCCACGCCCAACAGAGGCCACGGCCGGGGTCTACCTCGACAAGGCCGGCGTGGCGTGGATGGCCATCAGCGTGGCGGCCGTGCTCGTGCCGCTGCTGTTCGGCCGCGAACTGCATTGGCCGGTGTGGAGCCTGGTCTTGCTCGTTGTCGGCCTGCTCGGCATGGCGACGTTCCAGCAACTCGAGGCGCGCGTCGACCGTGCGGGTGGCACGCCGTTGCTGCCACCGGCGCTGCTGCAACATCGCGCCTTCATGACGGGCCTGACGGCATCTGGGCTGCACTACATCAGCATGATGGCGTTCTTCCTGGTGCTGACGCTGTACCTGCAGAACGGGCGCCAGCTGTCTGCGCTGCACATGGGCATTGTCATTCTGCCGCTGGCCATTGCGTTTCTCATCACCTCGCGCGTGGCCAATGCGCTGGTGCGGCGCTATGGGATACGTTCGCTGCTGTGCGGCCTCGGCCTGATGGCGGTGGGCCTGCTGGTGTTGCTGTCGGGCTTCGGCACGACGTGGGCGCACCCGACCACGCCCAGCATGACGCGCATCAGCATCGCCCTGGCCCTGCATGGCGCGGGGCAGGGGCTGGTCATCGTTCCGCTGATCGGTCTGATACTGACTGGCGTACCACGTACGCAGGCCGGCGCAGCAGCAGGGCTGTTGATCACGGCGCAGCAACTGGCCGGCGCGCTGGGCGTGGCATGCATCGGCGGGCTGTACTTCACCTTTGCGGCCGATGGCAGCGCAACTGGCATGACGCACGGCACGATGGCCGGATGCATCGCGATGCTGGTGGCGCTGGGCGCGGCGGCAACGGGCTTCATGCGTCTGGGAGCACGACAGCGGCAACTGGCGGTGGCCGGTGTAGCAAGCCCAGCCTGAGTTCCCGCCATTCGATACTGTAGCGCGCGACACAAGCGCGCCACAGTGCATTGATCGGCCTAGGCGGTAGTCCCAAACTCCCGCGCGATGCGCTTTGCATCGTCTGCCTTCTGCTCCCGCATGGCCACCGTTTCTCCTCTTCGCCCCGCATCGGCGGCAGCGCCTGCCGCATCGCCTTCCATCTCCCTGGCCCGCCGCCTTGTTGCGGAGGGGCTTGGCACCGCTTTGCTGATCGCCGTGGTGCTTGGCACAGGCATCCACGCGAATCGGCTCTCCGGCGGCGATGCCACGTGGACGCTGCTGGCGCAATCGCTGGCGGGTGGGGCAGGGCTGTGCGCGTTGCTGACGGCGTTCGGGCCGGTATCGGGTGCACACCTGAACCCCGCGGTCACGCTGTCGACGCTGGTGCAGGGGCGCCTGCATTGGCGCGACGCGCTGGCGTATGTGGTCGCCCAGGCCATGGGCGCGGTGCTCGGCGTGATGGCAGCGCATGCGATGTACGGCATGCCGGTACTGTCGGCGGGCACCCACGTGGCAACCGGCCCTGCGCTGTGGTGGAGCGAGGCATTGGCAACGTTCGGGTTGATGGGGGTGGGCATCGCCTGCGGCCGTCACGCGCCGAAGCAGTTGCCGCTGGTGGTCGCCACCTACATCGCAGCCGGGTATTGGTTCACCGCGTCATCTTCGTTGGCCAATCCAGCGCTGGCGCTGGCCTGCGCGCTGACCGACGGCCCCTCGGGCATCCGCCCCGGTGATGTGCCCGGCTACATGC
>NZ_JAELUI010000156.1 GCF_016429285.1 Ralstonia sp. ASV6
GTGTGACACCGTGTGTGTCACACCGTTGACAGCACATGCGATGTGGGACGAGCGCATCGGCCAGGTCGAGGCGCACGGCATGGCTGGCATCGTCGAGCCCACGCTGCAACGCTGGCTGACCGCGCCCTACCGTGAAGCGCATCGCGACGTGGCCGAGCGCATCCGCACCCTGCTGCGGGCCACGCCGCCGCACGGCTACGTTGGCGCATGCCTCGCCATCAAGGCGCTCGACACGCGTGGCGGGCTCGCTCGCATCGCCTGTCCCACACTTGTCATAACGGGTGAGGAAGATGCCGGCGCCCCGATGGAAGTCGCCCGCGAGATGGCTTCGCGCATTCCCAACGCGCGCTTGAAAGTGATGCCGCGCGCAGCCCATCTCGCCCCCATCGAACAGGACGAGGCCTTCCTCACCGATCTGGATGAATTCCTCCGGCACACGGGATGCGGCAGTCAGGGTGCAACGCCCTGACAGATGTTTGCCGTGCCGGTAGTTGCAGGCGCCACGCACACCGCCCGTCGTCTACCCGCCGAATGGCGGACAACGGCTTGCGCCTTTCGATGCAGACACGGAAAGGTCTTGTTACGCGATAACAACGCCCGTCACACATTCCGCCTCGCGTTCGCGAACTTTATGACCAATGATTAAGCCCAAGGATCAGATGGGGCAAAACACGATCCGGAACGCGGGAAATGATCGGCCCTTGAAGTCAGGATCGCGAGCCCCATCTACCCGGTGCAGCAGTAGAGCAGTCCCACAACAGCAAGACGATTGACGCCTCGGAGGTGCACCATGCAAATGATCTACAACAGCGACAACTACTGTGTTGTCGAGTTCGGTGTAGACGGCCAACACGCCATGCTGGCAGCGGGCGGCTACGAAATCGTGGACAAGAACCTCAAACGTGAAATCTTCCTCGGCGGCGAGCTTGCCGAGCATTTCCGCGAGGATGTGAAACGCTTGATCGCCAGTGAACCGACTGCAGAAGAAGTCGACGACTTCCTCGGCAAGTTCGACTCAGTGATGACGCAACCGGTGACGATGCACTGAACGGCGTGCGTCGGGGGCGGCGGCGAGGTTATCCACTGCGCTAACCGCACTCGCCCAACGAACATAAAAACGCCCGGAGCTTGGCGCAGCCGGGCGTTTTTTCATGTGTAGAGCAACTATCGCATTGATAGCGTCCGGCTAAATGCGGCTTAACACTGCTCCCACGGCATGCCTGCGTGGCGCCAGCCATTGAGCGTGTTGCGATGGCGCGTGCCATCCAGATCGCCCTCAAACCCGTGACGAACGACACGGACATCACGGAACCCCGCGTCTTCCAGCGCATGCGCCGCCGCCGACGAGCGGTTGCCGCTGCGGCAGATCAACACGATCGGGCGCTCGGTACCGTGGCCGGAAAGCTTGCGCACGGTCGGCACGAACTCCGGGTTCACCTCCCAGTGCGGGCCGTCGTTCCACGACACATGGTGTGAGCCGACCGGATGGCCGACAAACAGGTGTTCCATCTCGCTGCGGCAGTCGATGAACAGCGCGGCAGGCGTGCGTTGCAGAAAGGCGTGGGCGTCGGTGGGATCGAGCAGTTGCATGGCGGCTATCAGGGTGGGGCGAATGGCGTGATGTGGATTATAGGAGCGCGATTGCCCACAACGGCGGCAAGTCATTGATGCGACTGGTAAAATTCGCGTTTGGCCGTCGATTTTGTTGTTCTGTCCACGCTTCTGCCCCATCTCGGCCTGATCGGAGTCCCCATGACCGCGCCCCTGCCCTATACCCGTGCCGCCAACCTGCCCGCGCTGCTGCGCGAGCGCATCCTGATCCTGGACGGCGCGATGGGCACCATGATCCAGCGCTACAAGCTGACCGAGGCGCAATACCGCGGCGAGCGCTTTGCCGACCACCCGGTCGACGTGAAGGGCAACAACGAGCTGCTGCTGCTCACACGTCCCGAGGTCATCCGCGAGATCCACGAGCAGTACCTGGCCGCGGGCGCAGACCTGATCGAAACCAACACCTTCGGCGCGACGACCATCGCGCAGGAAGACTACAAGATGGCGGACCTGGCCTACGAGATGAATGTCGTGGCCGCCCGCCTCGCGCGCGAGGCCTGCGACAAGTACAGCACGCCCGAGCGCCCGCGCTTCGTGGCCGGCGCCTTCGGCCCGACGCCCAAGACCGCCAGCATCTCGCCCGACGTGAACGACCCGGGCGCGCGCAACGTCAGCTTCGACCAACTGCGCGATGCGTACTACGAACAGGGCAAGGCGCTGCTCGAAGGCGGCGCGGATGTCTTCCTGGTCGAGACCATCTTCGACACGCTCAACGCCAAGGCCGCGCTGTTCGCCATCGATCAACTCTTTGAGGACACCGGCGAGCGTGTGCCCGTGATGATCTCCGGCACCGTCACCGACGCCTCGGGCCGCATCCTCTCGGGCCAGACCGTCGAGGCATTCTGGAACAGCCTGCGCCACGCCAAGCCGATCACCTTTGGCCTGAACTGCGCACTGGGTGCCGCGCTGATGCGCCCGTACATTGCCGAGCTGGCCAAGATTTGCGACGTGGCGGTGTCGTGCTATCCCAATGCCGGCCTGCCCAACCCGATGAGCGACACCGGCTTTGATGAAACGCCGGACGTCACCTCCAGCCTGGTCGACGAATTTGCCGCGGCCGGTCTGGTGAACCTCGTGGGCGGCTGCTGCGGCACGACACCCGAACACATCAAGGCGATTGCCGACCGCGTGGCCAATCGCAAGCCGCGCGGCTGGCCGGGCCAGTACAAAGACGCCGCCTGAGCTTGAACAGACACGCCACCGCCCGCCTGCCCCTTATTTGCATCAGAAGAACATGACCGACCACCCCATGCGCCTCTCCGGCCTCGAACCGTTCAACATCGGCGAGAGCACGCTGTTCGTCAACGTTGGCGAGCGCACCAACGTCACCGGGTCCAAGGCGTTCGCGCGCATGATCCTGAACAGCCAGTTCGACGAGGCGCTGGCCGTGGCGCGCCAGCAGGTCGAAAACGGCGCGCAGGTCATCGACATCAACATGGACGAGGCGATGCTCGACTCCAAGGCCGCCATGGTTCGCTTCCTGAACCTGATCGCCTCGGAGCCGGACATCGCGCGCGTGCCGATCATGATCGACTCGTCCAAGTGGGACGTGATCGAGGCGGGACTGAAGTGTGTGCAGGGCAAGGCGATCGTGAACTCGATCTCGCTCAAGGAAGGCGAGGAGCAGTTCGCCCACCACGCCAAGCTCATCAAGCGCTATGGCGCGGCGGCCGTCGTGATGGCCTTCGACGAGCAAGGCCAGGCCGACACATTCCAGCGCAAGACCGAGATCTGCAAGCGCAGCTACGACTTTCTCGTCAACAAAGTCGGCTTTGCGCCGGAAGACATCATCTTCGATCCGAACATCTTTGCCGTCGCCACCGGCATCGAGGAGCACAACAACTACGCGGTCGACTTCATCAACGCGACGCGCTGGATCAAAGAGAACCTGCCGTACGCCAAGGTGAGCGGCGGCGTGTCGAACGTGTCGTTCTCGTTCCGCGGCAATGACGTGGTTCGCGAGGCGATCCACACCGTGTTCCTGTACTACGCGATTCAAGCGGGCATGGACATGGGCATCGTCAATGCGGGCCAGTTGGGCGTGTACGAAAACCTCGACGCCGAACTGCGCGATCGCGTGGAAGACGTGGTGCTCAACCGCCGCCCCGATGCGACCGACCGCCTGCTGGAAATTGCCGACCGCTACAAGGGCGGTGGTACCAAGCGCGAAGAAAATCTCGCCTGGCGCCAGGAGCCGGTGGAGAAGCGCCTGGCCCACGCGCTGGTGCACGGCATCACCGACTACGTGGTCGACGACACCGAAGAAGTCCGCCAGAAAATCTTTGCCGCTGGCGGCCGCCCGATCCAGGTGATCGAGGGCCCGCTGATGGACGGCATGAACATCGTGGGCGACCTCTTCGGCGCAGGGAAGATGTTCCTGCCGCAGGTGGTGAAATCGGCCCGCGTGATGAAGCAGGCGGTGGCGCATCTGATTCCGTTCATCGAAGAAGAGAAGCGCCAGATTGCAGCCGCTGGCGGCGACGTGCGCTCACGCGGCAAGATCGTCATCGCCACGGTCAAGGGCGATGTGCACGATATTGGCAAGAACATTGTCACCGTCGTGCTCCAGTGCAACAACTTTGAAGTCGTGAACATGGGCGTGATGGTCCCGTGCAACGACATTCTGGCGAAGGCCAAGGTGGAAGGCGCGGACATCATCGGCCTGTCGGGCCTGATCACGCCGTCGCTGGAAGAGATGGCCTACGTGGCCTCGGAAATGCAGCGCGATGACTACTTCCGCGTGAAGAAGATTCCGCTGCTGATCGGCGGCGCGACCACGAGCCGCGTGCACACCGCCGTGAAGATCGCGCCCAATTACGAAGGCCCGGTCGTATACGTGCCGGACGCCTCGCGCTCGGTGAGCGTGGCGTCGAGCCTGCTGTCGGACGAAGGTGCCGCGCGCTACGTCGAAGAGCTGCATGCGGACTACGACCGCATCCGCACCCAGCACGCCAACAAGAAGGCCACGCCGATGGTGTCGCTGGCCGCCGCACGCGCCAACAAGACGAAGATCGACTGGTCCAACTACACGCCGCCCAAGCCGAAGTTCATCGGCCGCCGTGTGTTCCGCAACTACGACCTGAACGAACTTTCGCAGTACATCGACTGGGGCCCGTTCTTCCAGACGTGGGACTTGGCCGGCAAATTCCCCGACATCCTCAACGACGAGATCGTCGGTGAGTCGGCCCGCAAGGTGTTCTCCGACGGCAAGAGCATGCTCGCGCGCCTGATCGCCGGGCGCTGGCTCACGGCCAACGGTGTGATCGCGCTGCTGCCGGCCAACACCGTCAACGACGACGACATCGAGATCTATACCGACGAATCCCGCTCGGAAGTCGCGCTCACCTGGCGCAACATCCGCCAGCAAAGCGAACGCCCAATCATCGATGGCGTGATGCGCCCGAACCGCTGCCTGGCAGACTTTATCGCGCCCAAGAGCACCGGCATTGCCGATTACATCGGCCTGTTTGCCGTGACGGGCGGCATCGGGGTCGACAAGCGCGAAGCCGCCTTCGAAGCGGATCACGACGACTACAGCGCGATCATGCTCAAGGCCCTGGCCGACCGCTTCGCCGAAGCCTTTGCCGAATGCCTGCACGCCCGCGTGCGCCGCGACCTGTGGGGCTACGCGCCGGAAGAAACGCTCGACAACGACGCGCTCATCCGCGAGGAATACAAGGGCATCCGCCCCGCGCCCGGCTACCCGGCTTGCCCGGAGCACACCGTCAAACGCGACATGTTCCGCGTGCTCGACGCCAAGGAGATCGGCATGGACCTGACCGAAGCGCTGGCCATGACGCCGGCAGCCTCCGTGTCGGGCTTCTACCTGTCACACCCGGACAGCACGTACTTCACGCTCGGCAAGATCGGCCAGGACCAGGTGGACGATATGGTCGCGCGCAGTGGTGAGGACCGCCTGTTTGTGGAGCGCGCCCTCGCCCCGAATCTCTGATTCTGTGACAAGACGTTTAGAACATGGCGAATCGTTCGCCATGTCTTACGACTGTGAAGCCTTGCTGGCATTGGCTTTGCCGGCATTTCAAGAGGGGTGATGCTTACATTACAAAGGCTTACACCCCCTAACAGTCGTAACCGGAAGGGCTCCATAGACTGAACCCATTCGCTCAACACACAGAGCGATGCCGCGACGAATCCCTCGCGTGGCCGTTCAGAGAACAAAAGGAGTCTCTCCATGAACAAGCTGCTGATCTCCCTGTCCGCCATCGCTATCGCTGCTGCTTCGGCTTACGCCAACGCACAAACCCCGTCGGCCAACGCAGGCGCTGCACTGCAAACCAACGGCACGGCCGCTGTCGCCCCGGCACCCGCCCAAGCCAATGTCGGCACGGGCCTGAAGGCCGATGCCGGCGCCAAGCTCGACACCGACGCTGCCAAGCACCAACTGACCAACAAGGCCGAACACGGCGCCAAGGCTGCGCACGAGCACAAGGCCAAGGCTGAAGCCGGCGCGGACAAGACCGCCGAGAAGGTCGGCAAGTCGGTTAGCAAGACAGAAAAGTCGGCAGAGAAGTCGGGCAAGGCAGCCAAGGCTGATGCCACCGCAGGCCTGAGCGCAGACGCTGGCGCAAACGCCGCCACGACGACGACGAAGTAACACGGTATCGCGGTTGACCGCCGGGCCTCGCGCCCGGCACACCCTGGCCATCACGGGGCGGACATCCTCCGCCCCGTTTTCTTTGGCTTCGCACACGCAGGCACGCCGCTTGCTCAGTGGCCCGCATCGACATGTTGCGATCAATTCACATCTTCGAGGCCCCCATGGAAACGCAAGACACGACCCCTGAACGCGCCAGCAAGAGGAGCGTTGGTTTCGCTCCACAGTCCGATACAATTGCTGTCGTATCGAACCAACAAGCGCAGCGCGCAGACAAGGGCAACCCGCCCGGCGTGCCCATAAGGAGCAGCATGATTCGCGTCCTGATTGCGGATGACCATGAAATCGTCCGTGCCGGCCTTCGGCAGTTCTTGTCCGAAGAGCGGGACATCGAAGTCGCGGGGGAAGCGGCAAGTGGGGAAGAGGTGATGGAGCAACTCCGCACCGGCGCCTTCGACGTGGTCGTGCTTGATATCTCCATGCCCGACCGCAACGGCATCGATACGCTCAAGCTGGCCCGCCAGCGCCATCCGGATCTGCCCGTGTTGATCCTGTCAACCTTTCCGGAAGACCAGTACGCGATCAACCTGATCCGTGCCGGCGCCTCCGGCTACCTGACCAAGGAAAGTGCGCCGGATGAGCTGGTGAAGGCCATCCGCACCGTGTCGCAGGGCCGCCGCTATGTGAGCCCGACAGTCGCCGAACTGCTGATCGGCGGCCTGGAAAAGCCGACCGACCAGCCCCTGCACCAGACACTGTCCAAGCGCGAATTCCAGATCTTTTGCAAGCTCGCGCGCGGGCAATCAGTGTCGATCATCGCGGAAGAACTGTTTTTGAGCGTCAAGACGGTCAGTACCTACCGCACCCGCATCCTGGAAAAGATGGGCATGAAGTCAAATGCCGATCTGACCTATTACGCCATCAAGAACGGCCTGGTGGAGTGACGCTTCACCGGATGGAAAACCAAGGCAAAACGGCCCGGCCAAAGCGCTAACCGACCGGAAACCCTGTTGGCATGTAGGACAACGCCTGATACCCCTCAGGCGGCCCGCTGGCTACCATCAACGCATGCTGGATAAAGCTGTCACCCTCTCCTCCCGTGGATTGCGCGTCCTCCTCATCGAGGACTCCCCCGTGCTTCGCGGCATGGTGCTGGAGTACCTCAAGGCGTCCGCTTTCGTGGCGGTTGTCGAATGGGCCGACACGGAAGATTTGGCACTGCACCAGCTGGCGCAAGGCCACTACGACGTCGTGATCGTCGATCTGCAGTTGCGTCAGGGGAACGGTTTCAAGGTTCTCCAAACGTTGCGCGATCAAGCATCGCCAAGCGTACGCATCGTCTACACCAATCATGCGCAGGTGCCGACCTATCGGCAGCGCTGCTTTGAAGCCGGCGCCAACTACTTCTTCGACAAATCGCTCGAACTCGACAAGGTGTTCGAGGTCATCGAAGAGCGCGCCGGCCTTGCCCGCCCCAGGCAGCAGACCGCGCACCATCCGCACGCCTGAGACCTGCCCGCTGCCGGCCGCCATGCTGCGAAACCGAACATCGCCCACATTGCTTTCGACCCCCACAAGGAGCGTTTCATGAAGACCCTGTGTGCCGCAATTGCATTGACGTGCATCTTCCTGGCCGGCTGCAACACCATGGCTGGCGCCGGCAAGGACATCCAGAGCGGCGGCCAGAAACTGGAAAACACGGCCGACGACGTCAAGCAGAAGATGTAAGCGCAGCGCTGTAAGGCGCGTATGAAAAAAGCCCCTTAACGTGATTAAGGGGCTTTTTTTCTTTCTACCGCTCAGACCAGCGCGCCGCCCTCGCCCGAGCCCGGCGCCACGCCACCGGGCAGCGTTTGCGGCCCCGCCGGCCCGCTGCCGCTGGCGCCCTCGCGGTAGAACACCGCATCGTTCGGTGGCAGCTCGGCGATGATCGTCACACCACCACCAGGCATTGAATCGATGGTCAACGTGCCGCCCAGTGCAATGGCACGCTGCTCCATGCCCAGCAGGCCGTGATGGCCCACCATGCGGCGGCGTTCGATGTCGGCCGGGAAGCCGCGGCCGTTGTCGCGCACACGCAAGCGCACGCCCTCTTCGCTTGCATCCAGCGCCACGGACACCGTCGTCGCATGCGCGTACTTCGATGCGTTGGTGAGCGATTCCTGCACGATGCGATACAACGCAATGGCGGCGTCGTCAGTGAGCTTGGGCATCTCGTCTGGCAGGCTGACCTCAGTGTGCCAGCCGTTGCGCACGCCAACGTCCTCGGTCAGTTGCGACAGCGCCTCAACCAAACCCAGATTGAGCAGAATGGTTGGGCGCAGGTCTTCGATCAGGCGGCGCTTGATCTGGATGCCCTGGTCCACATGCGACATCACGCGCGTAATTTTTTCGCCCACCGCTGGCTCGATGGACGTGATGCGCGAGCGCAGCCAGTGCAAGTCCATCTTGGTAGCGGTAAGGATCGCGCCCAGCTCATCGTGCAACTCGCGAGCGAGGCGCGTCTTCTCGTCTTCGGTCACGCGCTGCAAGTGGGCGGCCAGATCGGAAAGCTGACGCGTGCGTTCACGCACCATGCGATCGAGCTTCTGGCTTTCCTCTTCGAGCAGGTCACGCTCCTGCTCGGTGGCGGCAAGGCGCTTGGCGTGCTGCATGCCCAGCACCACCAGCAGGATGATGTTGACTGCGGTAATGAGCGCGATGCCGTAGCGCGAGAGCGCCAGATCGCGCTCGGCGTGCTCAAGGCTGCGGGCCACAGTGGCGATCTCGCGCTGGCGCAGGCGGTCCAGGCCCTGCCGCACGGCCTCCATCGATGCCTTGCCGAAATCGGTGCGCACGAGATCAAGTGCCACCTCCAGGTCACGCTTGCCGTAGATCAGCGTGAGTTCCATCTCGGTGAGCTTGCGGCTGACCTGCAGCGCGGTCTCCGAGAACAGCTTGAGCGCCTCCGGATCGTTGGCGTAGTGGTCGCGGATCTCCGCCATCAGCGCGTGGATGTGCGGAATCGCCTTGTTGTACGGGTCGAGGTATTCGTCCTTGCCTGTCAGCAGGAAACCGCGCTGCCCGGCCTCGGCGTTGACAAGTTCGGCGAGCAGTTCATTGATGGCGGTTTCCGCCTGCTGCGACTGAATCACCTGCCGATACCCTTGGCTCAGGCGGATGTTGCCCGTCTCCGAGGCAATCAGCACGCCCAGCGTCAGCAGAATGCCGCCGGCGAGCAGCAGGGTGGAGCGCAAGGATGACCGCATGGCATGCAGACCCATGTGAACGCATGAAACGCATCCGGCCGCCCGACGCGGCGCACGTTGCGTGTGTTTTTTATGTCAACACCCATGATACCCCGTGGGCGAGCCGGGCGACACCTAGGACGCACCCGCCCTGGCACGGCATGTGCGTGGGGATACGCCAGCAGGGGGCTGGCGCAATGCAGCACAAGACGCATCCCCCCTGTGACGAACTCCATTTCTACCCTATCCGGAGGCAACAACATGCTGAAGTGGGCACTCATCTTCGCCATCGTTTCCGTGGTGGCTGGCGTGCTGGGTTTTACCGGCATTGCCGCAGGCGCGGCGAGCATCGCCAAGGTCCTGTTCTTCATCTTCGTCGTGCTGTTCGTGCTGCTCCTGGTGCTTGGCGTCACGATCTTCAAGGCCGTCGATTAGCACAAACGCGCAGACGGGAAGGCGTGGCCCGCGTCTTGCTGGTCCACTCGGCAGGCGGCCCGCCTTTCTTACGATGCGCAGGAGCCGAAACTGCAACTGATCAACCGCGCCACCGGTATGCCCTTCCCGCGGCGCCACGACGAGGAACTTCGCCATGTCTCTCTTTGCCAGCCAACGCATTCGCAATCGGATCGATGACATTGACGACCGTGCGCACCGCGCCATGCGTAGCGCCGCAGACGCCGTAGATGACGCCCGCCACGCCGCACGCCCCGCCGTTGACGACGTGCAAAGCTTGCTGCGCTCACTCGAAAGCGCCATCCATACCTTGACCGACGAGGGCGGCACCGAAGCCCGCCGGGCCAGTCGCACCCTGCACGCGCGTGCCGACCAGTTGCGCCGTGCCGCCAACGACCGCGCCCACCAGGCGCGTGACCGCATGGACTGGGCGCTGAGCCGCACAGAAGACACCATCACCTCGGCGCCATTCAAGTCAGTGGGCGTGGCCGTGGCGATTGGCGCGGCAATCGGGCTGGTTGTGGCCTTGGCCGGCGGCAGCCGGCGCGAGCCCAGCGAGTAACCGACACCCGCCCCACAACACACCCACACTGCAGGAGCCCCCCATGAGTTCCACGCTTGTCGCCGCCCCGGAAAGCAGCTTTCTCACCGATATCAAGACCTTGCGCGAACGTGCCCGCAAGCACATCCAGGAAGGCGCGGTGACCGAAGATTACAAAGCTGATCGAGAAACCGTACTGCGGCTACTCAATGAGGCGCTGGCCACGGAGTTGATCTGCGTGTTGCGCTACCGGCGCCATCACTTCATGGCCAAGGGCATCAACGCTGAGCCCATCGCCGCCGAGTTTCTGGTGCACGCCAATGAAGAGCAGCAGCACGCCGACAGCATCGCCGCCCGCATCGTGCAGCTGGGCGGCGAGCCCAACTTCAGCCCGGAAGGGTTATCCACGCGCAGCCATTCGGAATACGTGGAAGCCGATGGCCTGGTCGATATGGTCAAGGAAAACCTGGTGGCCGAACGCATCGCGATCGACAGCTACCTGGAGATGGTGCGCTACATCGGCGACCGCGACCCCACCACGCGGCGCGTGCTGGAAGAAATTCTGGCCGTGGAAGAAGAGCATGCGGACGAGCTGTCCGACATGCTGCACGAACAGTAAGAACAAGAAACAAGACGGGAGAAGACAGACCAACAGGCGCGCTCGCCCCTTCCCCCGCTCCCGGCCACGGTGGCCGGATGCCCGGACCAACCCGTTTGGCGGCCGGGCATTTTTTTGAGCGACGCTCAGACGCCCCACATGACGGGGGTCTGCTCGACCTGCGATTCCTCCAGCATGTGCAGCAGCGGGTACGCGCGCTGACCGAGGTGCGGCGGCTCTTCTTCGCCGTCTTCGTCCTCCTTGGCCGCCAGTTCAGCCACGTGGATATGCGCCTGATGCGTATCGTCCTTGATGGCGCGCTTGAGGCGGTCGATGGCGTGGGGCATCTCTTCGGGCGTAATGACGCCACGCTCGCCCAGCGTCTTGCCGATCACGCCCAGCAGCACCATGGCGAGGTCCTTCTGCATGGAGAACTTTTGCGAAGCGTGCGAAGTAAAGGTGATCATGATGTTGAGGTTTCCTCGGTTGGGTCGATGTTGGGAGCCGAAGGTTGCCACGGCGGAGGGCGGATACGCCTGAGACTGCGGCTCACCTGATAAAATTTCGTACTTTTCCCCGAACAACGCAACTGGCGGCGCCGGAACTGGATTTCAACCTGTTTCAGCACTGTCGGCGTCATGGTTTCTTTATGCTGCCCTCCCACAAACAGACGATCGCCCAATTGTTGTCCGACGCCGTCGGCTCCCTGCTGCCCGAAGGCCAGGCCCGACCGGAGATCGTCCTGGAGCGCCCCAAGCAAGCCGCGCACGGCGACATCGCCTGTAACGTCGCGCTGCAACTGGCCAAGCCGCTGGGCAAGAACCCGCGCGAACTCGCCGGCAGCATTGCCGATGCCATCCGCGCCGATGCTCGCGGCCAGCGGCTGGTCTCCGCCGTGGAAATCGCCGGCCCCGGCTTTATCAACCTGCGCCTGTCGGCCGCCGCGCGTGCCGACGTGATTGCCGCCGTGTTTGCCGAGGGCGACCGCTACGGCGCCGCCAACACGCATGATGGCGCACCGGTGCTGGTGGAGTTCGTCTCGGCCAACCCGACCGGCCCGCTGCACGTCGGCCACGGCCGCCAGGCCGCGCTGGGCGATGCACTGGCGAGCCTGCTCGACTGGCAGGGCCACAAGGTCCACCGCGAGTTCTACTACAACGACGCCGGCGTGCAGATCCAGAACCTGGCCGTCTCCGTCCAGGCCC
>NZ_JAELUI010000157.1 GCF_016429285.1 Ralstonia sp. ASV6
CGCCAGCCCAGTGCCAGCGCGGTTTCGGAGTGTCTCCTATAAACTCGCTTTCAACAATTCAGGTCAACCGATCCACAGCTTGACCGTTTGTGTCGAATCAAACAATCCGGAGAAAACCGATGGCACTTGTGCAAGACTTCAAAAAATTCGCGATGCGCGGCAACGTCATCGACCTGGCAGTCGGTGTAATCATCGGTGCGGCGTTCGGCAAGATCGTCGACTCGCTGGTCAATGATCTGATCATGCCGCTGATCGGCCGCATCATCGGCAAGCTCGATTTCTCGAATCTGTACATCCAGCTTGCGGATGCCCCCGCGGGCGTGCCGCAGACGTTGGCCGACCTGAAGAAGGCGGGTGTGCCGGTCTTCGCCTACGGCAACTTCATTACCGTGGCGGTCAACTTCCTGATCCTGGCGTTTATCGTGTTTCTGATGGTGCGCGCCATCACGCGTGTGACCGAGGCCAACAAGGCACCCGAAGCCGCCCCAGCAACGCCGGAAGACATTGTGCTGCTGCGCGAAATCCGAGACAGCCTGAAGACCAAGGGTTAATCGGCACGCACTGCGTCACACAGGATTCGGAATATCGATGAAGGTGTGACGCAGGCCAAAGCGCTCAGCGAGGTGGTTGCCGAGGGCCTGCACGCCACCGCGCTCGGTGGCGTGATGGCCCGCCCCGATGTAGGCCACACCGGATTCGCGCGCCAAATGCGTGGTCTGCTCGGATGCCTCGCCACTCAGGTAGACGTCCACTCCGGCCGCCACCGCCGCGTCAAACCAGCCCTGCGCGCCACCCGTACACCAACCGACCGTACGCACCGGCCGATCGGCTTCGCCAAGCACCAGTGGGACTCGATTCAGCCGAGCTGCAACAGTTTCGGCAAAAGCCGCTAGCGTGGTCGCTTGAGGCAACACGCCAGTCCAACCCAGCTCATCATCACCGAAGCGCCCCTTGGGCTCGATGCCTAGCAAGGCGCCCAGTTGCGCGTTGTTGCCGAACACTGGGTGCGCATCCAGCGGCAGGTGGTACGCGAAGAGATTCAGGTCGTTCGCAAGAAGCCGCTTCAGACGGGCGTGCTTCTGACTCACGATACGGGCGTCCTCTCCCTTCCAGAAGTAGCCATGATGCACGAGGATGGCATCCGCACGCGCATCGATAGCCGCCTCGATCAACGCCAAACTGGCGGTGACCCCCGTCACAATGTGGGTGACGTCTTCGCGACCCTGCACTTGCAGACCATTCGGGCAATAGTCCCGAAAACGAGCCGCTTGCAACAGGTCGTTCAAGTACAATTCAAGTTCTTTTCGATCCATTTCGACTCAATTTCGCCCTATGTTGCGCCGCTTTTGGCTGTTTTTTGCACAAGCCGTCACGGTCGTGCTGGCCGTCTGGTTTGTGATTGCTACCCTCAAGCCCGAGTGGCTGCAGCGGGGCAAGATGGCTGTGCAGTCCGGCTCGCCCATCGTCGCACTGAAAGAGGTCGCGCCGATCGGCCACGGCGGCACCTCCAGCAACTCCTACGCGGAAGCCGCCAAGGTGGCGATGCCGGCGGTGGTCAACATCTTCAGCAGCAAGAACGCCCCGAAGCGCAACAGCAACCCACAGGCCAGCACAGACCCGTGGTTCCGCTTCTTCTTCGGCGACCGCGCCCCTGAGCAACGCCAGGAGCCGACGGCTAGCCTGGGCTCGGGCGTGATTGTCAGCTCGGAAGGCTACATTCTAACGAACCACCATGTCGTGGACGGCGCTGACGAGATCGAGGTGGCCCTCACCGACGGCCGCAAAGCCAATGCCAAGGTGGTCGGCTCCGATCCGGAAACTGACCTGGCCGTTCTGAAAATCGATCTGCCCAACCTGCCCGCCATTACGCTCGGGCGCCTGGAAAATGTGCGCGTCGGCGATGTGGTGCTCGCCATCGGCAACCCGTTTGGTGTGGGTCAGACGGTCACCATGGGCATCGTTTCGGCGCTGGGCCGCAGCCACCTGGGCATCAACACGTTCGAGAACTTCATCCAGACCGACGCGGCGATCAACCCTGGCAACTCAGGCGGCGCACTGGTCGACGCGGACGGCAACCTGGTCGGCATCAATACCGCCATCTATTCGCGTTCGGGCGGCTCGCTGGGGATCGGCTTTGCAATTCCGGTATCGGTGGCCAAGCAGGTGATGGAATCCATCATCTCGACGGGCGGTGTGGTGCGCGGCTGGATCGGCGTTGAACCACAGGACGTGACACCGGAGATTGCGGAATCATTCAGCCTGTCACGCAAGGATGGCGCACTGATTGCCGCTGTGGTCCAAGGAGGACCAGCCGATAGGGCTGGCCTGCGCCCCGGTGATATCCTCACCAGCGTGAATGGCGAACCGATCTCTGACACGACCGCGCTGCTTAATAGCATTGCTCAACTCAAGCCTGGCGCGGAAGCCAAGGTGGCCGTGTCGCGCAAGGGTAAGGCAGTTGAACTCACAATTGTCGTCGGCAAGCGTCCGGTACCGACACGACGCAACGTACCGATGCCTTCTCAGGATGAAGAAGAGCAGTAAGCAGAGTTCGTAGTGAAAACACGCAAACGGCGGCCAATGTGCCGCCGTTTTCCATTGGTATCGCCGCATGGAGGTGCAGCGTAGCCGGGAAAGTGAACGCCTTCGCTCGGACAACCAGCCCCCGCCCCCCCGTCCCAGAGCACCGCCCCACCCAAGGCGCAGGCGCCCCGCTTCACATCACGCCCCGCGCGATGGCGCTGCTCCATCGCAACTGAAGCATGGCTGCAGGCCAGTCAACTCACGCTTGCGCAGGCAAGACCACACCCCGTACTCGGCCCGCAATCCTCGTGGGTTTCCGTGAGTGGACCCACCCCGCATCCGGTGGCAGAAACCACCAACCATCTTCGTTGCTGCGCCACTCAGGCCAATCTGTCGCAACACGAATCGCCCACACAAAGAAAAACGCCGACCCCTTTCGGGATCGGCGTTTAACCGTTTAATTCGATACGCTCTTACGAGCGCGTCAAATTAGAACTTGTGGCGGATACCAACCACTGCACCCAACTGATTATTGGTGTTGTTCGGACCCGAGAAGATCTGCGAGCCGTTGGTGCCAGAGCTGGAGTTCTGCGTACCCGGACCAGCGATGTCGTTGAAACCAGCAACGCCCAGAGCCGAACCGCTGCTGTTCTTCGCGTAAGCAACGTTGAAGTACGCGTCGGTGCGCTTCGACAGAGCGTAGTCGGTGCCGACCACGAACAGCCACGGGTTACCCGTACCGCTGTTCTTGAACTGTTGGTAGTAAGCCGTACCCGTCAGCGACAGAGCCGGAGTAGCTTGGTAACCCAGGCCAGCCCAGTACAGGTTCGAGCGCAGGTTGCCGCTACCCGTCACAACTGCGTAGTTCGTCTTGTACCAACGGTAGCCAGCGAACAGCTTGGCCGGGCCGAAGGCATACGTACCAGCGATCGTGGCGCGCTGTTCCTTGTTGTCAGCAGCAGCAGCAGCCGTCGAGGTGGTGTTGGACTGATCATAAACCACGCCCAGGCCGAACGGACCAGCAGCGTAGTTAGCGCCCAGGCTCCACTCACGACCGGTCTTGCTCGAGCCAGCAATTTCCTGACCATCACGCATGAACGAGTACAGAGCCGAAACGCTCAGGCCACCAAACGTGCCAATGTACTTCACAGCGTTGTCTGCACGACCCGAGAAATACTGGTCTTGCGAAGCCAGCGAGTAACGCGAGGCGATTGCCATCGGGTCATAGATCAGCGAGAAGTCGTACAGCAGGTTTTGCTGACGACCCAGAGTCAGCTGACCCCACTGGCCTTGCAGACCGACGTAAGCATTACGACCGAACAGTCGGCTATTTTGAGCCGACGCGCCGGTATCCAGGTTGAAGCCGCTTTCCAGGTTGAAGATACCCTTCAGGCCACCGCCCAGGTCTTCAACGCCACGCAGGCCCCAACGCGAACCGGACAGGTTGCCCGATTGCATTGCAACGCGCGAAGCACCCGAAGTACCTGCCGGGTTCGTCGCAGTCGCGCCGACCGGGGCCTTATTCACCCACTCGACACCAGCGTCGACCACGCCGTACAGGGTCACGGAGGATTGTGCATAGGCGCCACCGGCGGCCAGAGCTGCAACAGCAGCTGCAAACAGTTTCATCTTCATATCGACACTTTCCTTGTCAACTGATTGGGAAATCTTGACTGTCCTTATGGACGACGCAGATACCTCACGTCTGTCGGCATTATGGGCCAGCGTTGACAGATTCCGGAAACCCTTTTTGGCTCTGGGAGGCGATTTGCGGCCAAGTTGTTGCTCATGGGCAACACGGCGCAGCCCCCTTTGGATGGGGGGCTGGAGCGGCTTTTTGCGCGATGGCGCGGGGGTTGGCGGGCAATTGTCGGGGCTGGTAACGCCCCATTTTTGTCACCCGGGTGTCGACAGAATTTGTCGTCTTCTCGCCACGCCAACACTAAAAGAGGCTGATGGATCTCTTTTTCTCAGCGACCCAGCGCGGCGCGCCATCTCCTCAGGAAATCGGCACGACGCAGCTGATCTTGATGGGCGAGTAAACCCGGGCCGACTGGAATGGGCCGATGCGTGTTACCCAGTTCGGCGAGCAGACGCTTGGCCGTCAGCCCGGTCTCGACGTCCTGGCGCAGCGAGAAAAGGAATGCGCGGTCGGCCATCACACTCTGGCCGTCGCGCGAGAGCATGAAGTCGAGCCACAGGCGCGCAGCGTTCGGTCGGGCAGCGCGGCGAGCGATGAAGGCGACGCGGGTGGCGACCAGCGTGTAGTCGGTCGGCATCTTGATGGCGAGCGCGGGATTGCGATCGGCGTAGCGGGCGGCGTACGAGCCGATCACGTCGTAGGCGAGCAGGCTCTCGCCTGAGGCCACGCGCTCGAGCATGGCGGCCGTCGTGATGTACAGGTTGACGTTGACGCCACCCAATGCCCGGGCAACATCCCAGAACACGGGGGAGGTGCGCGCATCTTCGGCGGCAAAAAGGAAGGCGGAGCCCGAGTGCTCGATGTCGTATGCGGCAACGCGGCCGCGCAGCAAGTCGCGATGGCCGTTGAGAATGCGGGCGAAATCGGCGTGCGTGGAGGGCACCAGATCGGCGGACAACTGGCGCGCGTTGTAGACGAAGACGACTGGCTCGTAGCTCGTGCCGTAGGCCTCGTTCTTCCAAATGGCCCATGACGGCAGGTACGGCCGCTCGGGTGATGCATATGACAGCGCATGGCCATCGTTGACGAGCTTGAATTGCTCGGGCATCGCCGAGCTCCACACGACGTCGGCGCCGGGCGACTTGGAGGCCAGTTCTGCGAGGAAGCGTCGGTAGATGTCGTCGCTGTTTTGCTCGCGGTAGTCGACGGTGATGCCGGGATAACGTGCCTCGAATGCGCGGATGAGCGGGTGCGCGGCGGCAAAGTCCGTCGTCGAGTAGACCGTGACCCGGCCTTCTTGCCGGGCGGCGTCGATCATCGCGCCGTAGTCGCGCGGGTAATACGAGGGCAATTCGGGCGCGGCGCTCGCCAGCCATTGCGCATGACCCTCAAGCGAAACGGCGCCCCCCGCGGCCAGTAATGCAGCGGTCTGGCACAGCCAGCGGCGACGGGAATTTGGGGTGGACGACATGCAGATCAGCCCGCATCCATGAGGTTGGTGTGATTCGACGGTGTAATCGAGATACAGGCCGCACGCATTATCATGAAAAAGCACACAGAACGATATTGAGAGACACCCGATGCGGATCTTGCTGGTGGAGGATGAGGACGAATTGGCGGCATGGCTGGCGCGCGCGCTGGCGCAAAGCGGCTTCGTGATCGAGCGCGCAGCCGATGGCGTGATTGCTGAGGCCTTCCTCGGCTCCGGAGAATTTGACGCGGTGGTGCTGGACCTGCGCCTGCCGCGCAAGGACGGCTTTGCCGTACTGGCCGACATGCGTGCGCGGGATGACCGGACGCCGGTGTTGATCCTGACGGCGCAGGGTGCGCTGGATGAGCGTGTGCGCGGTCTCAACGCCGGCGCGGATGACTTCCTCACCAAACCGTTCGCACTGTCCGAGCTGGAAGCGCGGCTGATGGCCCTGATCCGGCGTAGCCGTGGCCGGGCCTTCCCGCGCCTGCGCTGCGGGCCGCTGGAGTTCGATACCGGGCGCAAGGCGTTCCTGCTGTCAGGCGAGCCGCTCTCGCTCACGCCGCGCGAGCACGCTGCACTGTCGGCACTGCTGCACAAGACCGGTCAGCCGATCGCCAAGGTGCATCTGTTCGACAAGGTCTTCAATCTGGACAGCGATTCAAGCCCTGACGCCGTGGAGGTGGTCGTGCACCGCCTGCGCAAGAAGCTGGCAGGCACGGGCGTGCAGATTGTCACCGTGCGCGGCCTGGGCTACATGCTCGAAGCCGGCACAAGTGACGCCAGCACCGTCGGCGACAACACCGTCTCATGACGCAACGGCTTGCCCTGCTGCCACGCAGCCTGAAACTCACGCTGCTGTGGCTGCTGCTGCCCGGGTTGATCGGCGTGCTGGCAATCGACATCGTGAGCGCGTACCAGGCGCTGCGCAGCGCCACCGATCGCGCGTACGACCGCGCCCTGCTCGGCTCGGTGCGCGCCATCGAGAACGGCGTGACGATCGAGCGCGGGCAGGTGCAGGTCAACGTGCCGTACGTTGCGCTGTCGATGTTCGAGTCGACCGCGCAGAGCAGCGTCTATTACCGCGTCGCCTTCGAGCCCGCACCGGGCAAGCCTCCGGAGGCCGCGCTCACCGGGTATGACGACCTGCCGCTGCCCGCCACGCGCCTGGAGAACGACACCGAGTTTTTCTACGACGCGCTGTATCACGGTGAGCCGGTGCGCGTGGCCGCCGTCGCCAAGCCGCTGTATCAACCGGGGCTGCCGGCGCGCATCGTGATCCAGGTGGCCGAGACCATCGAGACGCGGCGCGCGCTGCAACAGGCCGTCTGGCGCGGCACCCTGCTGCGCGATGCAGCGCTGGTGGTCGTGAGCGCCGCGCTGCTGTGGCTGGGCGTGACCGTGGCGCTGCGTCCGCTGAATCGCCTGGCGCGCAGCATCGCAGTCCGCGCTTCTGACGACTTGCGGCCGCTCGATGCCGCAGACGTACCCGCCGAGGTGCGCCCGCTGGTGCAAGCGATCAACCACCACATCCAGCGCTACGCAGAACTGGCGGAAGCACAGAGCCAGTTCCTCGCCGATGCATCGCATCAGATGCGCACGCCGCTGGCCGTGCTGCTCACGCAGGCCGAGTACGCGCTGCGCGAGACCGACCCGGTGCGCGTGCGTGAAAGCCTCACGGCGATCATCGCGCGGTTGCAGTCGACCAACCGGCTGACCTCGCAGTTGCTCGCGCTCGCCCGTGCGCGGCACGCAGGGCAGGACGCACCGGCCGAGACGTTCGACCTGGGCGAGCTGGCGCGCGATGTGGTGGTCGACGCCTTGCCGCTGGCGCGCGAAAAGCAGCAGGATCTCGGCTGGGACGATGCAGGGCTCGCTGCAACCCTGTCCGTCACGGGCTACCCCGCCTTCCTGCGTGAGGCGCTGTCCAATCTCGTACACAACGCGATCCGCTACACACCCGCTGGTGGACGCATCACCGTGCGTGCCATTGCCGACGGCGACACCGCGCTCGTCTGCGTGGACGACACCGGCCCCGGCATGAGCGCCGACGAACGCGCGCACGCGTTTCAGCGATTCCGCCGTGCACATGAAGGCGGTGGTCGTGCGGGTAAACCCAAAAGCGCGCCGAAGGATGCACGCTACGCTGCAGAGGGTTCAGGCCTGGGATTGGCGATCGCGCGGGCTTATGCGGGGCGCAGTGGCGGGCAAATCGAGCTGGCCGATGGTGAGCCGAACGGGCATGGCGGCGTGGGCTTGTCAGCGCGGATTCGCGTACCGCTCACGCCATCGACAACGTCTCCTGAGCATGCTGCAACGCAGCAGCTTTAATGAAAGCGTGGCGAAAGCGCGCGACTTCTATACTGCGCCGCACCTGGGGCCATCCGTCCGAGCTACACGCATCAAGCCATAAGTAGCCGGCCCCACGACACCTAAGCAAACAGGAGACAAACCCATGCTTCGTGGCCGCTTTGTGCCCGCGCACGCCGCTCTCGTTTCGATTGCAGCTGCCGCTCTGACCCTCAGCACCGCTGCACTCGCGCAAGTCCCGGCTGGCTACCCCGCCAGCTACGCCGACACCATTGCCGCCGCCAAGAAGGAAGGCAAGGTGGTGGTCTACGCCACGACCGATACCAAGGCCGCCGATCCGCTCATCAAGGATTTCGAGTCGCTCTACCCCGGCGTGAAGGTCGAGTACAACGACATGAACAGCAGCGAGCTGTACAACCGCTTCATCAGCGAGCAGGCCGCCGGCGGCGCCTCGGCCGACATGATGTGGAACTCGTCGATGGACTCGCAGCTCAAGCTCGCGCAGACCTACGCGCTGAAGTACGACTCGCCCGAAGTGCCGCATCTGCCGACGTGGGCCGTCCACAAGGGCCTGGCTTACGGCACGACGTACGAGCCGGCCGTGTTCCTGTACAACAAGCGCCTGATCAAGGATTCGGAAGTACCGCAAACGCACGCCGATTTCGCCAAGCTGGTCAGCAGCCAGCCCGAGCGTTTCAAGAACAAGGTCACGACGTACGACATCGAGAAGTCTGCCGTGGGCTTCATGATGGCCGCGCAGGACAACCTGGATTCGCCGCAGTACTTCGACTTCGTCAAGGCCGTGGGCCCGAACCTGGTGCTGCAGTCGTCCACCGGCACGATGATGGAGCGTGTGGCCTCGGGCGAAAACCTGGTGGCCTACAACATCCTCGGTTCGTACGCGATTGCGCGCGCCAAGAAGGACCCGTCGATCGGCATCGTCTATCCGAAGGACTACACGCTGGTGGTCTCACGCGTGGCGATGATCGCCAAGAAGGCGAAGAACCCGAACGCCGCCAAGCTGTGGCTGGACTACATCCTGTCCAAGCGCGGCCAGGACATCCTCGCCAACAAGTCGGACCTGCACTCGCTGCGTGACGACGTGACGGGCGAAGCCACCGCTGCCGGCCTGAAGAAGATTCTCGGCAACTCGATCAAGCCGATCCCGGTGGACGAGTCGATCCTGACGTTCCTGGAGCCGAAGAAGCGCCTGGACTTCATCAAGCAATGGCGCACCGCCGCCGGCCGTTGATCTGCTGACTAGCGGAATCACGATTCCTCTCATCTGACCGACCTGCCGGCGCCATCCGACTCTGGCGCCGGCCCCTCCTGGAGGCACCATGCGTTCCCTAGCGCAAGACCGTGCCGCCGCTTCGGAAGTCTCCCTCAAGCGCTCGCCCTGGACGCGTGTGGGACAGGCTTTGCCGCGCGGCGTGGTCATCCTGCTTACCGCGCTGGCGATTTTCACGCCGCTGGCGCTGATCTTCTACCAGAGCTTCCTCTCCGCGCCGTTCTTTATGCCGGACGCGCTGGCGGGGCTGGATGCGTATCGCTTCATCTTTACGGATTCGGATTTCTGGCACGCCTTTGAAAAGTCGGCTGCGCTGGCCTTTGGCCTGGCGGCGATTTCGGTGCCGCTGGGCGGCATCCTGGCGTTCCTGATGGTGCGTTCGGACCTGCCCGGCCGCCGCATCCTTGAGCCGATGCTGATGATCCCGGTGTTTGTCTCGCCGATGGTGCTGGCCTTCGGCTACGTGGTCTCGGCTGGCCCCGTGGGCTTCTACACGGTGTGGTTCAAGCACGTGTTTGGTGGTGCGCCGTGGAACGTGTACTCGTTCACCAGCATCATCATCATTGCTGGCCTGACGCACGTGCCGCACGTGTACCTGTATGTCTCGTCGGCACTGCGCAGCCTGGGCTCCGATGTGGAAGAAGCCGCGCGCATCGCCGGTGCATCGCCGCTGTCGGTGGCGCTCAACGTGAGCTTGCCGATGGTGCGCCCCGCCCTGCTGTATGCAGCCGTGCTGGTGACCTTCCTGGGCTTCGAGGTGTTCGGCTTGGTGCTGGTGCTGGGCGATCCGGAAGGCCACCTGGTGCTGGCCACGTATCTGTACAAGCTGACCAACAAGCTCGGCACGCCGGCCTATCACCTGATGGCAGCCGTAGCGGTCTGTCTGGTGATGGTGACCTTCCCGCTGGTGCTGCTGCAGCGCTACATGCTGAAGTCGGCCAACCGCTTCGTCACCGTCAAAGGCAAGGTCACGCGCAGCCGCCCGCTGCCGCTGGGCAAGTGGCGCTGGCCCGCGTGGGCGATCGTCGTGTTCTGGTTCTTCGTCACGGTGGTGGTACCGCTCTCGGGCATCGCGCTGCGCGCCTTCGTGTCGAACTGGGGTGAAGGCGTATCGTTGGTGGAAGCGTTCTCGACCACGGCGTTCCAGCAGATCTTCGAGCAGCCGCAGTTCCTGCGCGCCATGGTTAACACGGTGCTGATCGGCGTGATCGGCGGTGCGATTGCGGTGGCGTGCTACACCTGCATCGGTCTGGCCATGCACCGCAAGCCGGACGGCTGGACGCGTTTCCTCGATTACAGCGTGCTGGTGCCGCGTGCGGTGCCGGGCCTGCTGGCCGGTCTCGCCTTCCTGTGGGTGTTCCTGTTCGTGCCGAACTGGATCGAAACCGGCCTGACCGACAGCGGCCTGCCCTTCGCCAACTGGATCATCGAGAACATCGTGCCGAGCCTGCGCGACCTGCGCAGCACGATCTTCAGCGTGTGGATTGCCTACACGGTGGTGTGGATGGCCTACGGCCTGCGATTAATCTCGGCCGCACTGCTGCAGGTCGGCCCCGAACTGGAAGAAGCGGCACGCTCGGTGGGTGCCACCCGCGCCCGCACGACACGCGATGTGACCGTGCCGCTCACGCGCTACGGCCTGCTTGGCGCGTGGCTGCTGATCTTCCTGATTTTCGAGCGCGAGTACTCGACCGGTGTGTACCTGCTCTCGCCGGGCACCGAGACGATCGGCTCGATGCTTGTCTCTCTGTGGGCGGGCGGCGCCATCGATATCGTCGCCGCGCTGTCCTTCGTCAACATTGTGCTGGTGGCCGTCGGCCTCGGCATTGCACTGCGCTTCGGGGTGAAACTCCATGATTGAACTCACCGTCAACGACCTGCACCTGCAGTACGGCACCAACCCGGTTCTCAAGGGTGTTTCGATGCAGTTGCAGAAGGGCGAGGTTGTCTCGCTGCTGGGCCCGTCGGGTTCGGGCAAGACCACACTGCTGCGCGCCGTCGCCGGCCTGGAACAGGCCAGCCAAGGTACCGTGAAGATCGGCGATCGCGTCATGTTCGACGGCGCCAAGAAGCTCGACGTGCCGGCCGAGGGGCGCAACCTGGGCCTGGTGTTCCAGTCCTACGCGCTGTGGCCGCACAAGACCGTCGCCGAAAACGTCGCCTACCCGCTCAAGCTGCGCAAGACGCCCGCCGCACAGATCAAGGAACGCGTGCAGGCCGTGCTGCAGCAACTGGGCCTCGGCCATCTGGGCGAGCGCTTTCCGAGCCAGCTCTCCGGCGGCCAGCAGCAGCGCGTGGCGATTGCCCGAGCGCTGGTCTACAACCCGCCCGTGATCCTGCTCGACGAGCCGCTCTCCAACCTCGACGCCAAGCTGCGTGAAGAAGCCCGCGCCTTCCTGCGCGAGCTGATCGTGCGCCTGGGCCTCTCGGCGCTGATGGTCACGCACGACCAGAGCGAAGCGATGGCCATGTCCGACCGCATCCTGCTGCTGAACAACGGCGTGATCGAACAGCAAGGTACGCCCGAAGAGATGTACGGCGCGCCACAAACGCTCTTCACCGCCGAGTTCATGGGCAGCAACAACCGCGTCAACGGCAAGATTGCCGAGGTGCGCGACGGCATGGCCCGGCTGGTGGACGAGGCGGGCGGCTGGTCGCTGTGGGGCGTGGCGCGCGGGGATCTGAAGCCGGGTGCGTCGGCCCACGGCGTGATCCGCCTGGAGCAGGTGCGTGTCGGCCAAGACAACGCCGACAACACGATCCACCTGCCACTGGCCACGCGCATGTATTTGGGTGACCGCTGGGAATGCCTGTTCCGCGCCAGCGGTGCGACGGGCACTGGCCTGCGCGCCTACGCCAGCAGCGCTCCGAGCGATGGCCAGTACGCGCTGACCTTCCCACGCGAGCAGTTCTGGTTGTACGCGGCATAAGCG
>NZ_JAELUI010000158.1 GCF_016429285.1 Ralstonia sp. ASV6
AGCGCGGTTGCGGTGCCGCGCGAACTGGAGATCGGTTCGACCTATCGAGCCGTATTGCCAGCGGATGCGCGCCCGGGAGAGTCGAATCCGGCGCTCGCATTTGGCAAGGCGCGCATCAGTACAGACCGGATCGGAGCAGGTGGCTTCGATGCGTTGTCGGTCTATGCCGACATGATTACGTTCGACGGGCCAGTCAACCTGTCGCTGGGTCGCAGCCTGCAGGTACAAAGCAACGCGTTGTCAGCTCGCGATGGCGTGTCCGCCGTCCATCTTTCGGCACCCTATGTCAGATTCGGCAGCATCTTGGTTGGGGAAAACAGCGGGATCTATCCGCTCGTGGGTGGTGCGATTGACCCTGCGCAACGGTTGCAGATAGGTCCATTGCCGCCGCTGCCCACGACGGCTGCGCTGACGGTCGATGCCAACATGGTCGACTTGGGGTTCCTCTATACCGCTGGTGCCAACGGGACTGTGGATCAGTATCAGCAGGCACCCCTGCAGATCATCCGCCCCGGCTTCGATACGCTGGCGCTCAACAGCACAGGGGACATTCGCGTCAACCTGGGCGGCGGCGTGTCGCGCCAGGTCACGATGAATGCTGCCCAGGTGTACCCGGTCAGTGGGGCCCAGGGCAGATTGGTTGCCACCGAACGCCTTGCGCTTGGTCGCACCTCTGAGGACACTCCGGACGTGCCCAACAGCGTATTCGGCACCTTGCGGCTGTTTGCGCCCGTGGTCGAGCAGGGTGGCGTCTTGCGTGCTCCCCTGGGCAATCTCGTGCTGGGGGGAACAACCTTCGACGGACTGACCACCACGACCAACCGCGTGAGCTTGATACCCGGCAGTCTGACATCGGTGAGTGCCGCAGGTTTGACGTTGCCCTACGGGGGCACCTCCGATGGCGTGAGCTACACAGTGAACGGTACCTCGGTGGCCGGCGCCGCGTCATTGGATGGTGCCTCGGGTGTGGTCCGCCTTGCAGGGAAATCGTTCGAGGTGGCACCAGGTGCAGTGGTCGACCTGTCAGGTGGTGGCACGATCGCAGGGGCTGGCTTTGTCAGCGGCCGGGGCGGTTCGGTGGACGTGCTGACGACACCACTCATCAACGCAAACCCCACACTGGCCTATAGCGCTGCGGGCAATAGTGTGTATGCCATCGTACCCGGCTATCACAGCGCCTACGCCCCCTTTGATATCAATGCGGGTGCTGCCGCAGTAGGGAGGCAGATCACCATCGGCGTGGGAATTCCCGGTCTGGCGCCGGGCGTCTACACGCTGTTGCCGGCAGCCTACGCGTTGCTGCCGGGCGCGTACCGCGTCGAAGTTGGGCGAACCAGTCCGTTGGCACCCGTGGCCTCTGGGCTGAGCGATGGCACGTGGCTTGCCAGTGGCGTGCTCAGTACGGCCAATACGGGTGTCCGCTCAGCACTGCCGTCGCAGATCGTGGTCACGCCGGGCGACAGCGTGCGCAGGCATTCCCAGTACAACGAAACGAGCTACGCTGATTTCCTCGTGGCAGATGCCAAGCGATTCGGTAATCCGCGCCCGGGGCTGCCTGCCGATGGCAAGACCCTTCAACTCGTCTACCAGGACCCAGATGCCAGCACGCCCGCGCTGAAATTCGGCGGTACGGTTCGCTTCGATGCCGCACCGGGAGGATATGCCGGCACGCTATCGGTCGACAGCAGCTCGAAGATCGGCACGAACCTTGAAGTGCTCGCCCCTGGGGGGACCGCTACGCCAGGGTTTGTGTCAATAGATTCGAGTGCCCTGAACGCAATTGATGCACCGCGCATGATGATCGGTGGCGGCATGCGCATGGTCGACGGCGTTCGGCGCACGCTGGCGGGCTACGCCAATTCGGTGAGCGTACGCGCGGGCGCGGAGCTGACGGCGCGCGAGGTTTTGCTGCTCGCGCAAGCGGGAGGCATCACGATTGAGGATGGCGCACGCATCAGCACCGTTGGCGAAGGTGCGGACACACCGTATCCGTCGACAGACGGATATGTCTACTCGACGGGCTCGAACCTTGTCGCGGTCTCCAACGGCCTGCTCAACGTGATTCAAGTCCCGTCGGCCGGTACATCGAAGGGCATTTCGATCGGCAAGTCAGAGCTCTATGGCGAGGGTTCGCTGCTGTTCTCCACACGGGGCAACGGCCAACTTACGCTGGACGGTGGCGCCCGCTATGGCGCGAAGTACCTGACACTGTCGATGCCCAGCATCAACATCGGCGAGCAGGCTGCCCTGGATGCTGCCGCAAACGTGCTGCCCAACGGGCTACGCCTGAATCAGGACCTGCTCAGTCGATTGCTTGCCGGCAACTCGGGCATTGGTGTCCCGAGGCTGGAGAACCTGGTGCTGACTGCTTCGCAGTCGGTCAACTTCTACGGCACTACGGCGCTCAATACGATCGACCCAGTGACGGGCAGATCATCGCTGGCCTCGTTCGTGCTCAATACGCCGGCAATCTATGGCCTTGGGAATGCGGGCGACGTTGCCACCATCACCACCGACAAGCTGGTATGGAATGGCATCAGCGATGGCGTCTTGCGCGCTAGCATCAATCAGGCGCCATCGAGCCTGAAACCGGGCGCAGTCATCGCGGGCGGTGCCGGCACCGGCAGCGGTACGCTCAATATCGTTGCGCGCGATATGGTGTTCGGCTACGGTCCGTTCACCCAGCCCGATACGCAACTCACACTTGATCGGCTCACGCTTGGCTTTGCCAACGTGAACGTGCAGGCCAGCGGGAAGATCACCGCCAACAACCGCAACACGCTGTCTGTGTATCAATCGCAGGGCGCGTATCAACCCGGCACGGGTTACCAATACAGCGGCGGCAACCTCAACCTCGTCACGCCGCTGTTGACGGGTGAGTCCGGCTCGATCAACCGCATCACCGCGGGCGGGGCACTGAGTGTTTCCGCGGGAGCGGGTGCCGGCAGCGCCAGCACGGATGCGCTGGGGGCGGAGATCGGGCTCAAGGGCAATACCGTCAGCATCGCCAGCGCCATTGTGCTGCCCAGCGGCAAGCTGACCCTCTCCGGTGACAGCGGCGTCACGCTGGCCGACGGCGCGCGCATCGCCGTGGCGGGCCGCGCGATACAGATGGCTGATGTGACCAAGTACAGCGCCGGTGGCGACGTGCTGATCGACAGCGCGCACGGCAGCGTGAGCCAGGCGGCAGGCGCGGTCATTGATGTGTCTGCGCAAAATAACCATGCCGGCAGCGTGTCGGTAACAGCGCTCGATGCGGCGGCTGGCCGCGTCGATCTGGCTGGCACGATCCGTGGGGCGGCGAGCGGCCGCTACGATGCCGGCGGCACCGACGTGCCCTGGCAGGCCGGCAGCGTGGACGTGCGTGCACAGACTGTTAACGACTTTGCAGGCCTGAACCAGCGCCTGAATACAGGCAGCGTGACCGGTTCACGCAGCTTCCAGCTCAAGCAGGGCGATCTGGTGATCGGTGATGAGCTCAAGGCCAACACGATCAACGTGTCGCTTGATAGCGGCAGTCTGACTGTCAACGGCCGCGTAGACGCCAGCGGAGAACAGCCAGGCACCATTCGTCTGGCCGCGCACAATGGGCTGACGCTCGGTTCGGGTGCCGTGCTCGATGCCCACGGCACGCGTCTGCGCGTGGACAGCTATGGCTTGCCCATCGACGCCCCCAACCGCGGCATCGTCGAACTGCGAGCGACGGACGGGCGCCTGATGCTGTCTCCGGGCGCAGTCATCGATGTACGCGCCGCCGACAACGTGGCGCGCGGCACCGTTACGCTCAGCGCGCCACGCATCGGCGCAGACGCGCAGGGCGACATGGACATCGATGCCTCCGGCCCGCTCGACATCCGGGGCGCGAAGAGCATCGCCGTGCAAGGTTTCCGCCGCTATAGCAATGCGCCGCTTGATACGGCACCGGGCGTGGATGGCAAGCCCAATCAGGTCATCACGCAAGGCTGGATGAATGGCGTCGATGCCGACAGCCGGAACTTCATCAACGCCGCGTGGGCCAACGGTAATTTGCAAGCGCGTGTGGCCGGCCTGAGCACCTACGGCGCTGCATACCATCTGCGGCCAGGGGTGGAGATTGTCAGTGCCACGCCGAACGGCAACCTGCTGGTGCGCGGCGATCTCGACTTTTCTGGCTATCGCTATGGACCTAATGCCGACCCGAACGTGCGCGGCTCGGGCGAGCCAGGCGCGTTGGTGCTCCGCGCGGGCGGCAAGCTGCAGGTGTCGGGCAGCATCAACGATGGGTTTGCGCCGCCTCCAGCCACGCAGGATGAGATGGGCTGGGTACTCATGTCGGGCAAGCAGCCCTATGGCAACGACGTGGTGGTGTCGCGCAGCGGCGTCACGCTTGCAGATGGAACGCTGTTCGCGCCGGGTACGGTGCTCAACTACGATGTGCCGTTGCGATCCTTCTCGCTGCCGGCCAACACAATTGTTCCGGCCGCGCTCAAGCTTGGCGGCAACGTGAACCTGCCCGCGGGCACGGTGCTGCGTGCGGCCGTGCGCAATGCTGCAGGCAACGTCGTGTACCCCGCCGGCACGATGTTGCGGCAAGACACCACCCTCACTACTGGGATGACGCTTGACGCGGGAAATGTGCTCGCTGTGCCTGCGATGGTGGCTTCGATCGTCTGGCCTAAGGGCGTGGCACTGGCGGGGCCGGGCACGACCGGTATCGCCCTGAATGGCGCGCTGAACCTAGCCGTCGGCGCGGTTGTTCCGGGCTCGACCACCGTGAAGCTGCCGAACAACGCCCAATTCGTTGCATTGCGCGATACGGTCAACGGTTCAGAGGGCGCCAACTGGGCGATTGCACCGATGCTGCAGCCCGGTACCGAGTCGTGGGCGATGCGCTTGGTGAGTGGGGCCGATACCGCTGCAGCCGATGGTCGCGCCGTACGGCCCGATGCGCAGAAAGACGGCAATCTCCTGCTGGGCGACGCGCATTTCTCCGCGCAGATGCCAACCAAGACAACGGTCGTTGCGCGCTTCCCGATGTTCAGTGTCTTGCGTACCGGAACGGGCGATCTGGATCTGGTGAGCGGTGGCAACATCGACATGCGCTCGACGTACGGCGTCTACACCGCCGGAACACAGTCCACACCGCTGCTGGATGGCAGCGGCGACAACCCCTACAACCAGCCGCGCGGCACGGAGTTGACGAGTGGTTCAACCGTGCTGGGTCCGAACGGCGCGCCATACGAACGGTTTGTCGATGGAGGCTCCGCAACAAGTCTCTATCAGGCGTGGTATCCGGAGCAGGGTGGCAACGTCATCCTTTCAGCGCGTGGCGCGATTACCGGGCACACACTGGGGCGCCTTGGCGCGAACGATTTCAGATACCTCAGCTACCCAGGAGCATGGTTGTGGCGCCAGGGCGGAGCAGGATCGGGACTGCCAACCGCATGGTGGGTCAACTTCGGAACGTATGCGTACGGAACCCCCGACGCCAGCAATGCGACCCTGCCTTCTCCGATTCTGGTCGGCTTCACGGGAATCGGCACCTTGGGTGGGGGCAACGTAAGCGTGCGCGCCGGCGCCGACATGGGGATGCAATCAAACCTCGGTACTCCCGCCCAGCCTGTGAGTGAGGCATTGAATATCGCCGTCGCGAGCACCGGGCGGCTTGGGCCCGACGGTAAGCTGGTGCTCACCGGTGGGGGGGATCTCTCGCTCAATGTGGGTGGTGGGGTGAACCCGATCGAAACACGCTTGCGCAACCCGAGTGTCATCCAGGACGACAGTGGCATTCTGACGGACCTGCGCGGCAATCTCCGCGTGGATGCGGGCTCCATCGGTCGAATCGATCTAGCCTATGGCCAGGCCACCGCAAACGATCCGCGCGGCATCAATGTCTTTGCGCCGACTGCCGCATCGCCCACGGATGGACTGGTGATCGTGCCGGGCGATGCCACGGTCAGCCTGTCGACGCGGGGCGATCTTGTGCTGGCCAGCGTGGGAGATGCAGGCCGGCTCAAGCAGATGAATGCGACGCCGTATATACCGACGCTGGATGGTGTGCTCGCGCCGCAGTCTGGCGGTGGCTATAGCTGGTTCTCGCTGTGGACGAACAAGACGGCGCTCAACCTGTTCTCGGCGGGTGGCAACCTGACGCCGACCACGCAGAGCATCCCGCAATCGAATACGGCAGATGTGGGAGGGGCCACTGACAGTCGCTTCGTCTATCCGGGTACATTGCGCGCCGTTGCTGCAAGCGGCAACGTGTACTACGGCGGCGGCCTGAGCGCGAACACCTCGTTGGTGTTGGCGCCGTCGCCGCTGGGGCAGCTTGAAATCCTGGCCAACGGATCGTTGTATGCGAACGGCTATGCGATCAGCCAATCCGGTGCGTCGCAAAGTGTACTGGCAACGCCTTTCGCCCCCGGCTTCCGCGGCTATGGGGTGGGCGCCGGTACGGTGCTGTTGGTCGACAACACCAGCATGGATAGCTCCGCAGTATCGAAAGGGAGCGGCACACCGTTGTTTGCGTTCGGCGCAGATACGGTATCGGGCATCTTGCATGCGAATGACAGCGAGCCCGCACGCTTCTACGCCGTGAACGGCGATATCGTTGGACTACGTACCGGTGAAGTTCTGGACTTCACCTCTGGTGGCCAGAATCCCTCCTGGAAGACGCTGACGAACTGGTACGTTGCCGCCAAGCCGACGTGGATTGTGGCCGGCCGGGACATCGTGGGTGCTGGCACGGCGCCCGGAACCTCAACCCCAACCGGCTTCAGCAACACCACTTCTACCGGCAACCTCCTCCTCAACAACAACCCCAACGACATCTCCGTCGTCTCTGCAGGTCGCGACATTCTCTTCGGCAACTTCCGCGTAGCCGGCCCCGGCACGCTGGAAGTCACTGCCGGCCGCAACTTGTATCAGGCAGACAAGGGTTTGCTGGAGAGCATCGGTCGCATCGGTACGGCCATTTCCACGAATGCAGGTGATCGCAGCAGCGGCGCGGGCATCAGCGTGATGGCCGGTGCGGGCGCCGCGGGCGCAGACTTCACGACATTCGCGCGCCGTTACCTCGACGCAGCCAACCTTGCCAACCCGAACGCACCACTGGCCGATCAAACGGGCAAGGTCGTCAAGACCTACGAGAAGGAGTTACTCGACTGGCTGCAGACCCGCTTTGACTACAAGGGCACACAAGACGGTGCGCTCACGTTCTACCTGGGCTTGCCGCCGGAGCAGCAACGCGTGTTTGCGCGCTCGGTGTACTTCAGCGAGTTGCGCGCCGGCGGCCGTGAATACAACGACCCTACGAGCCGCCGCTTCGGTAGCTACCTGCGTGGGCGCCTGGCCATTGCATCGTTGTTCCCGGATAAGGATGCGCAGGGCCGGCCGATCCAGCGCGACGGCACCATCACGATGTTTGGCCCGTCGGGCATCCGCACGGATTTCGGCGGTGCCATCCAGACGCTCACGCCAGGCGGCAAGCTGATCGTCGGTGTGGAAGGGCTGGCGCCGCCGGCCACGTCGGGCCTGCTCACACAGGGGGCAGGCGACATCCAGGTCTATTCGAAGGACAGCGTGCTGCTGGGCCTGTCGCGCATCATGACGACGTTTGGCGGTGGCATTCTGGTGTGGTCTGCCGAAGGCGATATCAACGCGGGCCGTGGTTCGAAGACATCGCTGCTCTACACGCCGCCGCTGCGTGTGTACGACGGCATGGGCAACATCACGCTATCGCCGCAGGTGCCGAGCTCCGGCGCGGGTATCGCCACGCTCAACCCGATTCCAGAAGTGCCGCGCGGCGACGTGGACTTGATCGCGCCGCTGGGCACGGTCGACCCAGGCGAGGCAGGCATCCGCGTGTCGGGCGACATCAACGTGGCGGCACTGCGTGTGGTGAACGCAGCCAACATCCAGGCGCAAGGCGAGTCGCGCGGTATTCCGACGGTGGCGCTGGTCAACGTGAGTGCGCTCAGCTCGGCCAGTGCGGCAGCCAACTCGGCCACGCAGGCAGCGCAGGACGTGATGCGCCAGCAGCAGGCGGCGGCACGCAATGGGCTGCCTTCCATCATCACCGTACAGGTGCTCGGCTACGGCGGGGCGGGTGGTGGCGAGAACGGCGACGGCGCGCAGAAGGCGCCGCCGCCCGAGCGTCAGGACCGCAGCAGCTACGACCCCGGCAGCGCCTTCCAGATGATCGGCAATGGCGATCTGACCGAGCGCCAGAAGATGCGGCTCACCGCAGCCGAACGCAAGAACCTGTGATGCCGTAAGCGGGCGGCAAGCGTTCTTCACCACATCGTCATCGCGTCGTCATACATCGCGCGATGCGCTCTCACTCTGCGGCGCATCCAAACCAGTGGATGTGCCGCAGAGCCAGCTCCCATGCGGCTTTGCGGTGTGAATTCGATCACGCCATGGTGCGTCGCGCCTCGCTCTATGAAGCTTGCGTGACATCACAAAATGTTTGCGGATTTGCATTTCAGCAAACGTCATTCCTGTGAAGACCGACGGCTGACCAACGACACAGCCGCACGTCGCACAACACACGAATGAATGCCGAATCGGCACCGAGCCAACGCATGTCCCAATTCAAACAACGCCGCAAACAACGCAGGTCTGCGGGGAGTGTCCGGCTGGCGATGCTGTCGCTGCTGATGCCGGGTGTGGTCCTGGCGCAAGAGCCACCGGCACCCGTTGCCGCACCGGTTGCCGCGCCGTCTTCCGAGCCGGCACCGCAACGCAAGGTCAACATCAATGAGTACGTCGTGCGCGGCAACACCACGCTCGACGTCCGCACCATTGAGAAGACCGTCACGCCGTTTCTCGGGCCGGATCGCACGCTCAAGGACATTGAAGATGCGCGTGCCGCGCTGCTGGCCGTGTATCAGGCCAAGGGCTTTCAGTCTGTCTATGTGGATCTGCCCGAGCAGCAGGTGACGGGCGGTGTGGTGATCCTGCAGGTGAATGAAACACGCGTGGGCCGCGTACGCGTGACGGGCGCTGAGTACACCTCGCCGCGACTGGTGCGTGATGGCGTGCCGGCGCTGCAGGAGGGCAAGGTGCCTGATTTCACACAGGCGCAGACGGAGCTGTCCACGCTCAACCGGGCCGATCGCCAGGTCATTCCGGTGGTACGCCAAGGCGCGCTGCCCGGCACGATGGATGTCGACCTGAAGGTGGACGACAAGTCCCCAGTGCATGCCAGCATCGGCCTGAACAATGACCACAGCGCCGAGACGCGCCCGCTGCGCATGACGGCCTCGGTCAGCCACGACAACCTATGGCAGCTTGGGCATCGTGCGTCGTTGTCATTCTTCGGGGCGCCGCAGGATTTCAGCCAGGCGCGCGTGTGGTCGGGGTCGTACACCGCACCCATTCCGGAGTCGAACTGGAGCCTGGAATTCTCGGGTTACAAGTCCGACAGCAACGTTGCCACCACCGGCGGCACCAGCGTGCTGGGTAAGGGTCACGCGGTGGGCGTGAAGGCCAACTACGTGATGCCCACGGCGGGCGCCTGGTGGCAGCAGCTTGGTGTGGGCATCGACTTCAAGGACAACGCCGAGAGCCTGCGCTTTGGCAATACGAGCGACCACGTGCCGCTCAAGTACGCGCCCATCTCGCTGTACTACACGGGCTTCCGCCAGACCGAGCGCGACACGCTCAGCCTGAACCTGAGCGCCACCGCCGGCACACGCAGCCTGTTCGGCTACGGCAGTGACGAGCGTGCCTACGACTACAAGCGCGTGAACTCGCGATCGAGCTTCCTCGCCTTCAAGGCCGATGCCACCGAGACGCACACCTTCCAGGGCGGATCGCAAGCCGTGGTGCGCGTGGCGGGGCAGTTGTCGGATTCGCCGTTGGTGTCCAGCGAACAGTTTGCCGCGGGCGGCATGAGCAGCGTGCGCGGCTATCTGTCGGCCGAGGCCACGGGCGACTACGGCGCGCTGGCTTCGCTTGAGTGGCGAACCGCGCCGTACACGAAGTTCGCGCCCGCGCTGGATGAACTGCGCTTCTACCTCTTTACCGATGCCGCCTACTTGCGCCTGCGCCAGCCGCAGGTGGAGCAAGCGAGCAGCTTCTCGCTCCTCTCGCTGGGCTTCGGCACCAGTTTCAAATTGACCGACTACGTGCGCGGCCGCCTGGAGTTCGGCTATCCGCTGCGCGACGGCCCCAGCACGCGCGCGCATACGCCGCGCGTGAACTTTAGCGTGAACGCCAGTTACTGAACGCGCCATTGCGCCACGTCCAACCGTTTACTTGCTTTGTCTTCGGAGAGTTTCTGCCATGCGACGCATTCTGCTTCTGCTCACGCTGCTGAGCGCCTTCCTGCCCGGCACCGCGCTGGCGTGGTGGCAGCCCGATTGGGCCTATCGCAAGCCGATCACCATTGACGCCGGCCCGCAGGGCGGTGCGCTCAAGAGCGATGCCGGCCGTACGCCCGTACTTGTTCGCCTGCATACGGGCAACTTCAGCTTTGATGGCACGACCGAGAACGGTGCCGACCTGCGCTTCATCGCGGCGGATGACAAGACGGTGCTGAACCATCAGATCGAGCAATTCGATCCGCTGCTCGGCATCGCGTTGGTGTGGGTGGATGTGCCGACGGTCACGACCAATGCACCGCAACGCATCTGGATGTACTACGGCAACCGCAAGGCGCCGTCGGCGAGCAACGGTCAGATGACCTTCGACCCGGACTACACGCTGGTCTATCACTTCAGCGAAACCGGCACCCAGCCGCGTGACACGACAGCCTACGGCAACCACGCATTCACGCCCGTCACTACGCTGGATGGCGGCGTGATCGGCAAGGGGGCGCAGTTCAACGGTACGCCGCTGATGTTGCCGGTGTCGCCATCGCTGGCCGTGCAGGCCAACGGTGTGTTCACGGTCTCAGCGTGGGTGCGGCCTGACAAGCTGGCGGCCGGGCAGGTGGTCTACGCCCGCCGCGAAGGTACCAACGAGTTCGTGCTCGGGGTCGACAACGGCGTTCCCTTTGTGCAGGTGAATGGCCAACGCAGCGAGCCGGGTCAGCCGGTACGCGCAGGCCAGTGGTCGCATGTGGCGGCAACGGCGGATGACCAGGGTGTGCATCTCTACGTGAACGGCGCCGTTGCAGCCACGCTGGCGGCGCATCTGCCCGCGCTCAACAGCGCAGCGGCAGTGGGTGGTGATGCCCTGGGCGGTACGGGCCTGACGCCATTCAACGGCGCCATTGACGAGTTGCGTCTGTCCAAGACGGCACGCCCGGCAGGGTTGATCCAGGCCGATGCCGTTGCGCAGGGCGCCGAATCGCGTCTCGTGTCGATGGGCCCCGATGAGCAGCAGGCCGGCAAGAGCCACTTCGGTTTCATCCTTGCGGCCATGCCGGTCGATGCATGGGTGGTGGTGTGCGTGCTGGGCCTGATGATGGCCGGCTCGTGGGCCATCATGATCACCAAGAGCCGCTACTACAGCACAGTGTCGCGCGCCAACGCGCGCTTCATGGTGGTGTTCCGCGAGACCGCCGGCGCGTCGCTTGATTCGCTCGCGCGTGGCGGCAAGGTAGGGGCTGACATTCGGCAGGACTCCTCCCTGTGGCGCCTGTATGAGATCGCCATTCGCGAGATGCAGTTGCGGCACGAGCGCGGCTTCGACATCAACGCCGTTTCCGCTGCCACCATCGCTGCCATTCGCGCCGCCATGGAGGGCGTGATGGTGCGCGAGAACGAGCGTATGGCGCGCCGCATGAACTGGCTGTCGACCACCATTGAAGGCGCCCCGTACGTCGGCCTGTTCGGCACGGTGATCGGCATCATGCTGGTGTTCGTGGTGGCGGCCATGGCCGGTGCGGTGGACATCAACTCCGTGGCGCCGGGCATGGCTGCAGCACTGCTGTGTACGGCAGCGGGCCTGGGCGTGGCCATCCCCGCGCTGTTCGGCTACAACTGGCTCGCCTCCCGGTCAGATGCCATCGCCGCCGACATGGCGGTGTTCGTGGACGAGTTCGCTACGCGCCTG
>NZ_JAELUI010000159.1 GCF_016429285.1 Ralstonia sp. ASV6
GCGCAATGGCCTCGAACGGCAGGTGCACAGCGCCCGGGCGGATGCGGTACAGCCACGAGCGGCGGTTGTGCGCACGCGGTGCGGTGAAGGCCGTGCCGGAAATCTGCTCCGCATACAGGCCATACGGTGCCTTCTGCGGTGAATTTTGGCCGTGCGGCAGCGCGCCCGGCAGGGCTTCGGTGGCGAACTCGTTGCCGAAGCCGCTTTGGTAAGCGGGGCGGTCCAGCGACGCGGGGGTCAATGCGTTCTTGGCCGTCGGGGCGAGCATGTTCATGGCGAGGTCCTCAGTTGGAGGGGTGCGTCAAAAGAAAGCGTAGTCGTTACAGCGTCATCAAGCCGGATTGCGTGCGGATTGGCGTGCAGCAAATCGTGCGGCGTCCGGACCACTGGCGGCCAGCGTGAGCACGAGCACCATGCCGAACGACACCAGTGCCGGTACCGCAGCAGCAGAAAACAGCGCGGGGCTGGTCCACTGCATGGCAATCAGTTGTCCACCGATCACGGGGCCGAGTACAGAGCCGATGCGGCCCACGCCCAGGCTCCAGCCAATGCCCGTGGCGCGCAGCGTGGTCGGGTAATACGTGGCGGCCAGTGCATTCACCGCAGGCTGCCCGCCGACAATGCAGAAGCCGGCGACAAACACCACAGCCACCAGCATTGGCAGCGCCGCCGCCACATGGCCGATCAGCGCGACGGTGGCGCAGGCAATCAGGAAGCACACGGCCAGCACGCGTACAAAGCCAAGACGGTCGATCAACCGGCCGAGCGTGAGCGTGCCGATCACGCCGCCCACCTGCAGCGCGGTCGCCACCAGCACCGAGGTATCCGTCGAGTAGCCCGCATCACGGATCAACGTTGGCAGCCAGTTCGACAGGAAATACAGGTCGATCAGGTTCATGAAGTTGATGACCCACAGCACCAGCGTGACCTTGGCGCGGCCTTCCGTGAACAGCGCGGAGACCGGCATGCCACGCGCCGGCGCTTCCGGCACCACGAACTGCGTTTGCGCGTTGACTTGCAGTTGCGGGGCGAGCTTGCCTAGCCAGCGTGCAAGACGCTGATGGCGCGTTTGTGGATCACCCTTGAGTACAAGGTATTGCAGGGATTCCGGTAGCCACAGCACCATCATCGCGCCGATGACGAGCGGCACCAGACCGCCGACCAGGAACACCGCGTGCCAGCCGAAGCGTGACAGCAGCGCCGCGCTCACGAACCCGCCCAGCGCTGCGCCCACAGTAAAGCCGCACGACACCAGCATCATCCACGTCACACGCGAGCGGGCCGGGCTGAACTCGCCGGCCAGCGCCATTGCGTTGGGCATGATGCAGCCCAGCCCCAGGCCGGTGATGAAGCGCAGAACGAGCAGCGCCTGCACGGTTTCCACCTGCGTGGTGGCCAGCATGCAAGCCGCAAAGAAGAACGTGGCGATGATCAGCACTGGTCGACGTCCGAAGCGATCGCCCAGCACGCCAAACACGAGCGAGCCGACCAGCATGCCGAACAGCCCGGCACCGAATACCGGCCCGAGGCTCGCCTTGGTGATGTTCCAGTCTTTGATGATGGCCGGCGCCACGTAGCCCATGGCCTGCACGTCAAAGCCATCGATGATCAGGCACAGCCCGCAGATGGCGAGCAGCAGTATCTGGAAGTCGCCGACCTTGCCCTGATCAATCAGGCGAGCAAGGTCAATGGGGGCTGTAGGCGAGGGGGCTGGGCGCATGCATGGTCTCCGGTGGCGGCAAGATTGGTTTGGCCGCTCTGTCGTTCTGGTTCTTTTGGTTATGCGCGTATTGTCCGGATTGCGTGAAAATTTGAAATATCAATGCGAGAATGCGTGCTATTGATTTTGTGAATATTGAGGCGCCGCATGCTCAATCTGCGCGATGTGGATCTGAACCTCCTGGTGGTTTTTCAGGAAATCCTGCGCGAGAAGCGCATTTCCGTGGCGGCGGACCGGCTTGGCCTGTCGCAGCCGGCGGTGAGCAATGCCCTGGCCCGCCTGCGCCAGACCTTCGACGACGAGCTGTTCGTGCGCACCCCGCGCGGGATGATGCCAACTGCACTTGCCGAGCAACTGGCCGAACCGGTCGCCATGGCGCTGGATACGCTGCAGCGGGCGCTGGGCCAGCGCACGCACTTTGAAGCGGCCAGTTCCAGCCGCACCTTCACCATTGCCATGAGCGACGTCGGCGAGGTGTATTTCATGCCCGTACTGGCGCAGCTGTGTGCCGAGCTGGCACCTGGCGTGCGCATCGATACCCTGCGCGCCGGCGGGTTCGACATGAAGGCGGAGATGGAGGCGGGGGCGATCGACCTTGCCATCGGCGCGTTTGATGACCTGTCGGGCGAGAGCATCTTCCAGCGCCGCCTGTTTCAGCAGGGCTACGTGACGATGTTCCGGCACGGCCATGCGCTATCGGATGGCGAGCTGACATTGGAGCGCTTTCGCGCCGCATCGCACCTTGTGGTGGCGAGTTCAGCCAGCCCGTACAACGCCATCGGGCCGCTGCTGGATAAGGCGGGGATCACGCAGTCGGCGCGCTTTTCGGTGCCGCACTTCGTTGCGGTGCCGTACATCGTCAGCACTACGGACCTGGTCGTAACGGTGCCGCGCAAGCTGGCCGAGCGCGCCGCGCCGCCGTTCGGGCTGCAGTTTGTGGCGCCGCCGCTCAAGCTGCCGGCGCTGCAGACCAATGTGTTCTGGCACCGGCGCTTCCATCAGGATGCCGGCAACCAGTGGTTGCGCAATCTGGTTGCGCAGCGGTTTGCAGAATTAGACGGGTAGCGTGAGTCATCCCCGCATTGGCAGAGATGACTCGGCGGGCCGAATCAATCGGCGAGCTTGCCCTTGCCCATGACCTCCATCATGCGCACCGTCAGGTACAGGCGCGGCACCACGCTGTCGAGGTCGGCCCATTCGTCTGACGAGTGCAGCCGGTCGCCAACGATGCCCATGCCGTCCAACACGACGGGCTTGCCACCGTTCGGGTGGTAAGCGAAGCCGGCATCGGTGCCGTAGCGCATGGCGACCGGTTTGATCGACTTGCCCAACTCCTTGTAGATGCCATCGGCAGCAGCGGCCAGGCGGTCGCTGTCGGCATTCCGGCTGAACGGCGGGCGGCGGTTCTCCACCTTGACCTTGACCTCGGTGTCGGCAATCAGCTTCTTCTGGATGATCTTGTCGGCATCGGCCTGCACGCGCTGCACTTCGGCCACGTCGGCCATGCGCATGTCAGCGGTAGCGGAGGCCGCCTCGGGGATGATGTTGACGCGCTCGCCCGAGCGGACCACCGTCCAGTTGACCGTGGTGCCCTTGGCCGGGTCGCCCAGATCCTTGAGCTGCACGATCTGGTTGGACAGTTCCAGCGCGGCATTGCGGCCGGCTTCCGGTGCCGAGCCTGCGTGCGATGCACGGCCCTTTACGTCCAGATGCACATAGGCGATGCCGTTGGTGGCCACTGTCACCACATCGGCCTCGGGCGGCTCATACACCAGCACGTAATCCTGATCGGCTGACAGCTTGGTGATCAGGCTGCGGGAACCGAGCGAGCTTTTTTCCTCATCGGGGTTGAACAGCACGGTCAGCGTCTTGTAGTCCTTGAAGCCGCGCTCGCGGGCGATCTCCAGCGCGTAGAGGATCATCAGCGCACCGCCCTTGGCATCGGCCACGCCGGGGCCGGTGGCTTTGTTGCCGGTGATCTTGAACGGGCGCTTGGCGGCCTCGCCCACGCCGAACACGGTGTCGTAATGAATCATCAGCATGATGTTCTGCGTGCCGGTGCCTTGCAGCTTGCCAATCACGGCTTTGCCTGCAGCCGGCGGCGCGGCAACGACTTCGACGCTGGCGCCGAGGTCTTTCAACCGTTGTGCGAGGATCGCCTCGACTTTGGCCAGCCCATTGGCATCATCGGTGCCGGTGTCGATATTGACCAGCGTGGCCAGGTCTTTGACGAAGGCATCCTTGCGCTGTTGCGCGGCTTGGAGCAAGGCGCTATCGGCGTTGGCTGCCTTGGCGGGCTGTGCGAATGCGGTGGCGGAGGTGGTGCAGGCCAATGCCGCTGCCAGTGGCACCAGTTGTCTCATTTTCATAGCTGTTTATTCTGATGGAGGGAGCGATTGTGAAGCGGGTGCGCGTCGCGCCGATCAACAATCGCGAGGAATTATCGCACTGGGTTTTCGCAAGGTGTGCAGGAGAGGACGCTTGCTAGAGCGTCAAGCGCTTTCCAATCGGGTATGCAAAGCGCACCAGTTGCCGCCACACGTTGGTTTGCAAGCATCAAGCGGCGAGCCCCAAAAAACACCAGAATGCTGTGCCCTGCACGGTTGACCAATCCGTCCTATCCTCTGCGCTGTTTCCAATGCGCGAGCCTGTGTGCTCGGCATTCAATCACCACGTACCGGAGTGGATCACATGCGCTACAACATGTTGGGACGGACAGGCCTGTTCGTATCGGAACTGTGCCTGGGGACGATGACCTTTGGCGGCAATGACGGCATCTGGCAGCACATTGGCGACCTGCAGCAAGCCGACGCTGAACGGTTGATCGGCCGCTCGCTTGAGGCTGGCATCAACTTTATCGATACGGCGGATGTGTATTCGAACGGCGTGTCGGAAAGGATCACCGGGCAGGCGCTCAAAAATCTGAAGGTGCCGCGCGATAGCGTGGTTGTGGCCACCAAGGTGTTTGGCCAGACCGGCGAAGGCGCGAACGCACGCGGCGCCACGCGCTTGCACATCATGGACGGCGTCAAGGCCAGCCTGAAGCGACTGCAGCTCGATCACATTGATCTCTACCAGATCCACGGCTTCGACCCGGCCACACCGATCGAGGAAACCGTGCGTGCGCTCGACACACTGGTGCAGCAGGGGCACGTGCGCTATGCCGGTGTCTCGAACTGGGCCGCCTGGCAGATCGTCAAGGCGCTGGGGATTGCGGAGCGCCTTGGTTGCGCGCGCTTCGAAAGCCTGCAGGCGTACTACACCATCGCTGGCCGTGATCTGGAGCGCGAACTGGTGCCGATGCTGCAGAGCGAAGGCCTGGGCCTGATGGTGTGGAGCCCGCTGGCCGGTGGCCTGCTCAGCGGCAAGTACACGCGCGAGCAACAGGGCGAGCAGGGCAGCCGCCGCACGACATTCGATTTCCCACCGGTGGACCGCGAGCGTGCCTACACCTGCATCGATGCCATGCGTGTCATGGCTGATGCGCGCGGCGTGTCGGTTGCACAGATTGCGCTGGCCTGGCTGCTGCACCAGCGCGTGGTGACCAGCGTGATTGTCGGTGCCAAAAAGGTCGAGCAGCTTGATGACAACATTGCCGCCACCAAGGTTGAGCTGACGGCGCAAGAGTTGGCGCAGCTCGATGGTCTGAGCAAACTCCCGGCCGAATACCCCGGCTGGATGCTGGAGCGCCAGGGTGAGTACCGGCGCGGCCAGCTTGCCGGCACGCGGCAGGCTGGTCGCTAAGCACCTGGCGCGGCCTCGAACCGTTCGCCCTTGAACACACGGCGCGGGTTACCGCGCTCCACCTGATGATGGAGCGTGCGCCGTTCCGCGCGCTGCGCAGCATGGATTGCCGCGTCATGGTCTGCCAGCTTGTGTGCAAGCAGCAGCACGGCCAGCCGCTTGTTGGCGTGCTGGCTGCGCTCTGTCTGCACCTTTACGCTGATGCCCGTTGCGACGTGCGTGGCGCGCACGGCGGATTCCGTCTTGTTCACATGCTGCCCGCCCGGGCCGGACGAGCGCGTCGTCTCAAAGCGGATCTCGCCGGGTAGTGTTTCAGACGGCGCCGCGCAACGTGCCACGCCGAAGAACCAGTTCTTGCGTGCGTGCCGCGGGCGATAGGGGCTTGGGCACGTCCATTGAATCGTGCCCTCCCATGCGCGCGCCACGGCGTCTTCAGCATCGCCCTCCAGGCTGACCAGCGCAGAACGCAGCGTGCCGGGGCGTGTGCCGTCCTCTTGGTCGAGCAGCTCGACTTGCACGCCGGCCTGTGCTGACTCACGTTGCAGGGTCGCCAGCGCTTTCACGACCGCCAGCTCGCATTCCGCCGGCCCCTGCGCAGAAGAGAATTGCAGCAACACCATCAGCAGCACTCCCCACGCGTCTTGTAGGTCAGCACCGGGCGCAGGCGCGCGAGCACCTTAACCAAGCCAGCGTCCACCAAAGGTGCGATCACGCTGTCGATCGACTTGTAGGCTTCGGGTGCCTCTTCATAGATCAACTGCTTGTCTTCGCAAATGACGTGGCTGCCGAGCTTGGTCCGGTTGAGTTGCGCTGGCGTGAAGCGTCGCACGAGGCGGTCCTTGCAGTCGCTGCGCATCCACTTGCGGCCCGCGCCGTGTGCGAGCGAGAACAGACCATGCGTGCTCGGCAGCGGGGCCACGAGGTAGCTGTAGTCCCCACGCGAACCTGGGATGACGACTACACCTGCATCCGACGGCGTTGCGCCCTTGCGGTGCAGCCAGCCGCGTTCGCCATGGACTGTGGCCGGCGCAACAAAGTTGTGATGCACATCGAGCAGCGGTTTGCCCTGCGCGTGCAGGCGGTCCAGCATGCGGCGCGCGATCAGCTCGCGGTTGGCCTTGGCAAAGCGCAGCGCCGTGTCATGGCGCTCCAGATAGGCCGCGCACGCCGGGTCGTCTTGCGACAGCCCGCTGTGGCCGTGCGCGCGCACTTGTTCTTCCAAGATTGCCTGGCCCAGCCCGCGCGAGCCGCTGTGTGCCAGCAGCAGAAGCTGCCGCGGGTTCAAGGAGATGCCAGCCGCTTCGTCGTAGATGGTATCCACGCGCAGCAGTTCGGCAAAGTGGTTGCCACCACCGATGGTGCCCAGTGCCGCATCAAAACCGGTGCCCACTGGAGCCAATGCCGCCACCAGTTCTCGCCAGCTTTCGTCGAGTGGCGTGTCGATGTTGCCGAGCCGCTTGTCGAGCTTGTCCAGGCTGACCTTGTTGGCCTCGATGTCCGTCGCCCACAGGGTCATGCCGCAGCCGATGTCACCGCCGATCAGCGCCGGATACAGGCGGGCGACCGAGAAGAACGCTGCGCCCACGGGGTAGCCGCGGCCCGGATGCAGGTCGGGCATGCCAGCCACATGGCGCATGCCGTCGAGTGCTTTGGTGGTTTGAAGTTGTCGGATCGCATCGCCTTCGATCCAGGTGTCGTCCGAGGCGATCAGGGTGCCGCCATCGAACAAATGCAAGATGCAGTTGCCCATGAATGTTCCATATCAGGTCTGAAAAAACGTCTGATGTGGCAGGCCGGGGCCCAGGGCAATGCGAAGACGCTGTGAGCTACAGCGCGAGAGATTCGATCAACCCAGGCAAGGGCCTGCAAAGGGGAAAGCAAGGTGACGCATGATTTTTTTTCCTCCTGTGCAAAGTGATTGATCGGTAAGCGGGGCGGATACTAGCACCGCGCTTTGCGCGGTCGCAAGTGCGGTGAGGTACGAGTGTTGGATTGTTGAAACGCGATGGTGCTCACACGGTGCCTGCTGGAAGCGCCAGCCGCGCTGCCGCCAACGCTTCGCGCAGCACCGCCATGTCGCCGATGTGGTTGGCGAGCAGCAGGATGAGCTGCGCGTTGAGCATCGCGCTTTGCTCGTCGCTCAGGTTGCGGTGCGTGTCGATCAACGCCTCGTAGAAATCGTCGGGGCGGGGCAGGTTGGGTTGGGTGTTCAGCGGCATGGTGGTCGGCGTTGTGCTCAGGCGCTCGGTTCAGACGATCGCGGTGGCGCGTGGCGTTGCGGCGGGTGCGGCCTGGCCGCTGGCGCGAAGCGCGGCAGCCGTCAGCTTGGCAGGGTCGAACGTGCGCCAGCGTGCGCAGACGTGCTGGTCCGGGCGGATCAGGTAGGTCGTGCCGGGCCGTGCGTCATAGCGTTGTGCGACAAGTCCGTCGACGTCTTCGAGCGCGGTCACGTTGGCCGAGGTCATGCCCTTGCCACCGGAAGGGAAGATCGCCAGCGTGGGCAGGGGCAGCGCATCCACATGCTCGCCGGCACCACAGAAACGCAGCACGGTAAAGCCGTCGCGCATGTGGGAGAGCAGCCAGCCTGCGCGGCCATCGGCACCGCGTACCGGCGCGTCCAGGGCAACGGCACCTGGCACCAGCGTGCCGGCAAACGGCGCCTCATCGGGTGTCAGCAGCGGTGAGCCTTCGAGCACCGTCGGCATCGACAGGCGCCCGCTGTTGACCAGCGTGCGCGCAAACGGGTAGTGCTTGGCCAGCCGCAGCGTGGCGTCGCGAAAGAGCCGGCTGACGGCGCTTTTGGGCGTGATGAAATCGGTTGAGCGCGTGGAGTGGCGGATGTTGTCATCGGCGGCAAATTCGCGTTCGCTGGCGTAGGTGTCGAGCAACGTGTCGGGGGCGTCGCCATTGAGGACCATGCGCAGCTTCCACGCGAGGTTCTCGGCATCTTGCAGACCGCTGTTGGCACCACGCGCGCCGAAGGGCGACACACGGTGCGCCGCATCGCCAATGAACAACACACGGCCGTGACGGAAGCGGTCCATGCGCTCGCATGAGAACGTATAGACGCTGACCCATTCCAGTTCGAAATCGACGCCTTCGCCCAGCAATGCGCGCACGCGCGGGATGACGCGCTCGGGTTGTCTCTCGGCGACCGGATCGGCGTCCCAGCCGAGTTGGAAGTCGATGCGCCAGACGTTGTCTGGCTGATGGTGCAGCAGCACCGATTGATTCGGGTGGAATGGGGGATCGAACCAGAACCAACGCTCGCTTGGGAACGGCGCGTCCATGCGCACATCGGCGATCAGGAAGCGGTCTTTGAACGTCTGGCCGTGGGCTTCGAGGCCCATCATGTGGCGCACGGGGCTGCGTGAACCATCGGAGGCGACCACGTATTGCGCGCGCTGTGTGTAGGTGCCGTCGGGCGTCTCGATGGTGATCGTCACGCCGTCCGCATCCTGCGTGAGCCCTGTCACCTTGTTCTTCCAGCGCAGCTCGATGTTGGGCAGCGCCTGGGCGCGTTCAGCAAGGAAGCCCTCGACGTAGTACTGCTGCAAGTTGATGAAGGCTGGGCGATGGTGGCCCGCTTCGGGCAGCAGGTCGAAGCTGTAGAGCAGTTCGTTCTTGAGGTAGACCTTGCCAACGTTCCAGCTCACGCCCTTGTCGACCATGCGGTCGCCGCAGCCAAGGCGGTCGAAGATCTCCAGCGAGCGCTTGGAAAAGCAGATGGCACGCGAGCCGGTGGACAGCGTGCAATCGTCATCCACAACGACGACAGGCACGCCCTGCTGCGCCAGGTCAATGGCCGTGGCGAGGCCAACGGGCCCCGCGCCGACGATCACGACAGGGCGTGATTTGGTCGCTGCGCCAGGCTGTTGTTCAACGCACGGCGCGTACGAAAAAACACGGTTCTGGAAATCGGGGTTCATGTCTCGCTCGCACCCGCGACGGTCTTGGCCGCCGCTTTGTTGGTGGAATCAGTTCACGGCAGAAGTGCGCTGTCAGTTCTGCAGCGCGGCCCACATCTCCTGATCGCGCTGGGCCGTCCAGATGCGCGGGTGCTTGATGCCGCTGGCTTCATCAAAGGCACGCGTCACGTCAAACGGCAGACAGTGTTCGTAGATGAAGACGTGGCCGAACTTCGGGTCCATCGCGGCGCGGGTGTGGGCCATGGCGGCCTTGAGGTCCATCTTCTGCGCGACAGCTTCCTTGCCGCGTTCAAGCAGCGTCGAGACGAAATCGCGCGTGTAGGCGAGGCCCTTGTCGACTTCGGCGGGGTTCAGCAGCGCCGGGCCGCGGCCGGGCACGAGCTTGTCGGCGCCGAGCGCACGCAGCGCATCCAGCGTGGCGGGCCACTCTTCGAGCTGCGCGTCCCCGCAGTAGCAGGCGGCATCATATTCGACCAGATCACCCGAGAAGAGCACCTTCTGCGACGGAATCCACACCACCGTGTCGCCCTTCGTGTGGCCGGCGCCCAGGTGCAGGATCTTCACTTCCAGTTTGCCGAGGAACAGCGTGAGTTCGCGCTCGAACACCAGCGTCGGCCAGGTCAGGCCGGGCACGGTTTCCACGCCGGCAAACAGACGCGGGAAGCGTTCGATTTCTGACTTCATATCCGCTTCACCGCGCTCGACGATCATTTCGTACGTGCCGCGGCTGGCGATGATGTTCTGTGCACCTTCAGCAAAGTAGGCCGACGCGCCCAGCACGCGCACTGCGTGGTAGTGCGACAGCACCACATGCTTGATCGGCTTGTCGGTAATGGCGCGGATGCGCGCGATCAGGTCCTGCGCCATCGCCGGCGTGGCGGTGGTGTCCACGATCAGCACCGCGTCGTCGCCGATGATGACGCCCGAGTTCGGATCGCCCTCGGCGGTGTAGGCGTAGGCGTTGGGGGAGAGCTGGGTGAAGGTGACTTGTTTGGCCTCGAGGTCGGCTTGCGAGGCGAAGGCTTTGGCCATTCTGTCACTCCTGTCGTAGTGAATTACGTTTTGGGGAATTTGTTTCGGCGTGAAGATGCCGTGAGCGCGTGGTTGGAGGCACGCTGATGTCAGGCAAAACCGAACGTTGGCAATCATAGACTGCACGGTTGGGTGGCGCGCCTAGGGTATACGTTGATTATGATTAGAAGCATTGTTTCTACAATGCATAAAAATTAAAACGCCGTTAACAGCGGCGGTCCGCATGCTACGCTCGCAGCACTTGTCGGCTCCGGCACTGCCCGGTGCTACCCAACTTGCGCCCCACGAGGACATGGAGACCACTGAAGTCGAAGACGACCTGCCACCCGATGGCGATGCTGACGATGCGCGCGCAAATCGCGACCGCTCCGGCATTCAGTCCATCGAGGTCGGCGCTCAATTGCTGGTGGCGCTGACGCATGCCATGCGCGCGATGGCACTGGGTGATCTGGCACGTGCGGCGGGCATGCATCCGTCCAAGGCGCATCGCTACCTGGTGAGCCTGCAGCGCGTGGGGGCTGTCTCGCAAGACCCGCTTACCGGCCGTTATGAGCTTGGGCCCTTTGCGCTGCGCCTGGGGTTGGCGAGCCTCAACCGCACCGATGCCATCATCCGCACGCGGCCTTTGCTGGCTGGTGTGCGTGACCAGACCGGCCACACCATCGGCATTGCTGTGTGGAGCGATCGTGGCCCAACCGTTGTGCACTGGGAAAAAGCCGGCGGCGCACCTGGCGTGAACCTGCGCATCGGGGATGTCATGCCGATGCTCAATTCCGCCACTGGCCGCCTGTTCGGTGCGTATCTGCCGATCGAGCAGACGCTGCCGCTGGTCGAGCGTGAACTGCACAAGCGCGGCAGCGACGATCTGCCGGATCTGCCGCGCTCGCTGACGGACTACTACCGCCTGTGTGAAGACATTCGCCGGGAGGGCGCGTCATGGGTCTCGGGCAGCCTGTTGCCTGGGGTGAGCGCGCTGTCATTGCCGGTGTTTGGCGAGCGCGGGCAGTTGGCGTTGGTACTCATCGCGCTGAACCTGGAGCCGCTCTTTCATGCGGAACGCGGCGGCGAGCACGAAGCCACGCTGCGTGCCTTCGTGACACAGCTTTCTGCGATGCTACAGGCGCCGGCACCCGAACCCGCCAAGGCGAGCGCCCGTCGAGCACGCGTACCGCGTTAGCGGGCTTAGGGTTCTCGCCAATTTCATCCTTTCGTAAGAAATTTACTATCTCGTAACTCGTGGTGCCCCCTCGTGCGGCCTGCAGCCTGCGCGAATGCCATGACTACAAGAACGAGGAGACTCATGGACTTGTCGATTGCCGCCATCCTGGCGCAGGACGGCGTGACATCGGGCGCGATCTACGCGCTCCTGGCATTGGCGCTCGTACTGGTGTTTTCGGTCACGCGCGTGATCTTCATCCCGCAGGGGGAGTTCGTCGCCTATGGCGCGCTCACGCTGGCGGCCATTCAGGCAAACAAGGCGCCGC
>NZ_JAELUI010000015.1 GCF_016429285.1 Ralstonia sp. ASV6
TGCCGCATGCGCGGCATTTGAGCCGCCCATCGGAGAGTTTGTAGGGCCTGCTTGCGGAACAATCCGGGCATCGCTTCATGGTCGGACCAGGGTAACTCTGGTCCGGTTTGGGTAGGAATTACCTTTTTTTATGCGCGCTTGAAAATCGATTCGAGATCCAGCGCCGACGTTGGCGTGGTATGCAGGTCCAGCGAATGCTCGATGTGCTCAAGGTGCTCGCGCATCAGGTCGTGCGCGCGTGCCGCATCGCCCGCGGTAATGGCTTCCGTGAGGGTGTCGTGCTCGTGCTCGGGGCAAGCGGGCAGGCCGGGGCGGTCGTACAGCGTGATGATCAGGCAGGTGCGCGAGACGGTCTCGCGAATCAGCCGCTCCAAGACGTGGTTGCCGGCCATCTCGGCGACGAGCACGTGGTACTCGCCGGAGAGGCGGATGGTGGCTGCGCGATCTCCGCGCTCGCGTGCGGCATGCTCTGCGGCAATGTGTTTGCGCAGGCGTGTGGCCTGAGCCGGCCTGCATGCGCGTGCCAGCATGGCAGCCAGTTCGGGTTCGATGATGCGGCGGGTCTGAAAGACGTCGCGCGCCTCCTCTACGGAGGGCTGCGCGACGAAGGCTCCTTTGTTGGGTACGAGCGTCACGAGTTGCTCATGCGCCAGCCGCGCCAGCACCTGGCGTATGCGCGGTCGGCCTGCGCCGGTGGCTTCACATAACCGCTCTTCGACCAACTTGGTGCCAGCGGCCAAGCGGTGCTCCATGATGGCCGTCAGCAGGCCTTGGTAGATCGGTTCGGCAGCAGGCTGGGTGTCGGTGGTTTCCCGTTCGGATGCGGGCATGGCGGGTGGCAGAGCGGAAGAAAAGGCGGAAGGATGCATGGTAGCAAATGCACCCTCCCGTGCCGCACTAGGCTAATGCAAACGGTGCAAGCATCCCCGTGTAGGGTTTGGGCAGCGGGCGTGCCCAATCGCCGCGCTTGCTGGTCGATAGCCGCATGCCGACCAGCGCCTCCACCAGCTTCACCGCCGCCACCACTCCGTCGATGACGGGCACGCCCAGTTCGGCGCTCAGGTCTTCGCATAGGTCGGCCATGCCGGCGCAGCCGAGCACGATGCAGTCGCTGCGGTCCTGCGCCAGTGCATCGCGGCAGGCTTGCAGGATGATGCCGCGCGCATTGGAGCCCGGCTTTTCCAGATCCAGCACCGGCAGGTCACTCGCGTGGACGTTGCGGCAGGCATGGCGCATGCCGTAGCGCTCGGCAAGGTGCCAGGCCATGCCGACAGTACGTTCCAGCGTCGTCACCACGCTGAAGCTGTTGCCGATCAGGCTGGCCATGTGCATGGCCGCTTCGGCAATGCCAATCACGGGGCCGTGCGCCAGCTCACGCGCGGCATAGAGGCCCGGATCGCCAAAGCAGGCGATGACGTAGGCATCGGCGCCGTCGCGTTCGCCGTGGCGGATTTCCTCCAGGATGCCGGGTACCGAGAGCGCTTCGTCGTAGTGGCTCTCGATGGAGGCCGGACCCATCTTGGGGCTGACCGCCGTGATGCGTGTGCCCGATGCGGCTGCAGCCTGCGCGCAGCGGCCAATCAGCGCGGTCATGCTGGTGGTTGTATTGGGGTTGATGATGCGGATGTCCATATCGATGCGTCGTGAGGGTCAATGGGCGGAGGCGAGTTGTTTGCGGCTCAGCACGGTGTAGAGCACCAGCGCAATACCCACGCCGATGAACCAGCTGTAGTTGGCCAGCCACTGCAGACGCTCGAACACCACGCACGCCATCGGGACCAGCGCGGACGGGATCATCGTCCAGACGGCTGCCGGGTTGTACCCGTTGCGGAACCAGTAGCGGCCTGTGGGGCGCAGCGTGTAGAGGTCATCCACGTGCACCTGCTGGCGGTGCACGAAGTAGTAGTCGGCAATCAGGATGCCGAACAGCGGACCGATGAAGGCGCCCAGCACGTCGATCGTGTAGTGGATCACCTCGGGGTTGTTGTAGAGGTTCCAGGGCGTGATGAAGATCGATGCCACCGCCGCGATCATGCCGCCCGTGCGCCAGCTGATGTGCTGCGGCGCCACGTTGGAGAAGTCGAAGGCCGGTGAGACGAAGTTGGCGACGATGTTGATGCCGATGGTCGCGATCATGAAGGTCAGCGCGCCGATCACCACTGCTGTCGTGCTGTCGATGCGGGCGATGACTTCCACCGGGTCGGAAATCAATTGGCCAAACACGGGCAGCGTGGCGGAGGTGGTAATGACCACCAGCAGAGCAAAGCCGAGAAAGTTGACCGGCAAGCCCCAGAAGTTGCCGCGCTTGACCGAGCCGAAGTCCTTGCCGTAGCGCGAGAAGTCACCGAAGTTGAGCATTGGGCCTGAGAAGTACGACACCACCAGCGCGATCCCGCCCAGTATCACGGGCACGGCATCCCAGCCTTCGTACTTGAGGAAGGAGAGCGTGAAGTTGATGTTTGTCCAGCCAGCCTTGTGCACCAACCACACTGCCAGCGCAATCATGACCGCATACACCGCCGGGCCAGCCCAGTCGATGAACTTGCGGATCGATTCCATGCCGTGCCAGAACACAAAGGCTTGCAGCACCCACAGCACCATGAAGGCTGACCAACCCAGCGTGGACAGGCCGACAAAGCCGTGTTGCTTCACGTCCGCGTAGGGCGCGAGTTCCGGCATGAATTTCAGTGCCAGCACCAGGAAGGCGTGCGAGGCCAGATAGGTCTGGATGCCGTACCACGCCACCGCGATCAGCCCGCGAATGATGGCCGGAATGTTGGCCCCGAGTACCCCGAACGATGCCCGGCAGATCACCGGGTACGGTGTGCCGGTGGCCTGGCTGGGTTTGGCGACAAGGTTGCAGAAGAACTGCACGATCAGGATGCCCACCAGCAGCGCAAACAACACCTGCAGGCTGGAGAGGCCCAGCGAGAACAGGCTCGCCGCCGTCAGGTAACCGCCCACGCTGTGCACGTCCGACATCCAGAACGCGAAGATGTTGTAGGTGCCCCAGGTTTGCTTGCGCAGCGGGGCGAGGTCTTCGTTGGTGAGCCGTGGGTCGTACTGTGGCTTGATGACGGCGTTGGAATGCGCGTGCGGCGGATCGCCCGCTGATGCCGCCGAAGCGGTGGTGGTGGTCATTCTGTCTTCTCCTTGGTTTATGCCGGCATGAAGTCGTGTCTGGGCCGTGCATTCATTGTGCGCAAAAATGTACACAATAATATTTAATTTTGTGTACAAAGTTGTATACGTGGATAAGCCAAGAGTCAAGAACAAAAAGAAAGCCGCCCGGTAAGGGGCGGCTGCATGTCGATGGAATACTGTCTTCTGGAAGCGGCTCAGCGATAGACGATCACTGGAATCTCGGTGTGTGTGAGCACCTTCTGCGTCTCGCTGCCGAGCAGCAGTCCGGCCAGTCCGCGCCGGCCATGCGAGGCCATGAAGATGACATCACAGCCGTGGCGTTCGGCCGCATCGATGATGCCCATGTAGGGCACGGCAAAGCAGCTCATGTCGGTATCGCAGTCGATGCCAGCGCTGCGTGCGGCGTCTTCCACGTCCTTGAGCACCACGCGCGCCTGGGCTTCAACGCGTTCCTTGAATGCCTGAGGGGTCTCCACGACGATCTCGGAGAAGGGCGTGTAGGGGTATTCCTCCAGGCACGTATAGGCCGTCAGGCGCGCGCCAAGCGTTTTGGCAAAGTCGAGCGCGCCCGCCACCGCCTTGCGCGACAGCTCGGAACCATCGGTCGGGATGAGGATGTGCTGGAACATGCGGCCTCCTTGGTTGGGTGGATACGCGTTGTCTTGATTGTAGGCCGCGTGCAATGTTCCACCCATCCGGAGTGATCGCTAGTCCATCCCGATGAGGGCATCGGCCCGGCGCCAGTAGGCCGGGTTACCGTAGGTGTTCTTGAGGAAATCGATGAAGAGCCGCACACGCAGCGGCAGATGCTTGCGCTGCGGAAACACAGCGTGGATCCCGATCGGCGGTGCCTCGAACGCATCCAACACCGTCACCAGCTTGCCCGTGGCGATGTCGTGGCCGACCTCCCACCACGAGCGCCATGCCAGGCCGTAGCCCTGCACGCACCATTCGCGCAGCACGGCGCCGTCGGTGCATTCCATCGTGCCCGATACCTTCACGGTGACGGTCTTGCCGCCTTGCTGGAAGACCCAGCCGCGCTGCACGTTGGCGCTGGCGCCAAAGGCCAGGCAGTTGTGGCCCGAGAGCTGCTCCACCTGGGTTGGCACGCCATGGCGCTCCAGATAGACAGGTGCGGCTACCACGACGCGGCGGTTCTCCCACAGGCGGATCGATACCAGGCTTGAGTCGGGCAGATCACCCAGGCGGATGGCGCAGTCGAACCCTTCATTGACGAGGTCGACGACGCGGTCGCCCAGGTCCAGCGTCATCGACACATCCGGATGTGCTTCGATGAAGTCCGGCACCATCGGCGCGACGTGGCGACGGCCGAAGCCGGCCGGGGCCGTGATCCGCAGGTGGCCGCTGGCCTTCACGCCGCCGGCAGAGACGCTGGCCTCGGCGTTATGCAGGTCGTTGAGGATGCGCTGGCAATCCTCCAGGAACGCCGAGCCTTCAAAGGTGAGGGTGATGCGCCGCGTGGTGCGCACCAGCAGCTTCACGCCCAGGCGCTCCTCCAACGCATCGATGCGGCGCCCGATGATGGCCGGTGCCACACCTTCAGCGGCGGCCGCAGAAGACAGACTGCCGCGCGTGGCCACGGCGACAAAGGTTTCGAGTTGCTTGAAGTGATCCATTCTGATGCCAGCGCTGTTAGGCGGGGAGTTCCGTCGATGTCGATGTCCGGCGCAAGCGCCATTGCGCCAGACCGATTTCTAGTGCCGCCAGGGCCAGCCAAAAGAGGCAATGCAACCCGATGCCGCGATAAAGCGCAATGAAGAATGCATGTATCCGCTCGGCCAGGATACTCGCCACGAATTCTCCGTCAGCCAGTGATGCCAGGGATTGGCGCAGCGCAATGCGCGTGGTTTGCGCATCGATATGAGCGAGTTTCTGCAGGCGCTCCACCAGCACGTCCTTGATTGTTTCCCGAAACGCGTGTGTCCCCAGTAGTGCGGCACCCGCCGCAGCCAGTTGCCGCAGCGCGCCATTCCCCATGGCCTCCGGTGCCTGCGCGGCTTGGTCAACGGCGACGTCCACCACATGCTCAATGGAAACCGTGGACAGCTGTGGATGCTGTTCAAGCAGCGATTGCAGTTGCACCTGCATCGTGCCAAGCGTCTGCTGCGTCAATGTCCGGATGACGGGGCGAGCGGTCTTCAGGTGTTCGGCCAATGTGCCTTCCACGCACAGGGCCAATGCGGCTTGCATCGCGCAGATTGCCAGCACGATAGGCAGATACAGGAAATGCAGGCGTGCCACCCAACGCCCGATCCGAGTGCGCCGACGCAGCAGCCCGGCACGATGCAGCCCCCATGCCACCATGACGCCCAGCACCAGACCGGCCAGCAGCGCCAGTGCGGCGTACAGCATCAGTTTTGCGACCGGCACGAACTGTGCAATCGACCAGAATTGGGCCCACAGAGACATAGGAGTTGGAATGTATCGGAAAGCGTGGGATTGTGACGAATATAAAGGTTATCACTCGTCATTCCGATGGTAAAAGTTAAAGATCAAGTGACCATTGCCGTCTTTGTGCGGTGCGTCACCTTTTCTACAATGGCCCTCGTTGCGAAGGTCGGAGAGGCGTTCTGTGTAATAGAACAAGCGGAGCGTGCGACCCTCGGTTACGTGGAGCTTCGTGGGGCTTGTCTATGAGTTCGATTCGCGCGGTGGTCTTCGACGCCTATGGCACGTTGTTCGACGTGTATTCCGTAGCTGCGCGCGCCGAGCAACTCTTTGCCGGCAAGGGCGAGGCGCTGTCGGTGCTCTGGCGTGACAAGCAGATCGACTACACGCGCATCCGCTCGCTGGCGGGCCCCTCGGGCGAGCACTACAAGCCTTTCTGGGACATCACCATCGATGCGCTGCGCTATGCGGCGGCACGCCTGGGGCTGCCCCTGTCGGAGCATGACGAAGCCACGCTGATGCGCGAGTATGCGTGTTTGTCGGCGTTTCCCGAGAACGTGCCCGCGCTGCGCCGCCTGCGCGAGATGGGATTGCCGCTGGGCATCCTCTCCAACGGCAATCCGCAGATGTTGGACATCGCCGTCAAGAGTGCGGGCATGTCGGGGCTGTTCGACCACGTGCTCTCGGTCGACGTGGTCAAGCTCTACAAGACCGCGCCGCAAGCTTACGCGCTGGCACCGCAAGCCTTTGGCGTGCCGGCTGAACAGATTCTCTTTGTGTCGTCCAACGGCTGGGATGCCTGCGGGGCGACGTGGTACGGCTTCACGACCTTCTGGATCAATCGCCTGGGGCATCCGCCCGAGGTGCTCGACGTGGCACCCACCGCAGCCGGGCACGACATGCGCGATCTGCTGCAATTTGTACAGGCAAGGCAACTGACGTAAGGCATCTCAAATCGGCCCAGCCATAGGGCCAAAGCAAGACAAAACGCGTTCAACCCTCACATCATCCTCTGGAGAAAACCATGGCGCTCACGCTGCCCCAAGGCATGGAGATCAAGGCCGAGATCCTGCCGGCCTACGAAGACATTCTGACCCCCGAAGCACTGGCGCTGGTTGCCAAGCTGCACCGTGCCTTCCAGCCGCGCCGCAAAGAGCTGCTGGCTGCCCGTGTCGAGCGCGCCAAGCGCCTGGACGCCGGCGAGCGCCCGGACTTCCTGGCTGAAACCAAGGCCATCCGTGAAGGCGATTGGAAGGTCGCGCCGATCCCGCGGGCGCTGCATTGCCGCCGTGTGGAAATCACCGGCCCGGTGGATGCCAAGATGGTCATCAACGCGTTCAACTCGGGCGCGGACAGCTACATGACCGACTTCGAGGATTCGAATTCGCCCAACTGGCACAACCAGATCCAGGGTCAGGTCAACCTGAAGGCCGCCATCCGCCGCACGCTCACGCTGGAGCAGAACGGCAAGACGTACAAGCTCAACGACAAGGTCGCCACCCTGCAGGTGCGTCCGCGCGGCTGGCATCTGGACGAAAAGCACGTGCTGATCGACGGTGAACGCGTCTCCGGCGGCATCTTCGACTTCGCACTGTTCCTGTTCCACAACGCCCGCGAACAGATCGCCCGCGGCGCCGGCCCGTTCTTCTACCTGCCGAAGATGGAAAGCCATCTGGAAGCACGCCTGTGGAACGACATCTTCGTGATGGCCCAGAACGAGATCGGCCTGCCGCAAGGCACGATCAAGGCCACCGTGCTGATCGAAACCATCCTCGCGGCGTTCGAGATGGAAGAAATCCTGTACGAACTGCGCGAGCACAGCGCGGGCCTGAACGCCGGCCGTTGGGACTACATCTTCTCGTGCATCAAGAAGTTCAAGGTCGACAAGAACTTCTGCCTGGCTGATCGCGCCAAGGTGACGATGACCTCGCCGTTCATGCGCGCCTACGCGTTGCTGCTGCTCAAGACCTGCCACAAGCGCGGCGCGCCCGCCATCGGCGGCATGAGCGCGCTGATCCCGATCAAGAACGATCCGGAGAAGAACGCCATCGCCATGGCCGGCATCATCAACGACAAGAAGCGCGACGCGACCGACGGCTACGACGGCGGCTGGGTGGCTCACCCGGGTCTGGTCGAACCGGCGATGAAGGAATTCGTGGCTGTGCTGGGCGACAAGTTGAACCAGTTCGAGAAGCAGCGCCCGGACGTGGAAGTGAAGGCCGCTGACCTGCTGGACTTCCAGCCGGAAACGCCGATCACCGAAGCTGGCCTGCGCATGAACATCAACGTGGGTATCCACTATCTGGGTGCCTGGCTGGCTGGTAACGGCTGCGTGCCCATCCACAACCTGATGGAAGATGCCGCCACGGCGGAAATCTCCCGCTCGCAGGTGTGGCAGTGGATCCGCTCGCCCAAGGGCAAGCTGGAAGACGGCACGAAGGTCACGGCTGACCTCGTGCGCAAGCTGATCCCGGAAGAATTGGCCAAGGTGAAGGAGACGGGCGCGGTAGGCCACTTTGACCGCGCTGCAGTGATCTTCGAACAAATGTCGACGTCGGAAAACTTTGAAGAATTCCTGACGCTGCCGCTGTACGAAGAGATCTGACGCTAAGCGACGCTTGGGTCGCAATGGAAACGCCGGTTGGGGCAACCCGCCGGCGTTTTTTCATTTTTCCGCTGCCGCGCGATAATGTCAGGAAATTTTGCGGAGGCCGCTTTGCGCTTTGAACACCTGGTGGAAGTCAACGATCCACTGAACCCCCTCATCGACACGCTGACGCTGAACCAGATCTGGCAAGGCCTGGTGCTGCGCGTGCGGGAACAGACTGAATTTGTCGAAAGCCTGGACGAATGCATCATCACTGCGGAAGGCGATGGCTGGATCGAGCGAGAGCTGCGTTTCGGCAAGGCGCGCATTCAGGATCGCGTGACCCTCGAACCGCACAAGCGCGTGACCTATACGACCGCAGCCACGGGCGAGCACGCTGGCGGCTCGCTCACCATGACGATCGAGACAAACGACGCCAATGCGACGTTCATCCGCTTCGTCTACGACACCACGCTGCCCAGCGCCGATGAAACGGGCGACACGCGCTATTCCGAGATCGTCAAATCGGCCTATCGCGAAAGCGATATCGATACCGTGCGCCGCATTCGTGAGATTGCCGCCACTGGCCGCCTCGGCTAATTGCTTCACCGCCCGCCTGATGCGTGGAGGACGCACCGGGCAGGGTTTGTCCCCCAAGTCGTCTCACATCACTAGAACGAGACCATGACGACATTTACGCCCACCCTGGAGGCCCTGCGTGCTCGCTACGGCGAGCGCTTCAAGTGGCTCGTATTGTTCACGCTGATGGTGGGCGCGGTGTCGTCCGTCATCTCGGCCACCATCGTCAATGTGGCGATTCCCGATCTGAGCCGGCATTTCGTTCTCGGGCAGGAGCGCGCGCAGTGGGTGTCCGCCAGCTTCATGGTGGCGATGACGCTGGCGATGCTGCTCACGCCGTGGCTGCTATTGCGCTTCGGCCTGCGACGTACTTTTGTCGGGGCGTTGTTGCTGCTCGGGCTGGGCGGATTGGCCGGGGGGCTGTCGCCCAACTACGAGGTGATGATCGCCATGCGGGTGGTGGAAGGCATTGCCGCTGGCGTCATGCAGCCGTTGCCCAATATCCTGATCCTGCGCGTGTTTCCTGAGCGGGAGCAGGGCAAGGCGTTCGGTCTGTTCGGTTTTGGTGTGGTGCTGGCGCCAGCGGTGGGCCCAAGCGTGGGCGGCTTTCTGGTGGAGCTGTTCGGCTGGCGCTCGATCTTTTTCGTGGTGGTGCCGTTCACGCTGCTGGGCTGGGTGATGGCGCGGCGCTTCATGGCGCTCAATTCATCCATGGCGGGGGAGCCCAAGCCGCTCGATTGGCGAGGTCTGCTGCTGATCGGCGCGGCCACGGTGTCGCTGCTCAACGGGCTTGTGGCGCTGCATTCCGATGCCGTACATGGTGTCATGCTGATGGCCGTGGCGGCAGCATGTGTGGTGGGTTTCATCTTCTGGCAGCGGCGGGTGGAGTCGCCATTGCTGGATCTGCGGCTGTTCAGCTACCGGCAGTTTGCGATGGGGGCGGTGGTCGCCTTTATCTACGGAGCGGGGTTGTACGGCTCGACGTATCTGGTGCCGGTGTATATGCAGGTGGCACTGGCCTATGCGCCGTCGCGTGCGGGGCTGGTCTTGCTGCCGGCCGGGTTGGTGCTGGCCGTGACGATCATCCTGGCGGGGCGCCTGACCAATCGCATCGAGCCGTTCCGGCTAGTGTCGTTCGGGTTGGCTGCGCTGGCAGTGTCCTTCTTCCTGATGGCCACCAACACCCGCGCGACGAGCTATTTGTTGCTGATCGCCATTGCCGTTGTTGGCCGGATCGGGCTGGGTTTCGTGCTGCCATCATTGAGCCTGGGTGCCATGCGCGGTGTGGATTTCACACTGATCCCGCAGGGTTCCAGCGCCGTCAATTTCCTGCGCCAGCTCGGCGGGGCGATTGGCGTGTCGGCCACGGGCATCTTCCTGCAATGGCGGCTCGCGTCACGCGGCATTGAGACCATCCATGGCGCCGCGGTTGATCCGGAAGCACGCATTCTCGCCTTCGATGAGACATTCATCTTCCTTGGCACACTGTGCGCACTGGCGGTGCTGGCTGCGTGGCGCATGCGGCGGCGCGAGGTGGCATCCGCCATTCCCGCCGCGCAATAAAAAAACCGGGCACAAGGCCCGGTTTTTCGTCTGACGAGGCAACGATCAGGTCGTCGCGCCGCTCTTCAGTTCTTCGACGAGGTCGATGTACTTCTGCTTGGCGTCGTCTTGCGAGGTGCCCTTCAGGCCTTCCCACGCTTCAAACTTGTAGCGGCCGACGATGTCGGTGAAGCCCGGCTTGTCGCCGTGCGCATCGCCTTCGCTGCCTTGCTTGAAGAGGGCGTACAGACGCAGCAGCGTCATGTTGGCGGGGCGCTCGGAGAGGCCCTTGACGTCGATCTGGGCTTGGTCGAAACGGGCTTGCAGGTCGCTCATGATGATTCCCGGCTGAAAACAATGGTCCGGCGATGATAGCGCCGGGGTCGCGCGGTCGGGCCGTTTGAATTCGAGGATGCCTTCGGTTTTCCGCTCACGTTTGCCCATAGGGTGGTGTCGGTTTGCGCATTCAGCCGTCACACCAGCCGGTACAATGCCGCCATGCCCTGGATTCTTGCTTTCGATACCTCCACCGAGTTCTGTTCCGTCGCCCTTGGTGACGGCACGCGCACGCTGTTCCGCCATGAGCACACCGGCGCGCGCTCCAGCAGCCGTGTGCTGCCGGCCGCCGGCGAATTGCTGGCCGAGGCCGGCATCGCCCTGGCCGATTGTGCAGCGATTGCCTTTGGCGCAGGGCCCGGCTCCTTTACTGGGCTGCGTACTGCTTGCGGTGTCGCGCAGGGTCTGGCGTTTGGCGCCGACTTGCCGGTGGTGCCGGTCAACTCCCTGGTGGCATGCGCGGAGCAGACACGAACAACATTGCCAGCCGGTACGGCGGTGACGGTTGCACTCGATGCGCGGATGGACGAGTGCTACTGGGCCAGCTTCGTCCCCGCCCATGCTGCACAGGATGCTTCGGGCTGGCATGCGCTTTCGGCCATCCAGGTGGGCGCCCCACAGACCGTGATCGCGCCGTCGCAGCCATATTGGCTGGTCGGCAATGCTGCCACGGTATTCGGCGATCAACTGGCCGCTGCGACCGGCGCGGCCGCCGTGCTGCCCGAGGTGGCGCCGCATGCGCGCGAGATCGTCATGCTCGGGTTGCGCCTGCTGGCTGCCGGCCACACGGTCCGCCCCGAGGATGCCGCTCCGCTGTATGTGCGTGACAAGGTTGCACTCACCATCGAAGAGCGCCAGGCCGTACAGCAGGCCAAGGCTGCGGCAGGACTCCGCGCATGAGCCTGATCGACAACGCATTGGCCAGTGTGACTGCGCAAACGCCGCTGCCGGCTGGCTGGCGTACCGAACGCATGACGGCGCTGGACCTGAGCGGCGTGGCTGCCATCGAGCAAGTCGCGTTTGCGTTTCCCTGGTCGCGCGGTAACTTCGAGGACTCGCTCAAGTCGGGTCACGTTGGCATCGTGCTGCGTGATGGTGGCAACGAAGTCGCGGGCTATCTGATCCTGATGCCGGTAGTTGACGAGATGCACCTGCTGAACGTGACGGTGGCCCCCGTCTGGCAGCGGCAGGGGCTGGGGCGTTGGCTACTGCGTCTGGCAGTGGCGCTGACGCTTGCACATGGTTTCAGCAGCCTGCTACTGGAAGTGCGGCCGTCCAATACCGGCGCGATTGCGCTGTATCGCCGTGTCGGGTTTGCCGAGATTGGCCGCCGCAAGCGCTATTACCCGGCCGAGAACAACACGCGCGAAGATGCGCTCGTCATGCGCATCGTCTGTGAAGCAAGCGGGGTGGAGGCAGCATGAATCGTCGATCTCGCATGCTGGAGGCGCTGGGCGTTTCCAGCGAATGGGTACTGCGCGGCGCCGAGCCGGCCGGGGTGGAGGTTGCTGAGATCGTCGAGGTTGCCGTTACTGAACCGGTTGCCGCTGAGGTTGCGGTGGCGGCCCAGGAACTCGCTGTCGCGCGCGCCGAGGTGCATGAAGTGGCTCATGCAACCGATGCGCCGAACGACGCTGCCGCGCCCCGCGCGCAACGCATTGCAGCGTTTGACTGGGCACAGCTGGAAGACGCCGTTTCCAACTGCACATCGTGCAAGTTGTGCGAGCGTCGCACCAACACGGTCTTTGGTGTCGGTGACCGCCAGGCCGAGTGGATGCTGATCGGCGAGGCCCCAGGCGAGAACGAAGATAAGCAAGGTGAGCCCTTTGTCGGTCAGGCCGGCAAGCTGCTCGACAGCATGCTGCGCGCTGTGGGCCTCTCGCGTGAGAAAGGCGTGTTCATCGCCAATGTGCTCAAGTGCCGTCCGCCCGGCAATCGTGATCCGGAACCGGATGAAGCGGCGATGTGCGATCCGTATCTCAAGCGCCAGATTGCGCTGGTCAAGCCCCGCATCATCGTTGTGCTGGGCCGCGTTGCCGCGCAGAACCTGCTGCAGACACAGACGGCTGTGAGCAAGCTGCGCGGCAAGGTGCACGAGGTGGAAGGCGTGCCCGTGGTGGTGACGTATCACCCGGCTTACCTGTTGCGCACGCTCACTGACAAGGCCCGCGCGTGGGAAGACCTGTGCCTCGCGCGCAAGGTCTATGCAGAGCACGGTGGCCAATAGCATCGCACTCAGGTGAGGGCGACATACGTTGCCACGCCGAGCATGCACAGCCCGAATATCCATCCCTGAATGCGCAGCGCCCGCGGTGAGCGCAAGCGCTGCAGCACGACCTTGCCGCCCGCAATCCACGGAAAGTGGCACGCCACGCAAACGACCAAGAAGGCCGCCGTGAGCAGCATCACCTGCGTTGCCATGCCCGCACCAGGCTTGAGGAACTGCGCGAACATCACGACGATCATCGAGTGGATCTTCGGGTTGACCATGACGCAGAAGAAGCCCGCACCGAAACCCAGGCACGAGGTATCGCGCTCTTCCGCAGTGCCCTTGGCCGACGGCATCAGGAAGCCCTTGGCGAGATAGAGCAGATACAGCACGCCTACCCATTTCAACGCTTGTTCGATGGCCGGATAGTCGTGCAGCACGCGGCCGAGCCCGAGGCCGTAGATCAGACACAGCACCAGGTTGGCGGCTTCAAAGCCTAGCCAGAACGGTACCGAGCCGCGAATGCCGAAGCGCCCGCCAGTGGTCGCCAGCAATGTGTTGCCCGGGCCAGGGCTGATGACCATCGGAATGGCGTAGCCAAAAAAGGCGGCCCACAGTTCCCAAGCGAGCATGGTGTCGATCTCCAATGGCGATGGCGCGGTGTGCGCCGAAACCGTCATTAGACGGGCCACGCGATGTGGTGCAAAACGATCTATCCTCATGGCTTCGATCAACCTGGGTTATCGAGCAAACACGATGCGACGACTGCCGCCGTTGGGGGCGCTGCGGGCTTTCGAGGCAGCCGCGCGCCACCTGAGCTTCACCCGCGCTGCTGCGGAGCTCTGCGTTACGCAAGCGGCTATCAGCCATCAGGTGCGGCAGTTGGAGGACTGGCTTGGCTTGAAGCTGTTTGCCCGGCGTGGTCATGCGCTGACGTTGACGGTGGAAGGGGGCAGTTATCTATCCGAGCTGACGCATCTGTTCGACGGTCTGGCGGAGGCGACTGCGCGCTTGAGCGGGCGCTCGCAAGATACGCTGCGCATCACCGCGTTGCCGTCGTTTGCGTCACGCTGGTTGCTGCCGAGGCTGGGCGGCTTCCGCGCGCAGCATCCGGAGATCGAGCTGAAACTGACTACCTCCACCACGCTGTGGGCCCACACCGACGACAGCTTCGACATTGGCATCCGCTCGGGGCTGGGCCGCTGGCCCGGCCTGAAAGCCGACCTCATCGCACGTGAGTACCTGAGCCCCGTGTGCAGCCCGGCGTTGCGCGAATCATTGGCAGCGCCGACCGACCTGCGCCATGCCACGCTGCTGCATGACGAACCCAAGGGCGCTTGGCGCGCTTGGTTCGAGCACGCCGGTGTGACCCCGCCCCGGCGGACATCGGGCGTGGTCTTCAACGATGCGGGGATGGTCCTGCAGGCGGCCGTAGAGGGCCAGGGCGTGGCGTTGGGCCGGTTGCTGCTTGCTGCGGATGATCTGGCGGCCGGGCGGCTGGTGCAGCCGTTCGACGTGAGCATGCCGAACGACTTCAGCTACTGGCTGGTGTATCCGCGTGCCTCGGCTGGGCGGCCTGAGGTGGCGGCGTTTCGCGCGTGGCTCCTGGCGGAGGCGCGCGGCAACGCTTAGTGGTGCTTATCCTCGCCGATGAGGGCGGCGGTATGGAACAGCTTCTCGTTGATACGGTGCCGGCGCATCACCAGCGCCATCGTGATGCATACGAAGATGCCGAACGATACGATCACGATGCTCACCGGCACGTTGAACTTGATGAGCAGTGCGTACAGGCACAGCATCAGCAGCACCGAAACGTTCTCGTTGAAGTTCTGCACGGCGATCGAGTGGCCCGCCGAGAGCAGCACGTGCCCACGGTGCTGCAGCAGCGCATTCATCGGCACCACGAAGAAGCCCGACATTGCGCCCACGACCATCAAGAACAGGTAGGCGATCAGCATGTACAGCGGCAACTTGAACTCGCCGATGTGGAACGTGACTTCGGGAACCGTGTGCTTGGTGTAGAACGCCATCAGCATGACGACCGCGCCCATCGCCACGCCCACCGGCAACACATCGAGCGAGCGGCGCAGCGGGATCTTCACCGCAGCCGCCATGGCGCCGGCGGCCACGCCCACGGCCACCACGGCCTGCAGGATGGCGCCCTGCGACAGGTTCAACTCAAGCGATTGCTCCGCCCACTTCAGCACGATGAACTGCAACGTGGCGCCTGCGCCCCAGAACAGTGTCGTCACCGCCAGCGAGATCTGGCCCAGTCGGTCGCGCCACAGCGCGTTGAAGCAGTCGGCAAATTCGGAGATCAGGCGTACCGGGTTCTTCTCTTGCTGCGGGTAGCGCGCACCCGTGTCGGGAATGCGCAGATTGAACAGCGCCGCGATCAGGTAGATTGCCATGATGACGAGCATGGCCGCTTCCGCGGGCGTGTCGATGGCTTCCAAGCCGGGAATATCAAACGCCAACAGCCACGTCGACACATGCTTGGAGATCAGCGCACCGCCCAGCACCGTGCCAAGGATGATCGAACTGACCGTAAGGCCTTCGATCCAGCCGTTGGCGGCAACCAGTTTTTCTGGGGGAAGCAGCTCGGTGAGGATGCCGTACTTGGCCGGAGAATATGCCGCCGCGCCAAAGCCCACGACGCCATATGCAAGCAGCGGATGCACGCCGGTGAGCATGACGCCGCAGCCGATAAGTTTGATGGCATTGGTGATGAGCATCACGCGGCCCTTGGGCCGGGAGTCTGCAAAGGCGCCCACGAAGGCGGCAAGCAGAACGTAAGAGAGCACGAAGAACAGTTTGAGCAGCGGGGTCATCCACTGCGGCGCATGCATCTCTGTCAGAAGGGCGATGGCGGCGATGAGCAGCGCATTGTCGGCGAGCGACGAAAAAAACTGCGCCGCCATGATGGTGTAAAAGCCCTTCTTCATACCTTCGAATTCGTCCCCGTAGAGCGCGGTGCCAATCCCGTCTTCACGACGCGCAGGCGCGGTGCCGGCGTGCGGAAGCTTCCCTCCCAGGCAGCCGGCTGCGCGATGCATCGGCTGACCGGCCGTGCAGCGCACAGGTGCGCGAGTGCGGCATGCATGCCGCCGCCCGCGCAGGCTCCCCTGGCTGTGGTTCCCTTTACCGGGCCGGTTCGGTGCTGCAAGACATGCATCGCCGGGCAACGGTGGGAATCTTCACTGACAGGCGTCCGAGGCATGCGTTCCGCTCGGTGCGTCTTTTGGTCTCGCCTGCGCACATGGTCAAACCGGGTGCGATGCAGTCACGCAAAAAGAAGTGGCTGTTGCCCAACTTTCCTTATGCATCCAATGCATCACGTATGTTTTCCCATGCCTAAATTGAACGGCTTTATAACATGAAACTTGTGCGCTTCCGGTGACGGCGGCGCACTTTCTTTTTGGCCGATCGGCCCTCGGGCGCGAACCAGTTGGCGTCCTGTGGTCAAATAGAACGCTGATCGCTCGGGGCTGGCCGCTACGCGTTTGCCAGCCTCGCACTATTTATTGCATTGCAACATCGATGCCGCGCCACAAGCGCGCCATCGCTCCAACGTTCTGCAGGTTTGCCGTCATGCCAAGACCCATTCAGGCCGTCATCCACGGCCCCGCACTTGCCAACAATCTCCAGGTTGCCCGCCGTTATGCCCCGAATTCGCGCGTGTGGGCTGTCGTCAAGGCCAATGCTTACGGTCACGGTATCGAGCGCGCCTACGAAGGCCTGCGCCAGGCCGATGGTTTCGGGCTGCTCGATCTCGATGAGGCCGTCCGTGTGCGCCAGCTTGGCTGGCAGGGGCCGGTTCTACTGTTGGAGGGCTTCTTCAAGCCTGAAGACCTCGCCATCGTCGAGCAATATCGTCTGACCACCACCGTCCACAGTGAAGACCAGTTGCGCATGCTGGAGTTGGCCCGTCTGAAAGGGCCCATCAGCGTGCAGCTCAAGATCAACACCGGCATGAGCCGCCTCGGCTTCATGCCTGCGGCTTACCGTGCCGCGTGGGAACGTGCCCGCGCCATCTCCGGCGTCGGCACCATCGTCCACATGACGCATTTTTCCGATGCGGATGGCCCGCGCGGCATTGAGCACCAGCTCGCTGCCTTCGAGCTGGCTACGCAAGGGTTGCCGGGCGAGGCCTCGCTGTCGAACTCCGCCGCCACGCTGTGGCACCCGAAAGCGCACCGCGAGTGGGTGCGCCCAGGCGTGATCATGTACGGCGCCTCCCCGACGGGCCTGGCCAGCGACATTGACGGCACGGGCCTCATGCCGGCCATGTCGCTCAAGAGTGAACTGATCGCCATTCAGGATCTGCTGCCCGGCGACACCATTGGCTATGGCTCGCGCTTTGTCGTAGAGCGCCCGATGCGCATCGGCGTAGTGGCATGCGGCTATGCAGACGGCTACCCGCGCCATGCTCCGGGTTGGGGTGGCCAGTTCACGCCGGTGCTGGTTGACGGCGTGCGCACGCACACTGTGGGGCGTGTGTCGATGGACATGATTACCGTCGATCTGTCGGGTCTGCCGAACGCCCGCGTTGGCACGCCCGTCACGCTGTGGGGCGAAGGTCTGCCCATCGATGATGTGGCACATGCCGCAGGCACCGTCGGTTATGAGCTGATGTGCGCGGTGGCTCCACGCGTGCCCGTTACCGTTGAGCCGGTTGAAACGGCTGACGCAGGCGAGCTCGGCAAGGCAGCCTGAGCGCCGCACCAGGTTACACGAATACGAAGGTCAAGCGGCCGCCCAGCAGGCGTAGCGGCCGCAAGCAGGGGGTTGTTTGGCCAAAAGCAAGACGGTCTATACGTGCACCGAGTGCGGTGGCACGGCGCCGAAATGGGCGGGACAGTGCCCGCATTGCCAGCAATGGAACACGCTGGTGGAAACCGTAGCGCAGCCGACGTCCGGCGCGGGTGCGCGTTTTCAGTCGTTGGCATCGAGCGCGACGGTACGCAAGCTGTCGGAGATCGACGCAGAAGACGTACCGCGCTTCTCCAGCGGTATCGATGAGTTTGACCGCGTGCTGGGCGGCGGCCTAGTAGGCGGCGGCGTGGTGCTGATCGGCGGCGATCCGGGCATCGGCAAGTCGACGCTCCTGCTGCAGGCGCTGTCCAACCTGTCGGCCTCGCGCCGTGTGCTGTATGTGAGCGGTGAAGAGTCTGGTTCGCAGATTGCACTGCGTGCGCACCGTCTCGGCATCGATAGCCAGAATCTGGCGTTGCTGGCAGAGATTCAACTTGAACGCATCCAGGCGACCATCGAGACGGAAAAGCCCGAAGTCGTCGTTATCGATTCCATTCAGACGCTGTATTCGGAGGCGTTGACCTCCGCGCCGGGCTCCGTGGCCCAGGTGCGCGAATGCGCGGCACAACTCACCCGTATTGCCAAGCGGCTGGACGTGACTACCATCCTGGTCGGCCATGTGACCAAGGAGGGCGCATTGGCGGGCCCGCGCGTGCTGGAGCACATCGTCGATACGGTGCTGTATTTCGAGGGCGATACGCATTCGTCCTACCGGCTGGTGCGCGCGTTCAAGAACCGCTTTGGCGCCGTCAACGAGCTGGGCGTGTTTGCGATGACGGAGAAGGGCTTGCGCGGCGTGGCGAATCCGTCGGCGCTGTTTCTGTCGCAGCATGAACAGGTGGTGCCAGGCTCATGCGTGCTGGTAACGCAAGAGGGCACGCGGCCGCTGCTGGTGGAAATCCAGGCGCTGGTAGATACAGCCAATGTGCCGAACCCGCGCCGCTTGGCGGTGGGTCTGGAACAGAACCGTCTGGCGATGCTGCTGGCGGTTCTGCATCGCCACGCGGGCATCGCGTGCTTTGATCAGGACGTGTTCCTCAATGCCGTGGGCGGGGTAAAGATCACCGAGCCGGCGGCGGATTTGGCGGTGCTGCTGGCGATCCATTCGTCGATGCGCAACAAGCCGCTGCCGCGTGGGCTGGTGGTGTTTGGTGAGATCGGTCTGGCGGGTGAGATTCGTCCCACACCGCGCGGCCAGGAGCGGTTGAAGGAGGCGGCCAAACTGGGTTTTTCGATTGCTGTCATCCCAAAATCGAATGCACCCAAGCAGCCGATCGACGGGCTGGAGGTGATTGCCGTTGAGCGCATTGAACAGGCGATTGATCGTGTGCGGGCGCTGGAAGCCTGATCCTTCAAAAATTCGCAACGATGTCGCTCGCACCATTTGAAAATGCACGTGCCGTTGCAATGCGATAATCCGCCAACTTTTCTCTACGATCTTTCTCCTGATCTGACGCCGCCATGCAAGCCAATTCGCGCGCCTTTTTCCTGCTGATTGCCGTGATCTCCTTCGGGGTGGTCGGCTATGCGCTGTACCTGCAGCACGTAGAGGGGCTGCAGCCGTGTCCGCTGTGCATCCTGCAGCGGTTTGCGTTCCTCGGCATTGGGGTGTTTTCGCTGCTGGCGGCGTTGTCGTCTGCCACGCGGCTGCTGTGGCACGGACTGGGAATGCTGTCCGGGCTGGCCGGCCTCTGCGTGGCGGGGTACCACGTGTCGCTGCTGCTGAATCCGAAGGCAACGTGCGGTATTGACCCGATCGAAAACTGGGTCAACGCGCTGCCCACAGCCAAATGGCTGCCGCAGGTGTTCGAAGCAGATGGCCTGTGCGTCGGGCCGATGCCGCCGGTCTTTGGCGTGTCGGTGCCGGTGTGGTCGCTGATCTGGCTAGTGATTCTGTCGCTGACGCTGGTCGTGACGATGATTCGTCGCGAGCGTCGCTAAACCGGAGCGATCGACCGTGCAACGTGTCCTCGTCAGCGCGTGTCTGCTGGGCCAGCCGGTGCGCTATGACGGCGGTACGGTTGTCACCGAAGGCGGCATCCTGGCACGTTGGCAGATGGAAGGGCGCATCGTGCCGATGTGCCCAGAGATGGCCGGCGGTTTGCCAGTGCCGCGATTGCCGGCGGAAATCCATGGCGAGGGTGGCGGCGCTGCGGTTCTACGCGGGGCCGCCCGCGTGGTCGAGCACCACGGCCATGATGTGACGGATGCCTTTGTGCAGGGCGCGCAACGAGCCCTGGAGGCGGCGCGGGAAGCTGGCGTGCAGGTCGCCGTGCTGACCGAGCGCAGCCCTTCCTGCGGCTCCACGTTTCTCTACGACGGTACGTTCTCCAGCCAACTGCAACCCGGTGAAGGCGTGACCGCGGCGCTGCTGCGCCAGCACGGTATCCGCGTGTTCAGTCAACACCAGTTGGAAGAGGCAGCGCATCTGCTCGATGCGCTGGACCGTGCCGATTCAGTCGGCAAATCGTAGCGGCAAGGCGAGCTGCACAGGCTCGCCGTTCTCCTTCACCACGCTGTTGCGCTCGGTAAAGAGCGGATGCTGCAGGGCTTCCTCCATGCGCAGCACGGGCGTGACACAGCAATCGGCATCGGCAAAACGCGCTGTCCACTCAGCCTGTGTGGCGCTCAGGAACAGTGCGGCGAGTTCATCGTGGATGGCGCGTGCATCCTCACCGCCGACGCGCTGGCCGAGTGCCCAGTGCTTGTCTTTCCATTCGGGCTTGTCGAGCACATCGCACATTGTCTGCCAGAACTTCAGTTCGAGCGCGCCAACGGCCATGAAGCGATCATCTGCCGTGCGGTAGACGCCGTAGCACGGCACGCCGCCGTTGAGTAGATCCGCACCGGCCCGGCTCGCCTTGCCGCGCGTGCCGACGGCAAAGAACGCCATCAGGTTGTGCGCGAACACTGAGTCCGCCATCGACACGTCGACATAGCGGCCACGGCCGGTGGCGCGAGCATCCACCAGCGCGGCCAGGATGCCGACCACTGCCGTCAGTGCGCCGCCCAGCAGGTCGCCGATCTGCACGTTCGGGACGATGGGCGTGCCGTCCGCGCTGGCCAACTGGTCCAGCATGCCCGCATAGCCGACGTAGTTGATGTCATGGCCCGCTGCCTGTGCGAGCGGGCCGTCCTGGCCGTAGCCGCTGATGGAGCACATCACCAGCGCCGGGTTGGCGGCGCGCAGCGTCTCCCAGCCGACGCCGAGGCGCGCCATGACGCCGGGGCGGAAGCTCTCGATCAGTACATCGGCATGGCGCACGAGTTCGATGAGGGATTCGCGGTCTTCGGCAAGCTTCAGGTCGAGCCGCATTTCGGTCTTACCGCGATTGAGTGAGCGGAAGAACAGGCTCGGGCGTTCGGCTGCGCGGTCGGCGGGCGAGCGCATCATGTCGCGGGCGTAGTCGCCGGGGCCGGGGTCCTCGATCTTGATGATCTCGGCACCGAGATCGGCCAAGTGGCGCGTGGCGGCAGGGCCCGGCAGCAGGCGCGTGAGATCGAGCACGCGCACGCCGGCCAGCGGCTGGCGGGTGGAGCTGGCGGTGGCGGTGTCCGGCGACGGGGTTCTCATCAACAAGGTCTCCTAGGCCGGACGCCAGCGCGGACGTGCCGGATTTAACTGATCTGTTCGAGTTGTTCGTGCAGTTCGAGCCAGCGTTCTTCCAGCTGGTCGAGTTCGTTGTTGATCTCAGCCTGGCGGCGCAGGCTTTCCATCATGCGCGTCTTATTGGCGTCTTCATAGGCTGCGCCATCGGCCAGGAAGGCTTCGAGTTCGGCCTTTTCCTTCTGCAGCGGTGCCATGCGCTTTTCGATCGCATCGACGTTCTTCTGCAGCGGCTTGCGCAGCGCATTCAGGCGTTGGCGTTCAGCGGCTTCTTCGCGCTTCTGATCACGGCGGTTGGCGGCGGGCGCGCCATCTGCATCGGCCGACGCCGTTGGCGCACTGGCCGCCGCACGCTTGGCCGCGGCCTGCTTGAGCAGCCAGTCGCGGTAGTCGTCCAGATCGCCGTCGAATGGGGCGACGGTGCCTTGGCCCACCAGCAGGAACTGGTCGGTCGTGGCGCGCAGCAGGTGCCGATCGTGCGAGACGAGGATCAGCGTGCCGTCAAACTGGGCGAGCGCCATCGTCAGTGCCTCGCGCGTGTCGAGGTCCAGGTGGTTGGTCGGCTCGTCGAGCAGCAGCAGGTTGGGGCGCTGCCAGACGATGAGCGCGAGCGCCAGGCGTGCCTTTTCGCCGCCGGAGAACGGCTCAATGGGCGCGGTCGCCATGTCGCCGCGGAAGTTGAAGCTGCCGAGAAAGTCGCGCAGTTCCTGCTCGCGCACATCCGGCGCCAGGCGTGCCAGATGCAGCAGCGGCGAGGCGTGGTCGTCCAGCGTTTCCAGTTGGTGCTGCGCGAAGTAGCCGATCTGCAGGCCCTTGCCGCGGCGGATCGTGCCAGACAGCGGCGCGAGCGTCTCGGCCAGCGTTTTCACCAGCGTCGACTTGCCCTGGCCGTTGGCGCCCAGCAGGCCAATGCGCTGGCCGGTCTGGATCGAGAACGTCAGGTGCTTGAGGATGGTGATGGGCTGATCTTCGCTCGGCCCCGGGTAGCCACAATCGACGCCTTCAAACGTGAGCATCGGGTTCGGCGCCGCATCAGGCTCGCGGAACTCGAACGAGAAGCCGGCCGCCGCATGCACGGGCGCGAGGCGCTCCATACGCTCCAGCGCCTTGACACGGCTCTGTGCCTGCTTGGCCTTGCTGGCTTTGGCCTTGAAGCGCGTGATGAACGATTCCAGATGCGCGATCTGCTTCTGCTGGCGTGCGTAAGACGCTTCCTGCAGCGCCATCTGCTGCAGGCGCTGCGTCTCGAATTGCGTGTAGTTGCCGCCGTAGCGCTTGAGCTTCTGGTGCTCGATATGCAGCGTGACGTTGCATACGCCGTCGAGAAATTCGCGGTCGTGCGAGATCATCACCAGCGTGCCGGCATAGCGTGAGAGCCAGTCTTCCAGCCAGACCACGGCGTCCAAGTCCAGGTGGTTGGTCGGCTCATCGAGCAGCAGCAGGTCGGACGGGCACATCAGCGCCTGCGCCAGGTTCAGGCGCATGCGCCAGCCGCCGGAGAAGCTCGCCACCGGCTGCGTGGTCTGCGCCATCGTGAAGCCGAGGCCCAGCAGCAGGGACTGCGCGCGGGCCGGGGCGGTGTAGCCGTCGGCGTCAGCAAAGGCGGTGTGGGCTTCGGCCTGGGCATGACCGTCATGCGCGGCTTCTGCGGCGGCGAGGCGGCGTTCGATGTCGCGCAGGCGGGTGTCGCCGTCGAGCGTGTAGTCCAGCGCGCTGCGGTCGACCGCCGGCGTTTCCTGCGCCACGTGGGCGACTTGCCAGGTGGGCGGGATGGCGACCTCGCCGCCGTCGGCATGCAGTTCGCCGCGCAGCATCGAGAACAGCGTGGACTTGCCGCTGCCGTTGACGCCGACAAGGCCGACCCGTTCACCGGGGTTGAGTGTGGCGGTGGCATGGTCGAACAGCACCTTGGCGCCGCGCTGGAGGACGAGGTCGTCGAATCGGATCACGAAAAACTGCGCTTAGGACAATCGAAGAAGGGAGGGATTGTAGCGTGCTGCGGCGCACGATTCTGGCGCACCCTGCGCGTTTGGACAGGTGCATCGCACCATGAGGCAGCGGTGCCGGCCCGCAATCTGTGCACGCACTTTGGACCTAGGGAAAACCATAGGCCTTCGTGAAAGTTTTTTTCTTTACACGGTCGATTCGTGAAAATACATTTACACAAAATTTTCACGGCCCAGAACGATGGCGAAATCCACCAGCAAGCGTACGGATGTGTCGAAAGGCGCATTTGCTGCCGAAGCGACGGTCTCCGACCGCATTGCGGCCACGCTGGCTACGCTCACGCCCGCGCACCAGCGCATGGCGGAATATGTGCTGGCGAACCCGTTTCGTGCAGCCACCATGCGCATCGACGAATTTGCCGCCGCGGTGGAGATGTCGATTGCTACGGCCAACCGCTTTGCGCTGGCGCTGGGTTTTGACGGCTATCCGCAGTTCCGCGCGGGGCTGCTGCGCGGCTTTGAGGCAACGCTCGCACCGGTAGAGAAGCTGCGCCATGAACTGGCGCGTCCGGCCACCAGCGCGGAGATCTTTGCCGCGTCGCTTAACGAAGACATTGCCAACCTGGATGCCACGCGCCGCATGCTCGACCCCGCGGCCTGTGAGCGTGCGGTGGACGCCATTCTGGGCGCCCAGCGCATCTACGTGATGGGCTTTGGTGCGAGTGGCTATCTGGCGGGCTTGCTGCGCCACGGGCTGGATCTGTATTGCGACACGGTGATCTCCGTTTCGCAGCCGGGTGGGGCGTCGGATGCGGCGCGCCAACTGCGCAAGATCGGGCAGAAGGATCTGCTGATCGCCATCGCTTTCCCGCGCTATGCGGCGGACACGATCACCCTGGCCAAGCAGGCCGGCGATCAGGGGTGCCAGGTGCTGGCACTGACGGACGGTCCCACCTCGCCACTGGCACCGTTGGCCGACATCGCGCTGTATGCGCGTCCGGAGCGGCAGTTCTCGGCCACGTCCGACACGGCGGCTGTGGCGCTGTTCGAAGCGCTGTGCGGGGCGGTGGCACACCGGTCTGCGCATTCGCTGGAATCGGCCGAGCGCCTGACTGAATTTGTGCTGCCGTGGCTGCATACCGGCCAGGCTCCGCGCGCCAATGCTGCGCAAGGCAACGACGCGGCCAACGCCCCCACCACTCGACGCGGCCGCAAGCGCGCCGCTGAAAACTGATTTTCACCGAGCCACGCATGACCACGCCCATTCTTGCCATCCACGGTGGCGCCGGCACCATCACCCGCACGGCCATGAGCGCCGATAAGGAAGCCGCTTACCAGCAAGCACTCAACGACATCCTGGCAGCCGGCCAGCGCATCCTCGTTGATGGCGGCAGCGCGCTCGACGCCGTGACCGAAGCCGTGCGCCTGCTCGAAGAGTGCCCGCTGTTCAATGCCGGCAAGGGCGCCGTGCTGACCAGCGCCGGTACGTATGAACTCGATGCGTCGATCATGGACGGCGCCACGCTGGCCGCTGGCGCAGTGACATGCGTCAAGCGCCTGCGCAACCCGATCCTGGCCGCCCGCGCCGTGATGGAGCGCAGCGAGCACGTGCTGTTCACCTCCGAGGGCGCCGAAGCCTTCGCGCAGGCGCAGGGCCTCGAATTCGTTGAGCCCGACTACTACTACACCGAAGCGCGCTATGCCCAATGGCAGCGCGCCCGGCAGCAAGACGGCATGGCGCTGCTCGACCACGATGCAGCATCGCTCATGGCCAAGGAAAACGCGCCTATCGACCCAGACAACAAGTTCGGTACCGTGGGCGCCGTGGCGTGTGACGCGCAGGGCCGGCTGGCAGCCGCCACCTCCACCGGTGGTGTCACCAACAAGAAAGTTGGCCGCGTGGGCGATACGCCCATCGTCGGCGCGGGTTGTTTCGCCAACAACGTGGCCGCTGTGTCGTGCACCGGCACGGGCGAGATGTTCATCCGGGCCGTGGCCGCTTACGACGTGGCCGCACAGATGGAATACGCCGGCAAGTCGCTGGCCGACGCGAGCGACGACGTGGTCATGCGCAAGCTGATGGCCATCAACGGCCGCGGCGGGCTGATTGCCGTGGATGCGCAGGGCAACGTCGCCTTGCCGTTCAATACCGAAGGGATGTACCGCGGGTTCGCACGCGGCGCGCAAGCGCCTGTCGTGTCGATCTATCGGTAAGAAGCAGCTAAGCAGGTCAAGCAGGAGATTTGTCGTGACAGCAGCCAAACAGCACAGCGCCATTGCGATGCCGGATCAGCGCATCGTGCAGGTGCAGGACCTGAGCGTGCGCTTTGCCACCTCCGAGCGCGTGGTCGACGCGGTGCGCAACCTGTCGTTCCATGTGGACCGCGGCGAGACGCTGGCCGTGGTGGGTGAATCGGGTTCGGGCAAGTCGGTCACATCGCTGGCGCTGATGCGGCTGGTGGAGCACGGTGGCGGCAAGATCGTTGGCGGGCAGATGCACCTGCGCCGCCGCAGCGGCGAGGTGCTGGACCTGGCGAACGCCAGCCAGTCAGCCATGCGCGGCGTGCGCGGTGCCGATATCGCGATGATCTTCCAGGAGCCGATGACCTCGCTCAACCCGGTGTTTACCGTGGGCGAGCAGATTGCCGAGTCGATCCGCCTGCACCAGGGTAAGCCCGCCGGCGAGGCCAAGGCCGAGGCGCTGCGCATGCTTGAGCTGGTGCGCATTCCGGAAGCGCGCAACGTGCTGGGGCGTTATCCGCATCAACTGTCGGGTGGCATGCGCCAGCGTGTGATGATTGCGATGGCGCTGTCGTGCAAGCCGTCGTTGCTGATTGCAGATGAGCCGACCACCGCGCTGGACGTGACCATCCAGGCCGAAATCCTGCAACTGATCCGCGCGCTGCAGCAGGAGCTGCACATGGCCGTGGTGTTCATCACGCACGACATGGGTGTGGTGGCCGAAGTCGCCGACCGCGTGCTCGTCATGTACAAGGGCGACCGCGTGGAAGAAGGCCCGTCGGCCACCGTGTTTGCGCAGCCTGCGCATCCATACACGCGTGCGCTGTTGTCGGCCGTGCCACGTTTGGGCTCGATGGCGGGCACGGATGGTCCGGCGCGTTTTCCGCTGATGCGCGTGGATGGCACTGACATGGCGGTCGACACCACGCCGCAGCCGGCCGCGTCGCATGACGTACAACCCATTCTGCGCGTGCGAGACTTGGTCACGCGCTTTGACGTGCCCACGGGCATCTTCGGCCGCGTCACGCGCCGGGTGCATGCGGTGGAACAGGTCAGTTTTGATCTCTACCCTGGTGAGACGCTGGCACTGGTCGGCGAATCGGGCTGCGGCAAGTCGACGACGGGACGGTCGCTCTTGCGTCTGGTGGATAGCCAGAGCGGCAGCATTGAATTTGCCGGCCAGAACATCGGCGAGTTGAAGGGGCACGCGCTCCAGACGCTGCGCCGGAACATCCAGTTCATCTTCCAGGACCCATTCGCCTCGCTGGACCCGCGCGTGCCGGTCGGCTACTCCATCATGGAACCGCTGCTGGTGCACAAGGTGGCCTCCGGCAAGGAGGCACAGCAACGTGTGGAGTGGCTGCTCGACAAGGTGGGCCTGCAGGCCGCGCACGCCTCGCGCTATCCGCACGAGTTCTCGGGCGGGCAGCGTCAGCGCATCTGCATTGCGCGCGCGCTGGCGTTGAACCCGAAGGTGGTGATTGCCGATGAGTCGGTGTCCGCGCTGGATGTGTCCATTCAAGCGCAGATCGTCAACCTGATGCTCGATTTGCAGAAGGAATTTGGCGTCGCCTTCCTGTTCATCTCACACGACATGGCGGTGGTGGAGCGCATCAGCCACCGCGTGGCGGTGATGTACCTGGGCCAGATCGTCGAGATCGGCCCGCGCCGCGCGATCTTCGAGAGCCCGCAGCACCCGTACACCAAGAAGCTGATGTCAGCCGTGCCGATTGCGGACCCGGCACGCCGCCATCTGAAGCGCGAGCTCTCCACGCACGAAATCCCCAGCCCTATCCGTGCCATTGGCGATATGCCGGTGGTGCAACCGTTGGTGCAAGTGGCGCCAGACCACTTTGTTGCCCGCCATTCGATTGGCGGCGCGTATTGAAAGCAGTGACGAACGCAGTGAAGTCAGAAACTTCTTTGAGGAGGAAGGACATGTTCAATCGATTTGCATTCGCTCCACGCGCAGCGATGGTTGCCAGCGGCCTGGCCCTGGCGGCATTCACCATGCCGGCCTTTGCCGCCAAGGACGCCGTGATGGCGGTCTACTCGACCTTCACCACGATGGACCCGTACGACGCCAACGACACGCTGTCGTTCAGCGCGGCCAAGTCGTTCTATCAAGGCCTGTTCGGCTTCGACAAGGACATGAAGCTGGTCAACGTGCTGTGCGACAGCTACGAAGTCAGCAAGGACGGTTTGGTCTACACGTTCAAGCTGCACAAGGGCGTGAAGTTCCACGACGGCACCACGTTTGACGCCAACGCCGTCAAGGCCAACCTTGACCGCGTGACCGACCCGGCCAACAAGCTCAAGCGCTTCGTGCTGTTCAACCGGGTGGCCAAGACCGAGGTGGTGGACCCGTACACCGCGCGCGTGACGCTCAAGGAGCCGTTCTCGCCGTTCATCAACGTGCTGGCGCACCCGTCGGCGGCGATGATCTCGCCCACCGCGCTTAAAAAATATGGCAAGGACATCGCTTTCCATCCGGTCGGCACCGGCCCGTTCGAGTTTGTCGAGTGGAAGCAGACCGACTACCTGAAGGGCAAGAAGTTTGACGGCTACTGGAAGCACGGCCTGCCGAAGATCGACACCATCACCTGGAAGCCGGTGGTCGACAACAACACCCGCGCCACCGTCATGCAAACGGGCGAAGCGGACTTCGCCTTCACCATTCCGTTTGAGCAGGCAGCCGTGCTCAAGGGCAACGCGAAGGTGGACCTGATTGCCGCGCCGTCGATCATCCAGCGTTATGTCAGCTTCAACACCCACGTGAAGCCGTTCGACAACCCGAAGGTGCGTCAGGCCATCAACTACGCCATCAACAAGGACGCGCTGACCAAGGTGGCCTTCTCGGGCTATGCCGTGCCGGCTGAAGGCGTGGTGCCTTCGGGCGTGGATTACGCCGTCAAGCTGGGCCCGTGGCCTTACAACCCGGCCAAGGCGAAAGAGCTGCTGAAGGAAGCGGGCTACCCGAACGGCTTTGAGACGCAACTGTGGTCGGCATACAACCACACCACTGCGCAGAAGATCATCCAGTTCGTGCAGCAGCAGCTTGCGCAAGTCGGCATCAAGGCGTCGGTGCTGGCGCTGGAAGCCGGCCAGCGCGTCGAGCGCGTGGAAAGCGTGCCGACCCCGGATCAGGCAGGCGTGCGCATGTACTACACGGGCTGGTCGTCGTCGACGGGCGAATCCGACTGGGCGCTGCGTCCGCTGCTGGCTTCCGAAGCCATGCCGCCCAAGTCGTTCAACACCGCGTACTACAAGAACGACCAGGTCGACGCCGACATCGCCGGTGCCCTGCGCACGACCGACCGCGCCGAGAAGTCCAAGCTCTACACCGATGCACAGAAGCGTATCTGGGAAGACGCACCCTGGGCCTTCCTGGTGACGGAAAAGATCGTCTACGCACGTTCCAAGCGCCTGTCGGGCGCCTACGTGGCACCGGACGGCTCGTTCAGCTTCGACGACATCGACATCAAGCAGTAAGCCTTATTGCTGTACCGGCCCGCGCAGCAGTTGCGCGGGCTGCTGAATTTCCGCCTGCGGTGGATTTGCCATGCTGAACTACTTCATTAAACGTGTGCTGGGCGTGATCCCGACACTGCTGATCGTGGCAGTGCTGGTGTTCCTGTTCGTGCACCTGTTGCCGGGTGACCCGGCGCGACTGGCCGCTGGCCCCGAGGCCGACGAGGTGACGATCGACCTGGTGCGCAAGGACCTGGGCCTGGACAAGCCAATGCCCGAGCAGTTCGTGCGCTTCTTCACCAATGCGCTGCGTGGCGAGTTCGGCAACTCGATCCGCACCAAGCGCCCGGTGAGCGAAGAAATTGGCGAACGCTTCTGGCCGACGCTCAATCTGACGATCGCCAGCATGGTGTGGGCGGTGATCTTTGGCATGGTGATCGGTATCACGTCCGCCGTGTGGCGCAACAAGTGGCCCGACCGCCTTGGCATGACACTGGCCGTTTCGGGCATTTCGTTTCCTGCCTTTGCGCTGGGCATGCTGCTGATGGAGGTGTTCTCGGTGCAGCTCGGCTGGCTGCCGTCCATCGGGGCGGATAGCTGGAAGCACTACATCCTGCCGTCGCTCACGCTGGGCGCTGCGGTGGCCGCCGTGATGGCGCGTTTTACCCGCGCATCGTTTGTCGAAGTGCTGCAGGAAGATTTCGTGCGTACTGCCCGCGCCAAGGGCGTGCGTGAGACGGTGGTGGTCATCAAGCATTGCCTGCGCAACGCGATGATTCCGGTGGTGACCATGATGGGCCTGCAGTTCGGCTTCCTGCTGGGCGGCTCGATCGTGGTGGAAAAGGTGTTCAACTGGCCGGGCCTTGGGCGCTTGCTGGTGGATGCGGTGGAAATGCGCGACTACCCGGTCATCCAGGCCGAGGTGCTGCTGTTCTCGCTGGAGTTCATCCTGATCAACCTGGTGGTGGACATGCTGTACACCGTGATCAACCCGACCATCCGCTACAAGAAGTAAGGGGCCATCATGACGCAGGCATCCAATCCGGCAATCGCCGCACAAGCCGCCACTGAACCTGTCCGCACCCCGTGGACAGAGTTCTGGCGCAAGTTCCGCAAACAGCATCTGGCGATGGGTGCCGGTGTGTTCGTGATCGCGTTGGTGTTGATCGCCATCCTCGCGCCGCACATCGTGCCGTTCGATCCGGAAAACTATTTCGACTACGACGCGCTCAACGCTGGGCCGTCGGCGCAGCATTGGTTTGGCGTCGATTCGCTGGGCCGTGACATCTTCAGCCGCATCCTGATGGGCACGCGCATCTCGCTGGAAGCGGGCTTCGTGTCGGTCATCATCGGCGCCATCATTGGCACCGTGCTTGGCCTGCTGGCCGGTTATTACGAAGGGTGGTGGGATCGCATCGTCATGCGCATCTCCGACGTGCTGTTCGCCTTCCCTGGCATTCTGCTGGCCATCGGTATTGTGGCCATCCTGGGCAACGGCATGATCAACGTGATCTTTGCCGTGGCGGTGTTCAGCATTCCTGCGTTTGCGCGGCTGGTGCGCGGCAACACGCTCATGCTTAAGCACCTGACCTATGTGGAAGCCGCTCGCAGCATCGGCGCATCGGACTGGACCATCATCATGCGGCACATCCTGCCGGGCACGATCTCGTCCATCGTCGTGTATTTCTCAATGCGGATCGGCACGTCGATCATCACCGCCGCTAGCCTGTCGTTCCTGGGGCTGGGTGCACAGCCGCCCACGCCGGAGTGGGGCGCGATGCTCAACGAAGCGCGCGCCGACATGGTGACGGCACCGCACGTGGCGATCTTCCCGAGCCTGGCCATCTTCCTGACCGTGCTGGCGTTCAACCTGCTGGGCGACGGCCTGCGCGATGCGCTGGACCCGAAGATCGACCGCCGCTGATCGTTGACGTGCTGCTATGCCCCTGAGCCTTCCGCACATCGGCGCGCTGCCGACTGGCGCACGCAACAACATCTCCGACGTGGCTGGCGTGACCGTGGGTCATGCCACGCTTGCCGGCGGCGACATCCAGACCGGCGTGACCGTGGTACGCCCGCATGCCCGTGACCCGTTCGTCGACAAGGTGCCCGCGGCATGCGCCGTCATCAACGGCTTTGGCAAGAGCGTCGGCCTCGTGCAGGTGGAAGAACTGGGTGTCCTGGAAACCCCGATCGCGCTGACCAACACGTTTGCCGTGGGAGCCGTGGCGCAGGCGCAGATCCGCCAGGCCGTTGCGGCCAATCCGCAGATCGGGCGCGCGTGGTCTACCGTCAATCCGCTCGTTTTCGAATGCAACGACGGCTACCTGAACGACCTGCAGGCGTTTGCCTTGCAAGACGTGCATTACGACGTGGCCTACGCTGCGGCAGGCGAGACATTCGAGCAGGGCGCAGTTGGTGCGGGGCGCGGGATGTCGTCGTTCGGCGTGAAGGGCGGCATTGGCTCTGCCTCGCGCGTGGCGACGCTGGCCGACGGCACGCAACGCACGGTCGGTGCGCTGGTACTCTCCAACTTTGGCGTGACGGAAAACTTGACGCTGGCGGGGCGCCATGTCGGCTCAGATCTGGCAAAGGCGATCGCTGCTGCCGCACCCGAGCCCGAGAAGGGCTCGATCATCATGCTGCTGGCCACCGACGCGCCGCTCGACGCGCGTCAGTTGCGCCGCCTTGCCTTGCGCGCGGGCGCGGGGCTGGCACGTACCGGCTCGGTGTTCGGCCACGGTAGTGGCGATATCGCGCTGGCGTTCTCCACGGCCTACACCGTGCCGCACCAAGGTACGCGTACCATGCCCGCCATCGCCATGACGCATGAATCGCACCTCGATCCGCTGTTCCAGGCCGCCGCCGACAGCGTAGAGCAGGCCATCGTGCACGCGCTCTTCCATGCAGAAGCTGTAACCGGCCGCGACGGTCATACCCGTCGCGCCCTGACCGATTTACTCTGACCTCATGCGCATCCTGATTTCCGCCGACATCGAAGGCGTGGCTAACGTGTTCCACCCCGAGCAGACGCGTGCCGGCAATGGCGAATACGAGCGCGCCCGCCGCTGGATGACCGCCGAGGCCGATGCGGCAGTGCGCGGCGCCTTTGATGGCGGTGCCACCGACGTGCTCGTCAACGACTCGCATGGCGGTTTCCGCAACCTGATCCCCGATTCGATCGACCGCCGCGCACGCTTCGTGCTCGGCAAGCCGCGCTACCTGAGCATGATGGCCGGCGTGGACGGCTGCGACGCCGTCTGCATGATCGGCTACCACGCCCGTGCCGGCAGCCGTGGCGTGCTGGCGCATACCATCAACAGCTTCGCGTTCACGCGGGTCTGGTTCAACGAACAGGAACTGGGCGAGGCGGGCATCTACGGTGCACTCGCCGGAGAGCGTGGTGTGCCCGTGGCCGTGGCCAGCGGTGACAATGTCTTCATCCAGGAGACCCAGCCGCTGTTCCCGCACACGATCTTTGTCGAAACCAAGCGAGCCGAGGGGCAGAATGCCGGCACATCACTGTCGCCCGAGCAGTCGTGCGATGCGATTTACGCAGCAGTGAAGGCCTCGGTGCAGCGTGGTCACTTCGGCATGCCGTTCCGCATCGCACAGCCCGTCGTTTGCCGCCTGCAGACGCAGACGCCCGCATTGGCCGATCTGTTCTGCCAATGGCCCGCTATGGAACGACTGGACGGCACGATGCTGCGTTTCGCAGCGGACTCTGTTGAGCACGCAGTGCGCATGCTCAACAGCCTGTCTGCCATGTCAGCCATGCTGCGCTAAAAGGAAGCATTGCGACCGGACGCTGGCAGCGTCAAACTTCAGGAATGAGGTTCCCGAAGGAGATTGCCATGACCCGTGCGCTCACGCTTTGCACGTTGCTGTGCGCGTTTGCGCTGGCGGCCTGCGACCGTCACCCGTCCAGCCCGCCTACGCCACAGACGACGCAGACCGAGCAGCCCACAAAGGCCGCCCTGGACGCAGCCGCGTTGACCAAAGCGGCATCCGAGTTCAAATGCCCCGCACCGTCTCGCCGCTTCCTGGTGGACGACGGCACCAACCGTGGCCCCAACCAGCCCGTGCGCAACAATTGCACGCGGGCCTATGCCACCTGCGATGCCCAATCGCAAGCCACCCTCGACCACTGCCCGAGCGGTCAAGTGTTCGACAAGCGTTTCGGCATCTGCGTCGTGAAAGACGCCTGTGATGAGGTGTCGTCCTAGCCGAGTTACAGCGCCTCGCGGGTGACCAGGAATACCTGGTCCTCGCCCGCGCTTGTCGGCAGCCAGACCAGGTCCAGATCGGGGAAGGCGCGCTCGACGTTCTCGCGCTCATTGCCAATCTCCACCACCAGCACGCCGTGCGGCTTCAGGTGGCGAGGCGCGTCGGCCAGGATGCGACGTACGATATCCATGCCATCGTTGCCGCCGGCCAGGGCCATGTGCGGCTCGGCGCGGTACTCGGGCGGCAGCGCCTGCATCGAGGTTTCGTTCACATACGGCGGATTGGTCAGGATCACGTCGTAGTGCACGCCCGGGGGCAGTGGTGCATACAGGTCGCCTTCATGCAGGCGGATGCGATCTTCCAGCTTGTAATCGTCGACGTTGCGGTTGGCCACCACCAGCGCGTCTGGCGATAGGTCCACCGCGTCGATCGTTGCATTCGGCCACTGCAGCGCCGCCAGGATCGACAGGCAGCCGGAACCGGTGCACAGCTCCAACACATCGGTCGGGCCGTCTTCCTGGTCGATCCACGGTTCCAGGCCGTCTTCCAGCAACTCGCCGATGAAGCTGCGCGGCACGATCACGCGTTCGTCCACGTAGAAGCGCATGCCATGCATGAACGCCTCGTGCGTGATGTAGGCAGCGGGCACGCGGTCGACGGCGCGGCGCTCGATCACCTTCAGCACGGCGGCCACTTCTTCGGGCAGCAGGCGTGCGTCCAGGAACGGCTCCAGCGTGTCGATCGGCAAGTGCAGCGTGTGCAGGATCAGGTAGGCCGCTTCGTCGTAGGCGTTCTCGCTGCCGTGGCCGAAGACGAGGCCCGCGGCGGTGAAGCGCGATACGGCGTAGCGCAGCAGGTCGCGCACCGTGGTGAACGGGTGGGAAGCGGGCAGGGTGTGGGCGGTCATGTTCGGCTCAATGTGGTTTGGCGGCGAGCAGGTCGACGTAGGCAACGTCGAGCAAGTCGGTTTCGGCAATGCCGAGAGATTGCATCAGTTGGAGGGCGATGGCCACGCCGTCATCTTCAGATTGGTCATCGCGCAGCACGACTTCGAGTTCGACGAAATCGCCGAGATTTTTGACGGCATCGACATGGATGCGCGTCTGCCCGGCGAGATACAACTGACGCACCTTGATGACGCGGCCGGCGGTGCCGATGGCGGCGGCCAGCGTGTCGCGCAAGGCATCGGGCGCGGCCGTTGGCACGATGTGGTAGCTCGACACGCGCGGCCCCGCGCTGTTGGCGCGGAAGTAGTGGATCAGCTCACCGCGCTCGGCCGAGAACTGCCGCAGCTTCAGGCGCCCGTTCGCGCAGGCGAAGAACGTGTCGTCCTGATCGATGCGCTCGGGGCCGGAATCGGCAATGGCGGCGGCGCGTTCCAGCAGCGCCGCCACGTCGCGCACGCGTGCCTTGATCTCGACGTTGCGGGCCATGGGTGGAGACTCAGGCGATCAGCGTTTCCAGCACGCGGCGATACACGTTCTTCAGGGGCTCGATGAAGGCCACTTCCACGTGTTCGTCGATCTTGTGGATGCTCGCGTTCGGCGGGCCGAATTCGATCACCTGCGGACAGATCTTGGCGATGAAGCGGCCGTCGGAGGTGCCGCCAGTGGTCGACAGTTCGGTCGTCACGCCGCACTCGGCCTGGATGGCGGAAGCGAGTGCTTCGGACAGCTCGCCGCGCTCGGTCAGGAAGGGCTCGCCGCCCAGCGTCCAGTCGATTTTGTAGTCGAGGCCATGCGCATCGAGGATGCCGTGCACGCGCGCCTTCAGGCCGTCCGGCGTGCTGGCGGTCGAGAAGCGGAAGTTGAAGTCGATGGTGACGTGACCCGGGATCACGTTGGTCGCGCCCGTGCCGCCGTGGATGTTCGACATCTGCCACGTGGTCGGCGGGAAGTACGCATTGCCGTCGTCCCACTTGGCGGCGGCCAGTTCGGCCAGTGCGGGGGCGGCCAGGTGGATCGGGTTCTTGGCCAGATGCGGATACGCGATGTGGCCCTGCACGCCATTCACCGTGAGCTTGCCCGACAGCGAGCCGCGTCGCCCGTTCTTGACCATGTCGCCGAGCGTGGACACCGAAGTCGGCTCCCCGACCACGCAGTAGTCCAGGCGCTCGCCGCGTGTGCGCAGCAGGTCGCACACTTTGACGGTGCCGTCGTGCGCCGGGCCTTCTTCGTCGCTGGTGATCAGGAAGCCGATCGAGCCAGCATGGTCCGGATGCTTGGCGACGAATTCTTCCGAAGCGACCACGAAGCCCGCGATGGACGTCTTCATGTCCGCCGCACCGCGCGCGTAGAGCTTGCCGTCACGATGCGTGGGCTCGAACGGGTCGGAGTGCCATTGCTCGACGGGGCCAGTGGGTACCACGTCAGTGTGGCCTGCAAAGACGAGCAGCTTGCCCTCGGTGCCTGCGCGGCCGCGCTTGACGGCCCACAGGTTGGTCACGCGAAAGTGGTCCGGGCCGCTGACCACGGTTTCGCATTCGAAGCCGGCGGCGGTCAGGCGTTCGATCAGCACGTCCTGGCAGCCTTTGTCTTCGGGCGTGACGGAGCGGCGGCGGATCAGGTCTTCAGTGAGGGCAAGCGTAGGCTGCATGACAGTGACGGTGTTGTCGTTATTGTTAGAACAGGTTGGCGTACTGATCAGCCGAGAACCCGACGTTGACGCTTTTGCCGTGCACCAGCACCGGCCGCTTGATGAGCGACGGGTTGGCCTGCATGAGCGCAATCGCGCCGGTTTCATCTTCAGCGCGGGCCTTGTCGGCATCCGACAGTGCGCGCCACGTGGTGCCCTTGCGGTTGAGCAGCGTCGTGAGCGGCACGTGCCTGAGCCAGCCGGCCAGCATGTCGGCGCTCACGCCTTGCTTCTTGAAATCGTGGAAGGTGTAGGCAACGCCGTTCGATTCGAGCCACGTGCGGGCTTTCTTCACGGTGTCGCAGTTGGGAATGCCGTGCAGGGTCGTCATGGTGGAATTCGAGATCAGTGTCGAGAGGCTTGCTGTGCGATGACGAGTGCAGCGATTGCCAGCGCAAAGCCGATGGACGCCAGCCACGTCATGCGCTTGAGACGGCGTTCGAGCCGCGCGGCTTCATCGCGCAGGGCGTCGATGGTGATGGCGTGTTGCTCGGCCAGCAGTTTGACGGACTCGGCTTGCTGCAGGATCGCGGCTTCCAGCTCGGCAATCCGGGTATTGGGGTCGGGCGCGGCACCATCCGCACGAGCGGGTTCGGTGCCGGCTTTCTTGCGGTTCTTGAACTTGTCGATGGTCTTGTTGGCCTGCTCCAGGATGGTGGGCAGCAAGGACAAGACGGTACCGATGGTGTTCGGATCAAGACCCATGATGCGTTGGCGCAGTTTGCCGAAGCGATTCGGTTCAGACATGCTGCGTTCAGGTTGGTTGGCGTGCCGGTGAGACTACACGACACGCCAGCCGTTCAGCTTAGTCGCCGCGCAGCAGCTCGTTCAGGCCAACCTTGGCGCGCGTCTTGGCATCGACCTTCTTAACGATCACGGCGCAGTACAGGCTGTGCGTGCCATCCTTGCTCGGCAGGTTGCCCGCCACCACCACCGAGCCCGCCGGGATGCGGCCGTAGCTGACTTCACCGGTTTCGCGGTCGTAGATCTTGGTCGATTGACCCAGGTACACGCCCATCGAGATCACCGAGTTTTCTTCAATGATCACGCCTTCCACCACTTCCGAACGTGCGCCGATGAAGCAGTTGTCTTCGATGATGACCGGGTTGGCCTGCAGCGGCTCCAGCACGCCGCCGATGCCCACGCCACCCGACAGGTGAACGTTCTTGCCGATCTGTGCGCACGAACCGACGGTGGCCCACGTGTCGACCATCGTGCCTTCATCCACATAGGCGCCGATGTTCACGTACGACGGCATCAGCACGGCGTTCTTGGCGATGAACGAGCCACGGCGTGCCACGGCCGGCGGCACCACTCGGAAGCCACCAGCGGCGAAATCTTCGGCCGTGTAGTTGGCGAACTTGCTCGGCACCTTGTCGTAGAACTGCGTGAAGCCGCCTGCAGCCATCGGCGCGTTGTCTTCCAGGCGGAACGACAGCAGCACGGCCTTCTTGATCCACTGGTTGACGACCCACTCGCCATCCTTCTTTTCGGCCACGCGCAGCGCGCCACGATCGAGCTGGCCGATCACATTGGCCACAGCTTCACGGATATCGGCCGGAGCGGCCTTGGGCGACAGGTTGGCGCGGTCTTCCCACGCTTGGTCGATCAGGGATTGCAGTTGTTGCGACATGGTCTTGTTGGCTCTCGAAGAGGAAACAGAAAACGGAAAAAAGGATCAGCGTTGCTGGCAGAACTCGACAATGCGGCGTGCGCCCTCCAGGCATTCGTCCACACCGGCCACCAGCGCGATACGCACGTAATCCTGGCCCGGGTTCGTGCCGTGCGCCTCGCGGGCGAGGTAGCTGCCCGGCAGCACGGCGACGTTCTTGGCGGCAAGCAATTGGCGCGCGAATTCGGTGTCCGACAGGCCCGTGCGCTTGACGTTGGCCCACAGGTAGAAGGCCGCGTCGGGCAGGGCCACGTCCAGTACTTCGGCCAGCATCGGGGTGACCTGCTGGAACTTCTTGACGTATTGCGCGCGGTTGTCGCGCACGTGGGTCTCGTCGTTCCACGCCGCGATGCTAGCGGATTGCACCGACGGGCTCATCGCGCTGCCGTGATACGTGCGATACAGCAGATAGGCCTTGAGCAGCTTGGCGTCCCCCGCCACGAAACCGGAGCGCATGCCCGGCACGTTGGAGCGCTTGGACAGGCTGGAGAACATCACCAACCGATCTAAGCCACGGCCGAGTTGATGCGCGGCCTGCAATGCGCCCAGCGGCGGGTTGGCCTCGTCGAAATAGATTTCGGAATAGCACTCGTCCGACGCGATGACGAAGCCGTATTCATCCGACAGCGCGAAGAGTTGCTTCCAGTCTTCCAGCGTGAGCACGGCACCGGTCGGGTTGCCGGGGCTGCACACGAAGACGAGCTGCACGTTGCGCCATTCTTCGGGCGTGATCGAATCGAAGTCGGGGGCGTAGTTGCGCGCCGGGTTGCTGTTGGCGAACAGCGGCGTCGCACCGGCCAGCAGCGCCGAGCCCTCGTAGATCTGATAGAACGGGTTCGGGCACAGCACACGTGCACCGGGCTTGCTGCCGTCGATGACGGTCTGGGCAAACGAGAACAGCGCCTCGCGTGAGCCGTTGACGGGGATGACTTCCGTGGCCGGGTCGACCTTCGGGAGCCCGTAGCGGCGCTCCAGCCACGCGGCGATGCACTGTCGCAGTGCATCGGAACCGAGGGTCGTGGGATAATTCGCCAGCCCGCCGAGCGCGGCAACCAGCGCATCTTTCACCAATGCCGGCGTCGGGTGCTTGGGCTCGCCGATGCCGAAGCTGATTGGCGTATGGACGGCGCTAGGCGTCACGTCCTTGACGAGCGCTTTCAGTTTCTCGAACGGATACGGCTGCAGGGCAGACAGGCGCGGATTCACAGTGCTGGGCGGGTTAGGTGGGCAAGCTCGGCGCTTGCGGGCGGAGCCCGAAATTATACGGCCAACGTGTGTTGGTCGCGTGATTGGTCGCAGCGGACATTGCAGGACACGGCGGTTTTCCGCCGTTTTTATTGGATTCATGACAACGATTGCCTCTTCGGCGCCCTCAGCAGACGGCGCCACCCATCACGAGCCGCAATGGACGGCGGCACTGTTCATCCTTGTGGGCGCCTCTGTCTGGGGGATTTCCTGGTATCCGTACCGCCTGCTCGCCGGGTGGGGGCTGGGCAGCATGCTGGCCTCGTCGGTCACGGGCGCGGTGGCGGCCGTGCTTGCAGCCGTGGTGCTGCGGCGCCACTTTCCGACCTTCCAGTGGTCCTGGCTGATTCCGGCATTGGGGCTGGCGGCAGGTATCACCAACGCCGGTTTTGTCTGGGGTACGGTGCACGGCACAGTCATGCGGGTGCTGCTGCTGTTCTATCTCACCCCGGTGTGGACGGCCCTGTTGGCGCGCTTTTGGCTGCATGAGCGCTTGGGGCTGCGCGGCGGTGTTTTGCTCGCATTGGCCTTGTCGGGTGCCGTGCTGATGCTGTGGTCGGGGCAGGCCGGTACGCCGTGGCCGGGTTCGGCTGCGGAATGGGCGGGGTTGATTGCCGGCTTGGCTTTCGCGTGCAACAACGTGCTCTCGCGCTTGGCCGGGCAGCGTCATCCGACCATGCGACCGGAAATGCGTACGGTCGTCGTCTTCACGGGTTGCGCCCTGGTGGGCTTGCCCGCGGCGGTTTTGCTCGATGGTGTGCAAACGGTACCCGCGGCCATCACGCAAACCAACACATGGATGCTGCTGCTGGGCATGGCGTGCGTGCTGGTGGGCGGCAATGCGATGGTGCAACGTGGTCTGCAGCGGCTGCCGGCCAATCGCGCCGCGCTGCTGATGCTGTTTGAGATCGTGGTGGCGGCCGTATCGTCGGCACTGCTCACGTCGGAGCGCTTGTCGATGCAGGAGATGGTGGGCGGTGCCTGCATCATCCTGGCGGGCGCACTGTCGGGGCTGTCGCGGCGCAAGTAACGCTGGCGTTTCACGAGTCCATCAAGGAGTGTGCTGATGTTGCTTCGCTCGATTTCCGTTGCGCTGGTTGCCGCCGTGGCAATGGCGGGTGTGTCCGCCCAAGCCGCACCTGCTGAGAGTGGCCCTGCATATGGCCCTCGGCTGGAGGGTTTCGACTATCCGGCACCTGTGCGCCTGTTCAAGTTCGAATCCCAGGGCAATGCGCTGGAGATGGCCTATCTGGACGTCAAGCCCGAGCAGGCCAACGGCCAGGTTGCGGTGCTGATGCACGGCAAGAACTTCTGCGCGGCGACTTGGGAAGACACCATCAAGGCGTTGACGGGTGCCGGTTACCGCGTGATCGCGCCCGACCAGATCGGCTTCTGCAAGTCGAGCAAGCCGCGCGCCTATCAGTATTCGTTCCAGCAACTGGCCAGCAACACGCACGCGTTGCTGGCTTCGCTCGGCGTCCAGCAAGCTATCCTGATCGGCCATTCGACCGGTGGCATGCTTGCCACGCGCTATGCGCTGATGTATCCGACCGAAGTGTCGCGGCTGGTGATGATCAACCCGATCGGCCTGGAAGACTGGAAGGCCAAGGGCGTGCCATCCATGACGGTCGACCAGTGGTTTGCGCGCGAGAAACAGACCAGCGCCGAGCGCATCCGGGCGTACGAGCAATCCACGTACTACGCGGGCCAATGGCGTACCGACTACGAGCCCTGGGTGCAGATGCTGGCGGGCATGTATCGCGGCCCGGGGCGTGACCTGGTGGCCTGGAACTCGGCGCTGCTGTACGACATGATCTACACGCAGCCTGTGGTGTACGAATTCGGACAGGTGCGCCCCTGGACACTGCTGCTGATCGGCCAGAAGGACACCACTGCCATCGCCAAGGACACCGCGCCGCCGGAAGTGCGCGCCCGTCTGGGCAACTACCCGGAACTGGGGCGGGCCGCTGCCAAGGCCATTCCGCACGCGACGCTGGTGGAGTTTCCGGATGCGGGCCATGCGCCACAAATTCAGGACGCTGTTGCGCTGCACAAGGCATTGCTGGAGTGGCTGGCCAGCCCGGATGTTTCCCGCACGCGCCGGCCGGATTGATGCAGACGTGTCCGAAAGGTGAAATTGCTGACAAATCCTCAGCAATTTGCCTTCTGCGATCGCAAATTTCGTCCATTTTTGTGCCGCTCGGATTGGCTGGAGCCGGGGTGCCCGATGGTATGATGACGCCATCCGCGCCCCCGGCGCGCGCCTTGCAATCCCGCGCCCCGTGGCGTTGGCGCGATTGCAGGGCGCATGTCTCGGGCGCCCGCTTCATCACTCTTACTGATCCCTTCGAGACGACCTCAACGTGCGCCTCTCCTCGATCAAGCTCGCAGGCTTCAAGTCTTTCGTCGATCCGACCAATTTCCATGTTCCGGGCCAGCTCGTCGGCATCGTCGGCCCGAACGGTTGCGGTAAATCCAACATCATCGACGCCGTGCGCTGGGTGCTCGGCGAATCACGCGCTGCGGAACTCCGTGGCGAGTCGATGCAGGACGTCATCTTCAACGGCTCCACGCAGCGCAAGCCGGCGGGCCGCGCCAGCGTCGAACTCGTATTCGACAACGCCGAAGGCCGCGCTGCCGGCCAGTGGAGCCAGTACGCCGAAGTGGCGGTCAAGCGCGTCCTGAGCCGCGACGGTACGTCGTCGTACTTCATCAACAACCAGGCGGTGCGCCGCCGCGACATCCAGGACATCTTCCTTGGCACGGGCCTGGGCCCGCGCGCTTACGCCATCATCGGGCAGGGGATGATCTCGCGCATCATCGAGGCCAAGCCCGATGACATGCGCATTTTTCTGGAAGAAGCCGCTGGCGTGTCCAAGTACAAGGAGCGCCGCCGCGAAACCGAAAACCGCCTGTCCGACACGCGCGAAAACCTCACGCGCGTGGAAGACATTCTGCGTGAACTCGGCACCAACCTCGAAAAGCTCGAAGGCCAGGCCGAAGTCGCGCAACGCTTTCAGGCCCTGCAGGCCGATGGCGAAGAGAAGCAGCATCTGCTGTGGCTGTTGCGCAAGCGCGAAGCACAGGGCGAGCAGGAACGCCACCAGCGTGCCATCGAACAGGCGCAGATCGACCTCGAAGCACAGACCGCGCAGTTGCGCCACATCGAAGCCGAATTGGAAACGATGCGGGTTGCGCACTACGCGTCGTCCGATGCAATGCATGCCGCACAGGGCGCGCTATACGAGGCCAACGCCGAGGTCAGCCGCCTGGAAGCCGAGATCCGCTACGTGGTGGAATCGCGCAACCGCATCCAGCAGCAGATCGCCACACTGACGGCGCAGCAGGACCAATGGCACACGCAGGGCGATCAGGCGCAGGAAGATCTCGCCGCGGCTGAGGAAGAACTCGCCATGGCCGAGGAGCGTGCCGCTCAGGCCGCCGAGGACGTCGCTCGCAAGTCCGATGAGCTGCCTGGCATGGAAGCGCAATGGCGCGATGCCCAGGCTGCGCTGAATGATCAGCGGGCAGCCATTCTGCAGTCGGAACAGGCACTCAAGCTGGAGGCCGCGCACCAACGCAATGCCGATCAGGCACTGCAACAGCTCGACCAGCGCCGCGAACGCCTGACTCAGGAGTCCAGCGGCCTGGACAAGCCGGACGACGTGCAGCTCGAAACGCTGCGCGCCGAACTGACCGAACAAGAAGAGGTCCTGGCCGAAGCGCAAGCCGCGCTGGAAGACGCCGAAACGCAACTGCCGCAGCTCGACGAGGCCCGCCGCGCAGCGCAAGACCGCGTGCAATCCGAAGCGGCCGCCATTGCCACCCTGGAAGCGCGCCTTGCCGCGCTCAAGCAACTGCAGGAAAACGTGCAGACCGACGGCAAGGTCCAGCCGTGGTTGGCCAAGCATGAACTGAGCGAACTGCCGCGCTTCTGGAAGAAGCTGCAGATTGAACAAGGTTGGGAGCCAGCGTTGGAGTCGGTGCTGCGCGAGAAGCTCGGCGCGCTGGAAGTCTCCAACCTCGATTGGATCAAGGCGTTTGCCGCTGACGCACCGCCCGCCAAGCTGGCGTTCTATTCGCCACCACCGGCAGCGCGCCCGGTGGAAGCGCCGCCTGGGCTGCGTCCGCTGATGTCGCTGGTGCAAGTGACCGAGCCGGGCATTCGTGCGGTGCTGCAGGACTGGCTGGCCGACGTCTATATCGCCGACGACATGCAGGCCGCGCTGGCGGCGCGCCAGACGTTGCCTGAGGGTGGCACGTTTGTCGTCAAGGCTGGGCACCTGATCGGCCGGTCGTCGGTGCAGCTGTATGCGCCGGACTCCGAGCAGGCCGGCATGCTGGCCCGCGCGCAGGAAATCGAGAACCTGCACAAGCAGGTGCGCGCGCAGATGCTGCTGTCGGACGAGGCCAAGAGCGCTGCCGTGCGTGCAGATGCGGCCTACACCCAAGCCAGCCAGGCATTGCTGCATGTGCGAGCCCGCGCTGATCAGGCGACGCGCCGCGTGCACGTGCTGCAGATGGACGTGCTCAAACTCTCGCAGGCGATGGAGCGCTACAACGCCCGTAGCGGCCAGATCGATAGCGAGCTGGAGGAGATCCGCGCGCAGATCGAAGAGCAACGCGCTATCCGCGCTGAGTCAGAAGCCACTTTTGAGCAGCACGATGCGGCCCTCGCCGATATGCAGGCGCGCTTTGAAGACAACCAGCAGGCATTCGAGGCACTCGAAGCCAGCCTGGGCGACGCCCGCAATGCGCTGCGCGAACTGGAACGCGGCGCGCAGGAAGCGCACTTTGCCGAGCGTAATCTGCAGAATCGCATCGCTGAGTTGAGGCGCAATATCCAAGTGGCAACCGACCAAGCGCAGCAGATCGTGCTGACGCTGGAAAACGCCCGCGCAGAACTCGAAACCATCAACGAGCAGACCGCCCATACCGGCCTGCAAGAAGCGCTGGAACGCCGCGCCGAGAAGGAAGAAAAGCTCGGCGCCGCGCGTATCGAACTGGATGCGCTGACTGCCCAGTTGCGCACCTTCGATGAGCAGCGGTTGACCGCCGAACGCGCCCAGCAGCCGCTGCGCGACCGCATCACCGAGCTGCAGTTGAAGGAGCAGGCAGCACGTCTGAACCAGGAGCAGTTCTCCGAGCAGCTCACCACGGCCAACGTGGACGAAGCCGCGCTGGCCGAACGCCTGACTGGCGACCTCAAGCCTTCCTACTTGCAAGGCGAAGTGACGCGCATCAACAACGCCATCAACGCGCTGGGCCCGGTCAACATGGCCGCGCTGGATGAGTTGGCTGCGGCGCGCGAGCGCAAGGGTTTTCTCGATGCGCAGTCGGCAGATTTGAACGACGCCATCACCACGCTGGAAGACGCCATCCACAAGATTGACCAGGAAACGCGTTCGCTGCTGCAAGGCACGTTCGACCAGGTCAACCATCACTTCGGCGAGCTGTTCCCGACGCTGTTCGGCGGCGGCCAAGCCAAGCTGATCATGACCGGTGAAGAGATTCTCGACGCCGGTGTGCAGGTGATGGCGCAGCCGCCGGGCAAGAAGAACTCGACGATTCACCTGCTGTCAGGCGGCGAGAAGGCGCTGACCGCGATTGCATTGGTGTTCGCGATGTTCCAGTTGAACCCGGCGCCGTTCTGCTTGCTGGACGAGGTGGACGCGCCGCTGGACGACGCCAACACCGAGCGCTACGCCAACATGGTCAAACGCATGTCGGACAAGACCCAATTCGTTTTTATTTCTCACAACAAGATTGCGATGGAAATGGCGCAACAGCTCATCGGTGTGACCATGCAGGAACAAGGCGTGTCCCGGATCGTGGCGGTGGATATGGATGCCGCACTGACCATGGCGGAGGCCGCGTAAATGCAAGACAACAACCTGGTCATGGCGCTGCTGGGCGCCGGCGTTGTTTTCGTACTGGTGATCGTGGTCTACAACCAGTGGCAGATTCGCAAGGCACGCCGCCCGGAAGCCTACAACCCGCCGGTTGACGAGGCCCCGCGCGGTGAAGGCTGGACAGGGAACGAGCGCCACGAGCCGGCGCTGGGTGGTGAACGAGATGAGGTCGGTCGCGTCGAGCCTCGCCTGGAGCCCGGCCTTGCGCCGCAACCGCATGCGCCGTCCACCGGCAGCGCGGAAACCGAAGCCGGCGTGATCGGCGCCGAACTCACACCCACCAGCGAAGAGGCTGCGCGGGAAGCTGCCGAAACTGATCAAGCGCAAGAGGCTGTTGAGCCCGCCCCCGGCTCGCTGGAGCCGGCCAATGGCGTGATCGACCCGCTGATCGATTGTATCGTTTCGCTGCACCCCGAGCGTGAAGTGTCGGGGGATCGCCTGTTGCCAGCGCTGTCCAAGCTGCGCCGCGCAGGGACCAAGCAGATCCACGTGGAAGGCCTGAATCCGGCGGCAAACGCCTGGGAAGCCATCCGCGCCGGTCAGCGCTACCTCGATCTGCAGGTGGCTGTGCAACTGGCTAACCGCACTGGCCCGCTCAACGCGCTGGAGTTCTCTGAGTTCATCAACGCGATCGACCCGCTGTCGGACGCAGCGGATGCCGTGCCCGAGTTGCCCGACATGAACGAGACCATCGCCAATGCGCGCGAGCTCGACGCGTTTGCGGCTGAATGCGACGTGCAGCTTGGCGTAAGCGTGATCTCTGATGGCGCGCCTTGGTCGGCCGCCTATGTGCAGACCGTGGCCACGCAGGATGGCCTGGTGCTTTCGCGTGACGGCACGCGCTTCACACGCTACCACGCCGGCACCGACGGTGTGCAGCGAGCACTGTTCACGCTGCAGTTTGGCGACACCAACTTCCTGCGCGATGACCTGACCGTCAAAGCTGGCCGCCAGATCACGCTGCTGCTGGACGTGCCGGTGGCTGAAGAGGCATCCAAGCCGTTCAAGCTGGTCTGCGAATACGCCTACACGCTGTCGCAGCGCATGGGCGCGCAGGTGGTGGACGACAACCTGCGTCCGCTGACGGAGCAGTCCTTCGTCGCCATTCAGAAGCATCTGCGGGTGCTGTATGACAAGCTTGAATCGCGCGGCGTGCCCGCCGGTTCCAGCACCGCTGTGCGCTTGTTCAGCCACTGACGCGATTCCCAATTCCCATGAGCAAGACCGCAGAACCCGCGCTCGGTCCGACATCGAAAGATCGGCCTGAGACGCGGGCAGCGTGGCTGCGCGCCACGCTCAACCGCTACGCCCACGAGTACTACGTGCTTGACCAGCCCAGCGTGCCGGACGCCGAATACGACCGGCTGTACCGCGAGCTGGAGGCGCTGGAAGCGGAACATCCCGAACTGAAGACGCCCGATTCACCCACGTTACGTGTGGGCGGAGGGATCCTGCCGGAGTTCGCGCAGGTCAGGCATGTCATTCCGATGCTGTCGATCCGCACGGAGACTGACACTACCGCCAACGGTGCCCGTGCGTTTGACGCCAGCGTGCGCCGCGAGCTGGGCCTCGATGAGACCGATCCGCCCGTCGAATACGCTGCCGAGTTGAAGTTCGACGGCCTTGCGATCAACCTGCGCTACGAGCGCGGCTTCCTCGTACAGGCAGCCACACGCGGCGATGGCACCACAGGCGAAGACGTCACGCAGAACATCCGCACGATCCGCCAGATTCCCCTGGGGCTGACGCCTGTGGATGGGGCTGTGCCCGAGGTGTTGGAAGTACGCGGCGAGGTTTATATGCGCCGCGACGATTTCGAGAAGCTCAATGCTCGTCAGCGTGAGCGCGGCGACAAGACGTTCGTCAACCCGCGCAACACCGCAGCCGGCGCCGTGCGCCAGCTTGACCCGAAGATGGCCGCCGAGCGTCCGCTGTCGTTTTTTGCTTATGGCCTGGGTGAAGTCTTGGGCTGGAATAGCCAGCCCAAGACGCACTCCAGCATGCTCGATGCGCTGCAGGCGTTTGGTTTCCCGGTCAGCAAGGAGCGCGCGGCAGTGAAGGGCGGCGAGGGCTTGGTCGAATTCCATGCCGCCATTGGTGCCAAGCGCGATAGCCTGCCGTTCGATATCGATGGCGTTGTCTACAAGGTCAACGATCTGGCATTGCAGCGCGAGCTGGGGTTCCGCACGCGCGAGCCGCGCTGGGCGGTGGCGCACAAGTATCCGGCGCAGGAAGCCCTGACCACGGTCGAGTCGATTGGCGTGCAGGTCGGCCGCACGGGTGCCATCACACCGGTGGCGCGGCTGGTGCCGGTATTCGTTGGCGGCGTGACGGTGACCAACGCGACCCTGCACAACGAAGACGAAGTCCGCCGCAAGGACGTGCGCGTGGGCGATACCGTGATCGTGCGGCGCGCGGGGGATGTGATTCCCGAGGTGGTGAGTGTGGTGCTCGATCGTCGCCCAATGGACGACGTGCCGGGCAGCGACCTGTTCAACCCGCAACAGCAGCCAAAGTACCTGCCGTTCGAACTGCCGAAGAACTGCCCGGTGTGCGGCTCGCACGTCGTGCGCGAAGAGGGCGAGGCGGTGGCACGCTGCTCGGGCGGTCTGTTCTGCTCCGCGCAGCGCAAGGAGGCGATCCGACACTTTGCCGGCCGCCGCATGATGGACATCGAAGGCCTGGGCGAGCGCTACATCGACAACCTGGTCGAGCTGGACTACGTGCATGGCATCGCCGATCTGTACAAGCTCAAGCTCGACGATTTTCTCGAGATGAAGCGCCGCGCCGACGAGCGTGACGGCGTGACTCCCGAGACCGTTGCCGCCGGCAAAATCGCCACCAAGTGGGCTGAAAACCTGCTTGAAGGTATCCAGGCCAGCAAGACGCCGCCGCTGGCGCGCTTCCTGTTTGCGCTGGGTATCCGCCACGTGGGTGAATCGACCGCCAAGACACTCGCCGATTGGCTGGGCAGTTTGGCCATGATCCGATGTGCGCCGGCGCCGTTGCTGTTGGCGTTGCCAGACGTGGGGGCAACGGTGGCGGAAGCCATCGCCGATTTCTTTGCCGAACCGAAGAATCAGCAGGCATTGGATGCGCTGCTCGAAGCGGGTGTCACCCCCCAAGGCGAGCATGCGCCCAACGCCAAGCTACGCGAGAAACTGGAGCCGGCCGATCTGTATGCCACGCTCGGCGTGCCCAAGCTGACGGCCACGCGCGCCAGGCAACTGGCGGCGGTGGCACCCACGCTCACGCAACTGGCAGAAGTGCAAGCCGGGCAGCTGGCCGGCCTGCCGGCTGACGTGTCCGCATCGCTGCTCGAATGGCTGGGCGCGCACGACCATCGTGCACAACTCGTGCAGCTTGATGCGCTGCGCAACGAACTGCTCGCTGCCATGCCGGCCGAGGCTGCAGAAGAGGGCGTCCTTGCCGGCAAGACCGTGGTGCTGACCGGTACGCTGCCCAACCTCACGCGCGACGATGCCAAGGCCATGCTGGAAGCTGCCGGTGCCAAGGTGTCGGGCTCGGTATCGAAGAAGACCGACTACGTCATCGCTGGTGAAGAGGCCGGCAGCAAGCTCGTCAAGGCGGAAGAACTGGGGGTGAAGGTTCTGGACGAAGCGGGTATGCTCGCGCTGTTGCAGAAATAGCCAGAAATCGGCGGGAGACTCGGCATGATCCGAAACATCCTCAAAATGGGCGACAGCCGCCTGCTGCGCGTAGCAAAACGGGTTGAGCGCTTTAACACGCCCGAGCTGACCGCGCTGATCGAAGACATGTTCGACACGATGGACGCCGCGCGGGGTGCCGGTCTGGCGGCTCCGCAGATCGGCGTGGACCTGCAGGTCGTCATCTTCGGGTTCGATCGTAGCGAGCGCTACCCGGATGCGCCGGCCGTGCCCAAGACGGTGCTCATCAACCCAACCATCGAGCCGCTTACCGAAGAGACGGAAGAGGGCTGGGAGGGCTGCCTGTCGGTGCCCGGCCTGCGTGGTGTGGTGCCGCGTTACACGCGCCTGCGCTACACCGGCTTTGATCAGCACGGCCACACCATCGACCGCATTGCCGAAGGCTTTCATGCCCGTGTGGTGCAACACGAGTGCGACCACCTTCAGGGCGTGCTGTACCCCATGCGGGTGAAAGACTTCACCCGCTTCGGCTTTACCGAAATCCTGTTTCCAGAACTGCCTGCAAATCACGACGATTGAGCCGACGGCGAATCGTGACTGTGGGAGCGCCGCACCCGCGGGGGCGGGTGGGTGCATTTTTTCATCCACGACGGAGATGATATGAAGCGTGATGGTTTGAGGGGCTGGCGCCGGCTGGCGCTTGGGATGGCCGCAGTGGCCATGCTGGGGTTGGCAGCTTGTGCTGGTCCGCAGGCGACGGACACGGCCGCTGCACCGGCTGCCGAGAAGCCCCAGGGCCCGGTCTGGCAACGCGTGCATCTGGGTAGCGACGCCGTTGCCTACGACTTCCCGGTCTACGCCAACCATCCGCTTGACGGTGACCTGAGCGGCATTCGCGAGGTCGTGCTTGTGCAGCACGGCCTGCAGCGCAACGGCAACGATTACTACAAAGCCGGCGCTGATCTGCTCGCGGCCAGCGGCCGTAATCCCGATGAAGTCCTGCTGATCGCCCCGAACTTTCCCGGTGAGCCAGATGCGGGCAAGGGCTTCGACGGCATGCCGGTGTGGTCAGTGGATGGCTGGATCGGCGGTTTCAATGCCACCAATGCGCCGTACACCGAACTGAGTTCGCTCAAGGTGCTGGATGATCTGATCGGCTACGTGACCGACCCGGCGCGCGCACCCAACGTCAAGCGCGTGACGGTGGCCGGACACTCCGGCGGCGGTCAGATCGTGCAGCGCTACGCGGTGCTCAACAACGTGGACGAAGGCATTCGTAAGCGCGGTATCGACTTGAACTACGTCGTGGCCAATCCGTCGTCGTATCTGTACTTCACGCCGGACCGGCCGCACGGCAAGGGCTTCGCCCGCTACAGCACGCACACCTGCCCGGACTACGATCACTACAAGTACGGCATGGTCGACATGGTTCCGTATGCCGCCGGCAAGAGCGGCAAGGTGCTGTTCAGCCGCTATGCACAGCGCCACGTCACGTACCTGGTCGGCACGAGCGACAACGACCCGAACCATCGCGTGCTCGACAAGACCTGTGGCGCCGAAGCCGAAGGTCCGACGCGCCTGGACCGCGCCCGCAACTACTGGCGCTACGAGCGTCACTTGGCCGGACCGCGTAAGCGCATCAATCACCAGGCGCACGAGGTGATTGGCGTGGGGCACGATCAGGCGAAGATGTTCGGCTCGCGTTGCGGTGCACAGGCCGTGTTTGGCATGCCGGCATCGGCCAATACCACGGGCGCAGCCTGTCAGCCGCCGCAGCGTTGATCTGGAGTCGGCCGCGGCCATAAAAAAAACCGGTCAGCGCTGTGGCGTTGACCGGTTTTTCTTTAGGGCGGGGACTGAACTTAGAACTTCTCGAACGGCCCCAGGAAGCGCCACTGGCCTACCGGCAGGTCGCCCAGCACGATGCGGCCCATGCGGATGCGCTTGAGGCCAACCACCTCCAGCCCCACTTGCTCGCACATGCGACGGATCTGACGCTTCTTGCCTTCGCGCAGCACGAAACGCAACTGCTCCTCGTTCTGCCAGCTTACCTTCGCGGGCTTGAGCTCTTCGTCATCGAGCCACAGGCCAAAGCGTAGCTTCTCCAGCAGTTCTTCAGGGAAGACCTTGGAAATATCGTGCTCGACCCGGCCTTCCGGCGAATCCCACACCACGCGCACCAAGTACTCCTTCTCGACCGTCGAATCCTCGCCGATCAGGTGACGCGCCACGCGGCCATCCTGCGTCAGCACCAGCAGGCCGGTGGAGTCGATGTCCAGACGGCCGGCCGGGGCCAGCGCCTTGCGCTGCCAAGGTGCGAAGCGCTTGCGTGTGGGGTCTTCCTCCCACTGGTTTTCCGGTACGAACAGCGCGGCAGCCGGCTGGTAGCCATCTTCCGCTTGCCCTGACACATAGCCGACCGGCTTGTGCAGCAGTACGGTCACACGTTCGCCTTGCTCAGAACGCGCAGCCTGGTGGATTTCGATGATTGCATCCGGCTTCACACGCGAACCCAGCTCGGTAACGGGTTCGCCGTCTACCAGTACCCAGCCGCGCGGAATCCATTCATCGGCCTCGCGGCGTGAGCACAGGCCCAGCTCGGACATACGCTTGGACAGGCGGACCAGTCCGCTCTCGTCAGCTTGTGGGGCTTGGCGCGGAGCCTCTTCCTCGGCGCGACGTGGTGTGCGCTCTTCGCGCTGCGGACGTTGCGGACGCTCTTCAAAGCGACGCGGCGGGCGCTCATTGTCAAAACGGCGCGGTGCACAGTCGTCGCCATAGCGACGTGGTGGCCGTTGCTCATCATCGAACCGGCGCGGCGGGCGTTCGTCGTCAAAGCGTCGCGGAGGACGTTGATCGCCATCACGGCGCTGGGCACGTTGATCGTCGCCATAGCGGCGTGGGCGCTCGTCATCGAAACGTCGTGGCGGGCGATCCTCGATCCGACGCGGTGGCCGTTGATCATCGCCGAACTTGCGCGGCGGCCGTTCGTCGTCGAAGCGACGGGGCGGACGTTGATCGTCGCTGAACCGGCGCGGTGGGCGTTCATCGTCAAACCGGCGCGGTGGGCGATCTTCGAAACGACGCGGCGGACGCTCGTCATCGGAGCGACGGGGCGGACGTTGATCGTCGCTGAACCGGCGCGGTGGGCGTTCATCGTCAAATCGGCGCGGCGGGCGATCTTCGAAACGACGTGGCGGACGCTCGTCGTCAGAGCGACGGGGCGGACGTTGATCGTCGCTGAACCGGCGCGGCGGGCGTTCATCGTCAAACCGACGCGGTGGGCGATCTTCGAAACGACGTGGCGGCCGCGCGTCATCAGAGCGACGGGGCGGACGTTGATCGTCGCTGAACCGGCGCGGTGGGCGTTCATCGTCAAACCGGCGCGGTGGGCGATCTTCGAAACGACGCGGCGGACGCCCGTCGCCAGAGCGACGCGGTGGTCGTTGGTCATCGCCAAACTTGCGCGGCGGACGTTCGTCGTCAAACCGGCGGGGCGGGCGATCGCTCTGTGCGCGGCGCGGAGGTTGACCGCTGTCGTTGTTGCCGTCGCGGCGCGGTGGGCGCGGTTTGCGCTCCCCCTCGGCGGGCTCTGGGCGACGTTGCGACGGGCGCAGCGGCAGGCGGTCGCGGTTCAGGTCGGACGCGCGCAGCGGTTTGCTGCTGGTGGTGCGAACGGCGTTGCCTTCGTCGTCGCGGCGCACACCGAGCGTGGCGCGCTTGCCGGGTCGGGTGGCGCGTTGGGTCGGGTCGTTGCGGCGCTTGTCGTCGTCGCTCGGGAAATCGTCAGAATCGGTAGTCATGAATCAAAACCGGTAAGGCTGGCGCTCAGATGGCGAGCGCATCAAGCAGTTCGCTTTCAAGCGCGAGCTGCAGTTTGGTGTCCTGGGTCAGGCGCGAGCCGTCGACCAGGAAAATGTCTTCCACGCGTTCGCCCAGCGTGTTGATACGCGCGGTGTGCACCGACACGCGGTGGTGAGCGAGCACGCGGGCAATGGCATACAGCAGGCCGGTGCGGTCAGTGGCCGAGATGGACAGCAGGTAGTACTGCCCGCGTTCATCCGGGCGCAGATCGACGCGCGGTTTGATCGGGAAGCTGCGCGACTGGCGCGAGATGCGTCCGCGCGGGGGCTCGGGCAGGGCAGTCTCTCGCGAGATCTGCTCGGCCAGTTCGTGCTCGACCAGCGTGATGATGTCGCGGTAGTGGCCGGGTTCCACCAGGCCGGCACCCGGGTCGGCCACCTGGAAGGTGTCGAGTGCGTAGCCGTGCTTGGTCGTGTGGATCTTCGCGTCGAGAATCGTCAGGCTCTTGCGCTCGAAGTAGCCGCAGATGCGTGCGAACAGATCGGGCCGATCGGGCGAATATACAGCCACCTGCAGCCCTTCGCCCACGGGCGAGATGCGCGCCCGCACGATCGGGATGGTGGTGTCGATTCGCTGATGGAAGTGCCGCGTGAACCAGGCGATGTCGCTCGCGCCATGGCGCAGGAACACGCCCACGTCGAGTTGTTTCCACAGGGCGTCGTACGCGGTGTCTTCCACCGTGGCCAGGCGCAGAAGGGCGCGTGCGCGTTCCTTGCGGCCTTCCAGCACAGCGTGCGGATCGGTGGTCGCGCCGCCCAGCGCACGCAGTGTCATGCGATACAGGTCTTCCAGCAGCTTGCCTTTCCACGCATTCCAGACCTTGGGGCTGGTGCCGCGAATGTCGGCCACCGTCAGCAGGTACAGCGCAGTCAGGCGTCGCTCATTGCCAACCAGATCGGCAAAGCGGCGGATCACATCGGGGTCGCCCACGTCCTGCTTCTGTGCCACCTGGCTCATCGTCAGGTGATGCTCGACCAGCCAGACGATCAGGTCGCTATCTTCCTTGGCGAGGCCGTGTTCCTTGCAGAAGCGTCGCGCATCGGTCATGCCCAGCACGGAGTGATCGCCGCCGCGTCCCTTGGCGATGTCGTGGAACAGCGCAGCGATGGTCAGCACCCACGGCTTGTCGAAGTTCGCCATCAACTGGCTGCAGAACGGGAACTCGTGCGTGTGCTCGACGATGGCGAAGCGGCGGATGTTGCGCACCACCATCAGGATGTGCTGATCCACCGTGTAGACGTGGAACAGGTCGTGCTGCATCTGGCCGACGATGCGCCGGAAGTTGAGCAGGTAGCGCCCTAGCACGCTGGTCTGGTTCATCAGGCGCAATGCGTGGGTGATGCCCTGCGGCTGCTGCAGAATCTCCAGGAACAACGCGCGGTTGGCTGGGTCCTTGCGCCACTTCACGTCCATCAGCGTGCGGGCGTTGTAGAGCGCGCGCAGCGTATTGGCCGACAGCCCCTTGATGCCGCGCACCTGCTCGTACAGCAGGAAGGTCTCCAGGATGGCCGTCGGCTCGCGCTGATACAGGTCGGGGTCGGCAATCTCCAGCATCCCTTGGCGCTCGACAAAGCGCTCGTTGATCTTGCGCGTGATGCCAAGCTCGGTCGGGAACAGGCGTGCCTCGATGTTCTGCAGCACCACCGTGTTGAGCTGCGTGACCGCCTTGGCAGCCCAGTAGTAGCGGCGCATGATCTGTTCGCTGGCGCGCTTGGCGGTGGTCGAACGGTAGCCAAACGCCTCTGCCAGTTGCGTCTGCAAGTCAAAGACGAGCACATCCTGGCGGCGTCCTGCCAGCAAGTGCAGGCGCGCTCGAATGGTCTTGAGAAGGCGTTCGTTACTCGCAAGTTCCTGCGCTTCACGACGCGAGAGCAGCCCGTTGGCAAGCAGCTCATTCCAGCTCGATCCGAAGCCCGCCGCCCGCGTCATCCAGAGGATCACCTGCAGATCGCGCAGGCCCCCGGGGCTTTCCTTGCAGTTGGGCTCGAGTGAGTAGGGCGTGTCCTGGTACTTGGAGTGCCGCTGACGCATTTCCAGCAGCTTGGATTGGAAGAAGTCGGTGGCGTCGAGGTGGCCTTGGTAGTGCGTCTCGAACGTGCGGTACAGGTCCTCGTCACCGGTCAGCAGGCGTGCTTCCAGCAGCGACGTCTGCACCGTCACATCCTGCGCGGCTTCCTGGATGCATTCGTCCACCGTGCGCACCGATGAGCCGATGTCCAGTCCCATGTCCCAGCAGCGCCCGATGAATGCCTCCAGTCGTGCTTGCAGGGACTCGGGAGTCTTGTCTGCGGCCTGTGGCAGCAGGAGCAGGATGTCGACGTCGGAGTACGGGAACAGCTCGCCGCGCCCGTAACCGCCCACCGCGATCAGCGCGCAATCGGCGGGCATCTGCTCGTCTTGCCAGAGTTGCACCAATGCATGGTCCACCGCGCGGGCCAACTTGGTCACAAGTTGGTGCACGTTGGCATGCTGGTCGAACTGCGCAAACAAGTGCGTGCGTTCGGCCTTCAGGGTGTCGCGCGGTGAAATCTCAGGGTTGACGGCAGCGGCGGTGTGCATGAGTGGAGCGCGAATGAAACAACGACCGGAGGAAATGTCCGGTCGCTGCAAGAGTCGGGCCGGCGCTGCGCCGACCACTGCAGTGCACTCATGGGCGAGCGCACAGCCAAGTTCAATCAGGCCGTAGCCGGCGTGCCTTCGTGCACGAATTCCGGGGCCGGCGGCGTCAGTGCTGAGACGGTCAGCACTTCGTAGCCGGTTTCCGTCACGAGCAGGGTGTGCTCCCATTGGGCCGACAGGCTGCGGTCGCGCGTCTTGACGGTCCACTGGTCGGGCATTGTGCGAATGTCGCGCTTGCCCGCGTTGATCATGGGTTCGATCGTGAAGATCATGCCGGCTTTCAGTTCCATGCCGGTGCCTGGACGGCCGTAGTGCAGGATCTGCGGGTCTGCATGGAATACCTTGCCGATGCCGTGGCCGCAATATTCACGCACCACGCTGTAGCCGGAGGCTTCAGCGTGCTGCTGGATCACGTGGCCGATGTCGCCCAGGCGCGCACCCGGGCGCACGGCGGCAATGCCCTTCCACATGCACTCGAACGTCACCTGCGTCAATCGCTTGGCCAGGATCGAGCCTTCACCGACGATGAAGGTGCGGCTGGTATCGCCGTAATAGCCTTCCTTGGTAATGACGGTGATGTCCAGATTGACGATGTCACCGTTCTTGAGCACCTTGTCGCCCGGAATGCCGTGGCAGATCACGTCGTTGACCGACGTGCAGATCGAAGCGGGGAAGGGGGGGTAGCCCGGCGGCGCGTAGTTGAGCGGTGCCGGCACAGTGCCTTGCACGTCACGCATGTAGGCGTGGCACAGCTCGTTCAATTTGCCGGTGGTCACGCCCGGCTTCACGAACGGGGTGACGTAATCCAGGACTTCGGACGCAAGCCGGCAGGCCACGCGCATCTGCGCAATGTCTTCGGCGGTGTGAATGGTAACGGCCATGCTGTGACTCTTTCTGCACGCAGGCGCGCGAGGCGCCGCGTTATAACTA
>NZ_JAELUI010000160.1 GCF_016429285.1 Ralstonia sp. ASV6
CCCCCCCCCCCCCCCCCCCCCCCCCCCCCCCCCCCCCCCCCCCCCCCCCCCCCCCCCCCCCCCCCCCCCCCCCCCCCCCCCCCCCCCCCCCCCCCCCCCCCCCCCCCCCCCTTTTTCAAGCTCAAGACGGCATACGAGATCAGGCGCCATGTCTCGTGGGCTCGGAGATGTGTATAAGAGACAGGAAAGTAAGCAAAGAAAGGCGCGCCCAAGATGGCGACACCCTCCTTGAATTTGTGTAACCGGGCGGAGACGGGAAAAACTCGCTGCGCTCAAACAGTTTCCCGTCTCCGCCCGGTTACACAAATTCAAGGCGCCATCTAGGGCAGGAACGTCAACGGCCAAACCATTGATTTGCGTGCCCTGTCAGGCTCTTGTTTGTTGCTGTGTTGCTGTGTTGCTGTGTTGCTGTGTTGCTGTGTTGCTGTGTTGCCGTTTGCTTCGCTCTGCGTCTTGCCGCGTACTCGCCACTGCGTTGTTGCTGCGATGGTGTGGCCGTTGATGCCCTAGATGGCGCCTTGAATTTCTGTTGCAGGGAGGAAAAAGAGGGGAGGCTTGTCTGAGCGAAGCGAGTTTGCCTCCCTTCCCTCCCTGCGACATAAATTCAAGGAGTGTTTCGCCATCTTGGGCGCGCCTTTCTTTGCTTACTTTCTTTGGCAAGACAAAGAAAGTGAGTCAGCCCCGGCAGGGGATGAAACAAGGGATGGACCACAAACCAAAAAAAACCACCCCTAAGCAACAAACTCAAAACCCAACCGGCGTAGGCACACTCCCTTCCTTCCCGTAGTTCTTCCAAGCATCAGCCAACTGCGCATGCAGTTCCTCATTCGAACTTGCCGCCATGCCCAGATTGCGCAACATCCCATCCTTCACGCCATAGATCCAGCCGTGCACCGTCAGCGGCTGCCCACGATCCCACGCGTCCTGCACGATCGTCGTCAGGCACACGTTGTTGACCTGGTGGATCACGTTCAACTCACACAGGCGGTCATGCCGCGATTGGTCATTGACCACTGTGCCGAGGTACGTCTCATGCTGCTCAGCCACGTCACGCACGTGACGAATCCAGTTGTCCGCCAGCCCGAAACGCTGCTTGGTCAGCGCAGCCTTCACGCCCGAACAGCCATAGTGACCAACGACGGTGATGTGTCGAATCTTCAGCACTTCCACCGCAAACTGCAGTACCGACAGGCAGTTCAAATCCGAGTGCACCACCACGTTGGCAATGTTGCGGTGGACGAACACTTCGCCTGGCGGCAGGCCGATGATCTGGTTGGCGGGCACGCGCGAATCCGAGCAGCCGATCCACAGGTATTCCGGGTTCTGCTGGTTGGCCAGGCTCGAGAAGAATTCCGGGTCTTCGGCGCTGACGCGCTCGACCCACTTGCGGTTGTTCTCGAAGAGTTCTTTGATGCGGTGTGGCATGGTTTCCCGTCGTGTTGAGAGCGTCAGGCGGCGGCGCGTTGCAGCGCTGTTGTGACCTGTTCGGTAGGGTGTTCGGCTGCTGTCCCCTGCGCGCCGGCGCCGTATCGGTTGACGAAGCGTTCGCTTGCGTCATACGCGTAGAAATCGTGAATGTGCCCGGACAGCAGGCGGTCTTTGTAGGACTGCCACATGGCCGGATCGAAGAAGTCTGCGTGGTGCTTGAGGAAGGCCGCACGCACGCGTGGATCACCCAGCAGGAATGTGCCGTATGTCTCCGGAAAGATGTCGTGCGGGCCGACGCTGTACCAGACCTCGCCCGACATTTCTTCCTCTTCGGTGCGTGCTTGCGGCACCTTGCGGACGTTGCAGTCGGTCAGGTATTCGATCTCGTCGTAGTCGTAGAAGACCACGCGGCCGTGGCGCGTCACGCCAAAGTTCTTGTAGAGCATGTCGCCGGGGAAGATGTTCGCGGCGATCAATTCCTTGATGGCGTTGCCGTACTCGATGATGCCGTGCTCGACCTGCGCATCGGTGCCTTCGTGCAGCCAGATGTTCAGCGGCGTCATGCGGCGCTCGATGTAGACGTGGCGGATGACGATCTCTTCGCTGCCGTCTTCGGCGCGCTGGTACTCCACCATCGAAGGCGCGTGCTTCTCCAGTTCCTTGATCAGCTCTTCGTCAAAGCGCGACAGCGGGAAGGCCACGTCGGAATACTCCAGCGTGTCGGCCATACGGCCCACGCGGTCGTGGCGCTTCACGAGCTGGTACTTGCTCTTGATCAGCTCGCGCGTGGTTTCCTTCGGTGGTGGGAAGTAGTCCTTGATGACCTTGAAGACGTATGGATACGACGGCAGCGTAAACACCAGCATCACCAGGCCCTTGATGCCGGGTGCGATGATGAACTTGTCCGACGAGTGCTGCTGGTGGTGCAGGAAATCTCGATAGAACAGGTTCTTGCCCTGCTTCTGCAGGCCGAGCGAGGTGTAGATTTCGGCGCGCGGCTTGCGCGGCATCAGGTCACGCAAGAAGGTCACGTAGGCGGACGGAATTTCCATGTCCACCATGAAATACGAGTGCGTGAACGAGAACAGGATCATCAACTGTTCCGGGCGCAGCAGCACGGTGTCCAAGCGCAACTGGCCGTCGGCGTTGCGCATGATCGGCACGGCCAGCGGGTAGGACTTGTCACCGTTAATCACGCGCCCAATGATGTAGGCCGACGTGTTGCGGAAGAACAGCGACGACAGCACGTGCACCTGGAAATTCGGCGAGATACGGAAATCGCCGAACTGCTCTTCCACCGCGCGCACCAGATAGCCGACGTCACGGCCCAGGTCTTCAAATGGCGCGTTGAGCTGGAAGTTGTGCACGATGCGCTCGAAGCAGGTGCCCAGGCCGTCACGCGAGCCGGGGTAGTAGGCGCGGTAGGTCGGCTTGGTGGGCGACTCCTCGTTCTCGATGTATTCCGTCGAGATGGCCGGCCGCACGAAGATGAAATCGTTGTTGAAGTACGAGCGGTGCAGGATGCGCGTGCACACCGAGTTGAAGAAGGTCTCGGCCAGTTCCGGCTGGTGATGGTTGGTCAACAGGCCGATGTAGTGCAGCTTGATCTGGCGCCAGATTTCGTCGTCGATGTTCTCGGCGTCGTATTCGTCTTCCAGGATGACCGACGCTTCGCGCACGCGCTCGTCGTAGTAGGCGATGCGGTCGCGCTGCAATTGCTGCATGGCGGGCCAGTCCCCGTGCTCGAACGCCACCTTGGCCTGGATGCATACCTCGCGGAACAAGCGGTAGTGCTTGTCGAAGCCGTCAAGCATCGTGCGGGCGACGTCGAAGGCAATCTGCGAGGACAGGAGCTTGGGGAAATGGGACATAGGCGTGTGCGCGGGGAGGGGCGGGAAGCGGCAATCCTGGGAGACCTAGATTGTATGGCCTCTGCTGCCGTGTTCACGCCCTGAAACCGTTCCGCCTCCTTATCCGTTTGGCCGATGGCCCCGTGCCATCAGCCCACCGCCCGCGCCTGCCTTACATCGTTTCTGCGTACAGCTCGCGCCCGATCAGCATGCGGCGGATTTCCGACGTGCCGGCGCCGATCTCGTACAGCTTGGCGTCGCGCCACAGGCGGCCGACCGGGAATTCGTTGATGTAGCCGTTGCCGCCCAGGATCTGGATGGCTTCGCCGGCCATCCACGTGGCCTTCTCGGCGGTATAGAGGATCACGCCGGCGCAGTCCTTGCGCACTTGGCGCACGTGGTCGCGGCCCAGCGAGTCGAGGTTCTTGCCGACCGTGTACAGGTACGCGCGGCACGCCTGCAGCGTGGTGTACATGTCGGCCATCTTGCCCTGGATGAGCTGGAATTCACCAATGCTCTGGCCGAACTGCTTGCGGTCGTGGATGTACGGCGTGACCACGTCCATGCAGGCCTGCATGATGCCGACCGGGCCGCCGGAGAGCACCGCGCGCTCGTAATCCAGGCCGCTCATCAGCACCTTGGTGCCGCCGTTTTCCTGGCCGAGGATGTTCTCCACCGGCACTTCGACGTTCTCGAACACCAGTTCGCCCGTGTGCGAGCCGCGCATGCCGAGCTTGTCCAGCTTCTGCGCCACGGAGAAACCCTTCATGCCCTTCTCGACGATGAACGCTGTCATGCCGCGCGCGCCCAGCTCGGGCTCCGTCTTGGCGTAGACGACCAGCACGTCGCAGTCGGGGCCGTTGGTGATCCACATCTTGGTGCCGTTGAGCACGTAGCGGTCGCCCTTGAGCTCGGCGCGCAGCTTCATGCTGACGACGTCGGAGCCGGCATTCGGCTCGCTCATCGCCAGCGCGCCCACCCATTCGCCAGACACCAGCTTGGGCAGGTATTTCGCCTTCTGGGCTGGCGTGCCGTTGCGGTGGATCTGGTTGACGCACAGGTTGGAGTGCGCACCATACGACAGGCCAACCGAGGCCGACGCGCGGCTGATTTCTTCCATGGCGATCATGTGCGCCAGGTAGCCCATGTTGGCGCCGCCGTACTCCTCCGCCACGGTGATGCCGAGCACACCCAGTTCACCCATCTTGCGCCACGCGTCCATCGGGAACTGGTCGGTGCGGTCGATTTCTCCTGCACGCGGTGCCAGCTCGCCCTGCGCCCAGTCGCGCACGGCCGAACGCAGCATCTCGATGTCTTCGCCCAAGTCGAATTTCAGGCCGGGCAGCTCAATCATGGTGGGTCTCCTTGGGCGGCTTATGTGTCTGTGTGAAAGCGGCGGGGCCGCTGGTGTCTCTGGGTGAGGGTTCGGCGCTGTGAGGTGCGCGTAGCTTGTGGCAGGCGCACCAGTGCCGGATGGGTGTCGCGTATTGTATTGACGTTTACGTAAACGTCAATAAGCGTCAACTACGTAAGGGTGCGGATAAGGGTGCGGAATCAGGCGGTCTTGCGTCGCTTCGGTGGTTTGGTGGCGCCTGCCTGGGCATCGTCCAGCAGGCGGCGGCATTGGCGCTCGTGCTGGTCGATTTCGGCCAACTGGGCGTTCAGGTCATCGAGTTGCTGCGTGAGCACCGCGCGGTGCTGCGCCAGCGACGCCAGGAAGCGCTCCAACTGCGGCACCGTATCGCGCGGCGATTCGTACAGATCGAGGATCTCCTTGATCTCCCCCAGCGACAGCCCTAACCGCTTGCCGCGCAAGGTCAGCTTCAGTCGCGTGCGCTCGCCGGCGGAGTACACGCGGCGGCGTCCGCCCGGGCCCTGGCGATCCGGCGCCAGCAGGCCCTGGTCTTCGTAGAAGCGGATCGCGCGCGGCGTGATGTCGAATTCGCGTGCGAGATCGGTGATGGTGTAGCTGACGTCGTCATGCGTGCAGCTTTCGCCGGATTCGAGATCAGCGGCAAGTGCAACAGCGGCAGACGGGGTGGAAGCAGACATACGGCGGGTGATCCTGTGATGGCGGGTGCGCATCGGGCAGCCAATTTAAGTTTTCGCTTAAGATGGGAGACCGGCGGCGAATTGACGTTTACGTTAGCGTCAATGGCGTCAAACCGCAATGCATGAAGACTGCCCTCCGAAGGCGGCACTTGAGACCACACCCATGAACGCGCTCGAACACCAACTCGACTATCCCTTTGGCGACACGCTTCCCGAAGGCGGCACGCGGTTTGAAGTCGCCCCCGGCATCTACTGGCTGCGCATGCCGTTGCCGTTTGCGCTCGATCACATCAACCTCTGGCTGCTGCGCGATCACCAGGACGGGCAGGACGGCTGGACCATCGTTGACTGCGGCATCAACCACGAAGCCATTCGCGGGTACTGGGAAACCATTTTTGCGAACCACCTCGACGGCCTGCCGGTGCTGCGCGTGCTGGTGACGCATTGCCATCCCGATCACGTGGGCCTCTCCAACTGGCTGTGCGAGGGCGGCGACCAGAAGCGCTGGAACGTGCGCCTGTGGATGAGCCTGGGCGACTACGCCTTCGCGCGCATGCTGGTTGGCGGCACCGGTGCTTCGAACGCCGGCGGCGAATTCGCCGCGCGCCACTTCGAGCGCCACGGCCTGACGGACCCGGTCTCCATCGACGGCATCCGCAACCGCAAGGACTACTACAGCACGCTGGTGCCGGGTGTGCCGGGCCAGTACCGCCGCCTGATGGACGGCAACGTCGTCACCATCGGCCAGCACACCTGGCGCGTCATCACCGGCTTTGGCCATGCGCCCGAGCACGTCGCGCTCTACAGTGAAGATGCCAACGTGCTGATTTCCGGCGACATGGTGCTGCCGCGCATCTCCACCAACGTGAGCGTGTTCGATCTGGAACCCGAGGCCGATCCGCTGACGCTGTATTTGGATTCGCTCGGCAAGTACGAGCCGCTGCCGGCCGACGTGCTGATCCTGCCGTCGCACGGGCGGCCGTTTCGCGGGCTGCATACGCGCATCCGCCAACTGCGGGATCACCACGTCGACCGCCTGGCCGACACGCTGGCTGCGTGCAAAGCGGCGCCGCAGTCCGCGCGCGACATCGTCAACGTCATCTTCAAGCGCCAGTTTGACGTGCACCAGATGACGTTCGCGATGGGCGAGGCACTCGCCCACCTGCACGCGCTGTGGCATCGTGGCGAACTGGTGCGCGAGACCGGCGCAGATGGCATCGTCCGCTTTCATGCACTCGCTTGATCGGTTGATTTAAACCCGGAGCCCGCCATGGCTGACCAGCACGACGTTCTCGATGACAGCGCCGCCGTTCTGCCGTTTCCTGCCAACACGCCCACCGCGCCGTACTACGCGGTGATCTTCTCGTCCACACGTACCGACGGCGACCATGGGTATGGTGCAATGGCCGATCGCATGGTTGAACTGGCGCGCGATATGCCGGGCTTTCTGGGCATTGAATCCGTGCGCGACGAAGGGGCGGAGCAGCAGGGGCGACCGGGGATCACCGTGTCGTACTGGTCATCGCTGGAAGCGATACGTGAATGGAAGAACCAGGTCGAGCACCTGACCGCGCAGAAGATGGGGCGTGAGCAGTGGTATGCGACGTACCACCTGCGGATCGCCAAGGTGGAGTACGACTACAATTTCCTGCGCTAGTACTTGCTTCACCACCAACGAAAAACCCGCCAGCTGGCGGGTTTTGTTTTGGGCGATCGCTGCGCTACAGGCGCAATGTCTTTCCGAACTGTGCCAGATAGCGCAAGCCTTCAATGGCTTTGCTGCCGTACCACGACACCATCTCGCCATCGACCAGATAGACCGGTTTGCCGATCTGCTTTTCCAACGCATCGACATGCTCTTCGGTAAAGCTGTACGGCTCCGTGGACAGCAGCACGCAGTCGATGCTGCGTACCACCTCGTCGCTCCAGCGGAAGGTCGGGTAGCGCGTGTCGGGGCGGTTGGGGCGGGCGCAGTCACCGCTCTTCTCCGTCCCGCATTGCACGGGCGCCGGGTCGTCCGGCCACGTGTGGCAATTGACGAGCTTGAGCATGCGCGAGATGTATGTGTCGCGCGATACCGTCATCCACGGGTCCTGCCAGATGGCGTACAGCACGCGGTGCGGCAGGAAGTGGCGGCCGCGCAGGGCGTCCAATTCTTGCGTGAGCGCGTCGCACAGCGTTTGCGCCTGCGCCTCGCGGCGGAAGATGCCGCCCAGCAACTGGTACAGCGCTAGGTTGTCTTCCGGCGCACACGGGTGCGTAACGATGATGTTGGGGATGAACTCGCGCAACTTGTCGACGGTCGGGCGCGTGTTCTCGTCAATATTGACGATGACGTGCGTGGGCGCCAGCTCGCGCAGTTTGTCGAGCTTGACGGTCTTGGTGCCACCTACCTTCGGCACGCTGCGCACGGCCTCGCGCGGGTGGATGCAGAAGCCGGTGCGGGCGACAAGCTGATCGCCCAGGTCAAGCGAAAACAGCAGGTCGGTAATGGACGGCACCAGGCTGGCGATGCGCGGCGTGGTGTCGACGGGGGCGTGCGCGTTGCCGAGCGCGTCGGTAAACATCATCAGGAATTCTCAGGTTTGCCGGGCTTGCGAGGTTTGCGTGGGGCGCGCGCAAAGGCCAGGTCATACAGCCAGCGCGGCAGCACGTGCAGCAGCTTGGCCACGATACCCATCTGCCAGGGCAGCACGGTAAAGCGCACGCCGCGATGGATCGCCTCCACAGCTTTTTGTGCAAACACGTCCACCGGCATCAGGAAGGGCATCGGATACGGATTGTGTGCGGTCATCGGCGTGCGGATATAGCCGGGGGCGATGGTCACCACACGCAAGCCCGGCCGACCATTGGGGCCAAACTCCACGCGCAGGCTTTCCATCAGCTTGATCACCGCAGATTTGGACGCACTGTAAGCCGCCGCGCCCGGCAGCCCGCGCACGCCCGCCACGCTGGCAATGCCGACCAGCGTGCCGCCGGGCTGACCGGGTTTGGCGCGCGCCAGCATGGGTTCGACAAAAGGCTGGAAGGTGTTGAGCGTGCCCATCCAGTTGGTGTCCATCACACGGGCAAATGCGGCCAGATCGCCCGGTTCGCGCAGGTCGGTGCCTTCCGAAATGCCGGCGTTGGCGATCACCACGTCGGGCACGCCGGCCGCTGCGATGAAGGCTTCAGCGGCGGTGCGCATCGACTCGGCGCTGCACACATCGGCAGCATAGCAATGCACGCGGATGCCTGCGGCCAAGGTCTGCGCGAAGTCGTTGATCACGTCGACGCGCCGCGCAACCAGCCCCAGCGTGGCACCCTGGGCGGCGTACTGCCGCGCCAGCGCCTGGCCGATGCCGCTGGAAGCGCCGGTGATGAAGACGGTTTGACTCATGTCGGATGTCCTGTCGGAGAGGGGCGGGGAACGTCGGCACAAAAAACGCCCGCACGGAGGCGGGCGTCGGTGGTGGTGTCACGCCCGAGGCTAAGCCCCAGGCGTGGTCATCCATCACAGTTTGCGGTCGCGCACCTGCTGGACGAGGTAGTCGAGCGTCTGCGCGGCGCCCACGTTGCTGCCAGCATCTGCCGGCGACGTGGTGTACTTGCCTTGCACCACAATAGTCGGCACGCCTTCGATCTTGTACTGATCGGCCAGTTGTGCGGCGCGTTTGGTATTGGCGTTCACGCTGAACGAGTTGTAGGTGTCGCGGAACTGCTTTTCATCGACGCCATTGGCGGCCATGAACTTGGCAATGTCGTCCAGTTCCGACATCGAGCGGTAGTTCTTGTGCAGTTGGTCAAATACGCGGTCGTGCAGCGTGCGGCCGCTGGAATCCTTGGCGTCCAGCTTGCCCAGCGCTTCCAGCGTGTAGTAGATGCGGGTATGCGGTTCCAGCTTGGCGTTGAAGGCCACCGGCACGCGCTTGATCACTACGTCCTTGCCCTGCTTGGCCACCCAGGCCGTCCAGGTGTTCTCAAAGTCGTAGCAGTGCGGGCAGCCATACCAGAAGAACTCCGTCACTTCGATCTTGCCCGCGGGCACCGGCTGCGGCGATTGCAGCACTTTGTATTCCTTGCCGGCGGTGGGCGCGGCCTGGGCCGGCGCGGTCATCAGGAAACCGGCGCCGGTAGCGAGGGCGATCAGGAAAGCAGCGAGTTTTTTCATGGCGAATGTGCGACGAGTTGGGCGAATCAAGCAGGAAAGCCGGGGAAGCCGAATCTGTGCAGCCCAAGGCGGGTGCCAGCGTAACTGAATCTCAGGTTTCTGACAGATCACAGCCCGCCGGGTTCAAGCGGGCTGCGTGTTTTCATGTCACTGCTGGCGGGCAAAGCGGATGACCGACGATTCCACGCCCGAAGCCTGCAGGCGGCTGCGCACGGCGGTCATCTCGTCCAGCGAGTTGTACGGGCCCATGCGCACGCGGAACATGGTGGCGCCGTTCACTTCACGCTGCGTCACCTTGGCCTCGAAGCCCTGCATGGCGAGGTTGCCCTTCTGGCGCTCGGCATCGTCGGCCGATTTGTAAGCGCCCACTTGCAGGAAATAGCCCGTCTTGGCGGCATCCTGGCGAGCGATCTCGGCAATCGGGTCGGCGACCGGCTTCTCGTTGGCGGCCGTTGCAGGCGGGGTCGGCTGCTTGGGCGGGCGTGCGGCCGGCGTGCTGGCCGGTTGCGTGGTCGCGCCGGGTTCGGCCGGGCGGGTGGTGGTGCCCGGTTGCGGTGCGTTGGGTTCCGGCACCTGGTCCACCGGCTTGGCCGGCACGCGGCTCCACAGCGGGGCGTTCGGATCGGCAGCCGGGGCGCTGGCCTGCGGAGCCACCGGCGCGGGTGTCGGCAGCGGGTTGACTACGGTGCCCGGTTCGCTCGGCTTGGGCTGTGCGCCGTTGCGCGACACGAACGGCACCGGCGCCTTGGTGATGTACACCGCCACCACGACGGCGATCGCCAAACCGACGATCAGGCCAAGCACCAGCCCCAGAAACGTGCCGCCCCGTTGCGAGCGGGCACGGGAAGATTGCGTATTGCGTGCCATGTCCATCCTTCTAGAAGCGCCCGATTATAAGAGCGCCATATGTGGTCACTGCAGTCGTCACCGCAGGCTTTACATTTTTTGAGGCGCGGAGACGCCGATCACCGCCAGCCCGTTGCGTAGCACCTGGCGCGTGGCGGCCAGCAGTGCCAGGCGAGCGCGCTTGACGGTCTCGTCGTCGACCAGCACGCGATCGGCGTTGTAGAACGCGTGGAAGTCGCCTGCCAGGTCGCGCAGGTAGAAGGCCACGGCATGCGGGGCCAGCTCGCGTGCGGCATCGGCCAGCATGTCTGGGAAGGCTGCCAGACGCTGCACCAGAGCCGTTGCCTGTGGGCTGACGTCGGGGCCGGTCACGGCTGCCAGATCGGCGCTGGTGAGCGAGGCTGCATCGACGCCAGCGCGCTCGAACACCGAGCAGATGCGCGCATGGGCGTACTGCACGTAGTACACCGGGTTCTCGTCGTTCTGCTTCAGCGCGAGGTCCACGTCGAAGACGAACTCGGTATCGGCCTTGCGCGACAGCAGGAAGAAGCGCACCGCGTCACGGCCGCGCGTGAAGTGCGACGGCCAGTTCGGCTCGCCGGCTTCCACGCAGGCGCGGATGGTGTCGACGCCGGATTCGGCATCGCCGTTGGACCATTCGATCAGGTCGCGCACGGTCACGTACGAGCCCGCGCGCTTGGAGATCTTCACCTCGGCGCCGTCCTTCATCACTGTGACCATCTTGTGCAGGACGTAGTCGGGGTAGCCCTTGGGGATACCGATGTTCAGGCCCTGCAGGCCGGCGCGCACGCGGGCGATGGTGCCGTGGTGATCGCTGCCCTGCACGTTGATGACCTGCGTGAAGCCGCGCCCCCACTTGGTGGTGTGGTAGGCCACGTCGGGCACGAAGTAGGTGTAGGCGCCGTCGGACTTGCGCATGACGCGGTCCTTGTCGTCGCCGTCATCGGTCGTGCGCAGCCACAGCGCGCCTTCCTGTTCGTACGTCTTGCCAGCGGCGATGAGCGCGTCGACGGTCTGCTGCACCTTGCCCTCGGAGTAGAGGGACGATTCCAGGTAGTAGCGGTCGAACTTCACGCCAAAGGCCTGCAGGTCGATGTCCTGCTCGTTGCGCAGGTACGTGACGGCAAAGCGGCGGATGGCTTCGATGTTTTCCACGTCGCCCGCGCCCGTCACGGGCTCGCCATCGGAGGCGCGTACGGTCTTGCCGGCGAGGTAGTCGGCGGCGATGTCGGCGATGTAGTCGCCGTTGTAGGCGGCTTCCGGCCAGTTGGCGTCACCGGGCTTGAAGCCGCGCGCACGGGCCTGGACGGAGACGGCCAGGTTCTGGATCTGCACGCCGGCGTCGTTGTAGTAGAACTCGCGGTGGACCTTGTGGCCCTGCCAGTCGAGCAGGCTCGCCAGTGCATCGCCCAGCGCGGCCTGGCG
>NZ_JAELUI010000161.1 GCF_016429285.1 Ralstonia sp. ASV6
CAGTCGTGCGGCCGCTATTTCGAACCCGCGCGCCTGGGCCTCGATGGCGCCGACTGGCGCCGGTTCTGGCAGCAAGCCAATGCCCCCACGTGGTTGCGTGACCTGCGCGCCATGCAGCCCACGCGCCGCGTGCCCGTCACCGACTTGCTGACCGCGTTGCGCAGCGTTCCCGCCGATGGGCGTGAGACGGCTGCGCAAACGCTCGTCTCTGTGCTGACCATCGGGCGTGGTGAGGGCACCGTGTCGTACTTCGGTGGTTTGCTGCGCGCCAAGACGTGGACGATGCCTGACCCTCAACGCCCCGGGGCGTCGATCGGTGGTGCGGCGGGCTGGCTGGCCGATGGCACGCCCGTGTGGTTGGGCGGCGTGGGCTCCAGCAACCAGGTGCTGTCGGCTGCCGCACCGCGCCTCACCCCGCTGATCGAGCAGACACCCGTGCCCGATGACGATGCCTGCGTGGCCGTTGATTTCTTTGCGCGCTACCCCGTGCGCGAGGTGCGCGACGCCGATGGCAAGCCGGTCGCCCCCGGCCGTCTGGAAGGCCGCTACACGGTGCGCTTCGTCAACGGCAATACGCTGCCGATCGAGAGCCGCGGCGAGTTGGCGCTCGCGCGCGAGAACAACGCGCCCGTCATCTCCGGCCGACTCGGCATGAACGACTATGTGGCGCGCGTCGTGGAGCGCGAGGGCGACCTGGCCGAGCCGCAGGCCGCTCGCGCTTTGGCCGTCGCAGCGCGCAGCTACCTCGTGCAGCACGCCTCGCGGGACAAGGGCTGCTATCGCATTGCCGACAGCTCGCGCACGCAGCGCGTGCTGCCGCGCCCGCCCGCAGCTGCTGCACGCAATGCGGCGGAATTTACCGATGCGCTGGTGCTGGTCGGCCAGTCTGTGCAGTACCACGGCACGATCAGCGCACGCGGTCAGATGGGCTGGACCGCCGCGCGCGCCGCCGCCCAGCGCGGCCAGGGGTTTGACGGCATCCTCGCGCGGTGGTGGCCGCAGGCCACGCTGACCTCGTTCCAGAGCCCGGTCGCGGGCGATTGCTCGCCAGTGGCGGGCGCGCAGCAGTGGCTGCAGGCGCAGACGCCGCGCTGGTCGACGCGTCTGGGCGTTGAACCCGGCTATGAGACACCGCCGCTGCCCGCCGTGTGTGTGGTGAACGAAGGTCGCCCGTACGCCGATGCGCGCCGGAACCGGCTCTACATCCATCGCCTTGCCACCGAGGAAGACCGCATCGCGCTGGCACACGAATACCTGCACCTGGCCTTTGCGCACCATCCGCTCGGGCAGGACGAACAGTTTGTCGAGGCGACAGCGCGCCGCCTGATTCGAGGGGAGGGCTTGCTGTGAGCACGAAGGCATGGACAACGCGGGTGGCCATTGGCGCCGCAGCCTTGCTGCTTGGCGCCTCGGCTGCAGCCGAGCCGGTGGCCGATCTGGACGGACCGATCGGCGGCTGGCGCAATAGCAAGCTGACCAACGAACTGGAGCGCTACACCGCTGCGTACCCCAAGCCCCCCGTGGACCGTGGTGCGCAGAAATACCGCACGCTCATCGCCGGACGCATTCGCGCGGCGGGCAAGCAACGCCGTCCGCCGGTGCTGATCGTCAACGGCAACGCCATGCCACTCTATGGCGACAGCGAAGGCCGCTTCGCGCGCCCGTGGGCATTCGGTCCGGGCTCGAACAGCGTGGAGATCGTCAGCCCCGATGGCCAGTCGCGCCAGCGCTTGCAGTTCTATGAGGCCGATACCACCAAGACGTCGGCCAAGCTGCGCGCCATTCTCACCTGGGACGACCCGCGCGCCGAGGTTGACATGCACGTCATCTCGCCGATCGGCGATCACGCGTTCTGGGCCGAGCCGCTGCTGTCCGACGGTGGCGGGCTCGACGTGGACAGCGTTGATGGCGCCGGCCCCGAGATCTTTTCCACCGCCGCGCCGCGCCCCGGCGTCTGGTTGTTCTACGTGAACTACTGGGGCAACTTCAACGCCGGCGGCTACAACTTTGACGAAAAGGCGCACGACCGCGATCTCATCACCGCGCAACTGACGCTGATCTATAACGAGAACACGCCCAACGAGCGGCGCGAGTTCGTCACGGTGCCGCTGCGCAAGATCGGCGAGCTGGCGTTGATGAAATCGATCCGCTTCTGATGCTCATGATGCCTTCCACATTCCGCCTCGCATTCGCCGTCGTACTCGCCACGCTCGGGGGCTCGGGTGCTGCATTTGCGCAAACCGATACCGGCAATATCGAGATCACCGCGCCGCAGGGCGGCTGGCGCAACTCAGCCGGCGACGATTCGCGCTACACGCAGGACGTGCACTACCCGGCGGTGTCGGTCTCGACACCGCAAGGGCAGGGCGCCGCCTCGATGATCGCCGGGCGCATCCGCAACCAGCCCAAGGCTGCTGCACCCACGGACGAGAACAAACCGCGCCGCCGCCGTGGCGCAGATGGCTCGTCGGTCGGCACGCTGGTCGTCAATGGCGTGGCGATGCCGCAGCGCATCGAGGCCGACGGCACGTTCTCGCGCCCGTACGCATTCGGCGCCGGCAGCAACAGCGTCGAAGTGCGCAGCGCGCGCGGCGACGCCAAGCGCGTGCAGTTCTACGACAGCTACACTGGTAAATCCCGCCCGCGCCTGCGCGTGGTCCTGTCGTGGGACACCGACGGCACCGACCTCGATCTCCACGTCGTCTCGCCCGACGGCCAGCACGCCTGGTACGGCAACCGCGTGGTCGAGAACGGCGGCGCGCTCGACGTGGACGTCACCACCGGTTACGGCCCCGAGATCTATTCGAACCCGTCGCCCCCGCCCGGCACGTACCTCGTCTACGTGAACTACTACGGCAGCGGTAGCGACAACAGCGTCATCACCACGGCCACCGTCACCGTCATCACCGACGAGAACACGCCGTCCGAGCGCCAGCAGACCTTTGTCGTGCCGATGCGCAAGGCGGGTGAGCTGACACTGGTGCGCAGTTTCACGATGAAGTAACCCGCGCCACCCGCGCCCAATCTGGAGCCGCCATGGACACGCAGACCGTCGCCGCCTACGACACCCTCGCCGAAACCTTTGCGCAGGAGTGGCGCGAGCAACCGGCGCCGGAAGACATGTACGCGTTGTTCCGGCGCGAGTTCAAGGCAGGCGGGGCCACGGCCGACATCGGCTGCGGGGCCGGGCGCGAGGTGGCCTGGCTCAACGCCAACGGCTATCCGGCAGTCGGCTATGACGCCTCGGCCGGGCTGCTGGAGGCGGCGCGCTCGCAGTATCCGGGGCTGGCGTTCCGGCGGTCGCAGTTGCCCGAGCTGGTGGGCATTGCCGAGGGCGCCTTCGACAACGTCGTCTGCGAGACCGTCATCATGCACCTGCCACCCGAGCAAATCAGTGCAGCGGTGCAGCGGCTGGTGTCCTTGCTGCGGCCGGCCGGTACGCTGTACTTGAGTTGGCGTGTGACGCCCGACGCCGATCAGCGCGATGGCCGTGGCCGGTTGTTTACCGCATTCGATGCGGCGCCCGTACGCGAGGCGCTGGCCGGCACCACGCTCGTTTTCGACGAGGCCGCTGTCAGCCAATCTTCCGGCCGGACGATCCATCGCATTGTTGCCCGCAAGGCCTGACGGCCCCATCTGCGGACAATCCGATTGCCCTGATTGACCACCGCGGCGGCGGGGTTTGTCACAATAGCGGTTTCGCCCAGCCCGCGCGTGACACCACGTGCACTCCGCCGCCCCGATGTACGACTCTCCCGCCATAGACCACGCGCTGCAGGCGCTACCCGAAGACACCGCTGCCGCCACGCACGCCGTGCTGCACGATGTATTCGGCTACAGCGCCTTCCGCGGCCCGCAGGCAGAGATCGTCACCCACGTGGCCGACGGCGGCGATTGCCTGGTGCTGATGCCCACCGGCGGCGGCAAATCCCTCTGCTACCAGATCCCGGCGCTTGTGCGGCATCGGCGCGGGCAGGGCGCGGGCATTGTCGTCTCGCCGCTGATCGCGCTGATGCAGGACCAGGTGGCCGCGCTGGAAGAGGCCGGCGTGCGCGCCGCGTACCTCAACTCCGCGCTCACCGGCGCCGAGGCCGCGCAGGTCGAGCGCGATCTGGCGGCGGGGCGGCTCGACCTCGTCTACGTCGCGCCCGAGCGGTTGATGACGCCGCGTTTTCTCGATCTGCTGGAGCGCTCCCGCATCGGCCTGTTCGCCATCGACGAGGCGCACTGCGTGTCGCAGTGGGGGCACGATTTCCGGCCCGAGTACATCCAGCTCTCCGTGCTGCACGAGCGCTTTCCGCACGTGCCACGCATTGCGCTTACCGCCACGGCGGATGCCGTTACGCGCGACGAAATTGTCGAGCGGCTGGCGCTGACCGACGCACGCGTCTTCCTCTCCAGCTTCGACCGCCCGAACATCCGCTACACCATCGTCGAGAAGGACAGCGCGCGACAGCAACTGCTGCGCTTCATCCGCGCCGAGCACATGGATGGCGATACCAGCGATGCAGGCATCGTCTACTGCCTATCGCGCAAGAAAGTGGAAGAAACCGCGCAGTGGCTGGCCGAGCAGGGCCTGCGCGCGCTGCCATATCACGCCGGGATGGACGCCGATGTGCGCGCCCGCCATCAGGCCATCTTCCGCAAGGAGGAGGGTGTTGTGATGGTGGCGACCATCGCCTTCGGCATGGGGATCGACAAACCGGACGTGCGCTTTGTCGCGCATCTGGATTTGCCCAAGAGCCTGGAGGGCTACTACCAGGAAACCGGCCGTGCCGGCCGCGACGGCATGCCTGCCAATGCTTGGATGGCCTACGGCCTGGCCGACGTGGTGCAGCAGCGGCGCATGATCGACGAGTCCGAGGCGGACGACGTGCACAAACGCGTCTCCACCGCCAAGCTCGACGCGCTGCTTGGTCTGTGCGAAGCCGCCACGTGCCGCCGCGTGGCGCTGCTCGCCTACTTTGGCGAGAGCAGCCAGCCGTGCGGCAACTGCGATACGTGTCTGACGCCGCCGCAAACCTGGGATGCCACGCGCGAGGCGCAGATGGCGCTGTCCTGCGCCTACCGCGTGCAGCAGGCCAGTCGCGTGAGCTTTGGTGCAGGCCAGCTCATCGATATCCTGCGTGGCAACGCCACCGAGCGCATCAAGCAGTGGCACCACGAAACACTGTCCACCTTCGGCATCGGCAGCGAGCTGTCGGAGCCGGCGTGGCGCAGCGTTTTCCGCCAGTTGGTCGCGCAGGGTTTGTTTGCCGTCGACCACGGCGGTCACGGCGCACTGATCCTGACCGATGCGGCGCGCCCCGTGCTCAAGGGGCAGCAGTCCGTGATCCTGCGGCGTCAGGCGGAGAAGGTGCGTGGCGCATCGTCATCGTCGGCCAAGAAGGAGCGCCGCGCCGATCCGGCCGCCGATCTCTCCGACGACGCGCAGGCGCGCTGGCAGGCGCTGCGTGCCTGGCGCGCCCAGATGGCACGCGAGCACAGCGTGCCGGCGTACGTGATCTTCCACGACAGCACGCTCGCCCGCATTGCCGAGACCGATCCGGACTCGCGCGAGGCGCTGGGGGAGTTGCCGGGCATCGGCATGGCCAAGCTGGACCGCTACGGCCAGGCGTTGCTCGACGTGCTGGAGAAATGCCGCGAGCAGGCCTAGGCAGTCAGTGTTGGCAGTGGCCCCATCACGCCGGTACGTGTCAGGTGCTCGCCCAGGAAGTCAACAAACGCACGCACCTTCGGCAGCAGATGCACGCGCTGCGTGAACACAGCATGCAGCGGCACCTCGCGCGCGGTGTAGTTGGTCAGCACCGCCTGTAGACGCCCAGCCTCAATATCCTCGCGCACCAGATACGCAGGCCCCAGCGATATCCCCAACCCCGAGCGCGCCGCTTCGCGCAGCACGAGGCTGTTGTTGGCCAGCATGGAGCCGCTCACGTGCGCAATGTGGCGCTGGCCGGTTGGGTCGGCCAACACCCAGTCGTACGGCCCGTCGTAATTGGCGTAGACGAGGCAGTTGTGCTCACGCAGATCGTCCGGCGTTTGCGGGATGCCGCGCTGGCGAAAGTACGACGGCGCGCCATAGATGGCATGCGCGCAACTCGCCAGCCGCCGCGCCACGAGCGATGAATCCTCCAGCATGCCAATGCGGATCGCTACGTCGATGCGCCCCGCCACCAGATCGGCGTAGCGGTCGTTCATGTCCAGATCGATCTGCACGGCGGGATAGCGCGCCTGGAACGCGCCCAGCAGCGGCGCCAGCAGCGTCACCGCAAACGACGCCGGCGCCGACACCCGCAGCGTGCCGCGGGCCTCGTCGCGCAGGGAGGTCACGGCGTGTTCGGCGGCATCCACCAGCGCCAGGCCCTCACGGCTTTTTTCGAAGAAGGCCGCACCGGCTTCGGTGAGTGACAGGCGCCGCGTCGTCCGCTGCAGCAGGCGCGTTTCTAGCCGTGCCTCCAGCCGCGCCAGCGCCTTGCTGATGACCCCGCGCGATACGCCCATCGCATCGGACGCGGCTGACAGGCTGCCGCACTCCACCACCCGTACAAAGATCACCACGTCAGAGAGCCGGTCCATATTTGCGCGTTTCTGGAAACAATATGACGCCAGAGGCTATCTTAATCTGCGCGAATTGGCTGGCTACGATGAGGCGTCTCGACCTTTCTTCCTGCCATCATGACGACAGAAGCCCCCAACGTTGCCGTGTCTCATCCCCCCGCTGATCGCTTGCCGCGTGGCGCGACGCCATTGTTCGCTGCTGCGGTGGGGCTCATCGTCGTCAACCTGTTCGGCATCCAGCCGCTCGTCGCCGAGATCGCCGCCAGCATCGGCTGGACCACGGCGGCCACCGGGCTGCTGGTGACTGCCACGCTGGTCGGTTACGGCATCGGCCTGTTGCTGCTCATGCCGATGACCGATCTGCTGGACAACCGCAAGCTCGCCTCGCGCACGCTGTGGGGCGCGGTCGCGTCGCTCGCGCTGACCGCCGTGGCGCATAGCGGGCAGGTGCTGATGCTGGCTGCGTTTGCCATCGGGCTGTCGTCAACCGTCATCCAGATGTTGATCGCCCTGGCGGGGCGTTTGGCGGCCGACGACCGACGCGGGCGTGTGCTCGGCGACATCATGATCGGCCTGAATCTGGGCATCCTGCTGTCGCGTCCTGCAGCCAGCCTGATTGCGGCGCAATGGGGTTGGCGCGCGTTCTATGGCGCGTCGGCGGTGGCGATTGCTGTGCTGGCGATGGTCCTGCCGCGCGTCATGCCGACCTTTGCGCCGCCGCGCACGCAGTCGTACGGCGCGCTGCTGGGCTCGTATGGCCGCTTGCTTCGCGGTGAGCCGTTGCTGCGCCGGCGGGCCGCCACCCAGGCATTGTTGATGGCCGCTTTTACGTTGTTCTGGACAGCTGTGGCGCTGCGGCTGGCGGTAGCGCCGTTCCATCTGTCGCAAAACGGGATCGGCATGTTCGCGCTGTGTGGGGCGGCGGGTGTCGTGGCCGCGCCCGTTGCGGGGCGGCTGGCAGATCGCGGCTTGGTACGTTTCGGCACGCTGCTCGCGCACGGCAGTGCAGCGACCGGTCTGTTGCTGGCGCTGGCCTCGGCGCTGGTGCCGGGCTTGAGCGTTCCCGCCATGCTGGCCATGCTGGTGATCGCTGCGCTGCTGTTGGATTTTGGTGCCATTGGTGACCAGGCACTCGGTCGCTACATGGTCAACACGCTGTCCCCGGAAATCCGTGGGCGTGTGAATGGCTTGTACACCGGCGCGTTTTTCTTTGGCGCGGCGGCGGGCGGTGGTTTGGCAGGAGTGGCCTGGGCGCGTGCCGGTTGGATCGGCGTTTCGGTGCTTGCGCTGGGGTTTGTGTCGGCGGCAGCACTTGTCTTTCTCTGGCCCGGTGCGGCCCCGCGTGCCATCGGCGCCACACCGCGCGGCTGCTGACTCACGCCACGCGTCGCCAGACTGGCGGCGCGCTTGACGCTTGCAGAACACCCCGCTATAGTGCCAGATTCGAGTTTTTGGCTTCTGGCTTCGCACGTCCATGCCCGGCAAAGCGCTGTGCAAGGCATCTGAACCAGACGGGCTCGCGCTCTTTGGTCTCGATCTGTTCCCGCAGGTCCTCTCTCTAGAGCGTTCTGCTCGCCACTTCCAAAACCCGATTGCGCCGATTGCCTCACATGTGAGGCTGCCACGTCATGTGGTCCGGCGATTTTTCAAAAACCAAGCTGGATTGAACAATGCCAACTATCAATCAATTGGTTCGCAAGCCCCGCGTCTCTGAAAAGCTGAAGAGCAAGAGCCCGGCGCTTGAGAACTGCCCGCAGCGTCGCGGCGTGTGCACCCGCGTGTACACCACGACGCCGAAGAAGCCGAACTCGGCACTGCGTAAAGTCGCCAAGGTGCGTCTGACCAACGGTTTCGAAGTCATTTCGTACATCGGCGGTGAAGGCCACAACCTGCAAGAGCACAGCGTCGTGCTGATCCGCGGCGGCCGTGTGAAGGATTTGCCGGGTGTGCGTTACCACATCGTGCGCGGCTCCCTTGACCTGCAAGGCGTCAAGGACCGTAAGCAAGCGCGTTCGAAGTACGGTGCGAAGCGCCCGAAGAAGGCCTAAGTCGTCAGTGAGATCGGCCCGCGTTTGCGGTCACGGTCTTGTCATGAGCAGGCGGTACAACGGTGCGTTTTTTGACCGCACTGGCACCGTCGAGTAAGTGGTCACCCGGCTCAGATTGTTGGAAGACAAGCTAGTTGGTGGCCGGAGAACCGAAGCGGTTCTCAACTGAACAGAGAAGGAAAGAAGATGCCACGTCGTCGTGAAGTCCCCAAGCGGGAAATTCTGCCGGACCCGAAGTTCGGCAATGTGGAAGTCGCCAAGTTCATGAACGTCCTGATGCTGGACGGCAAGAAGTCGGTGGCTGAGCGCATCGTTTATGGTGCGTTCGACCAGATCGAGAAGAAAGCAGGCAAGGCGCCCATCGAGGTGTTCACGCTGGCAATCGGCAACATCAAGCCGGTGGTCGAAGTGAAGAGCCGCCGTGTTGGTGGCGCCAACTATCAGGTGCCGGTCGAAGTCCGGCCGTCGCGTCGTCTGGCATTGGCGATGCGTTGGCTGCGGGAAGCTGCGAAGAAGCGCAGCGAGAAGTCGATGGCCCTGCGTCTGGCTGGTGAACTGCTCGAGGCCTCGGAAGGCCGCGGCGGCGCCATGAAGAAGCGCGACGAAGTGCACCGTATGGCAGAAGCCAACAAGGCGTTCTCGCACTTCCGCTTCTAAGCGACTCACGCACGTTGTTGGTTGCTGGGCGGGCTGTGTGCGCACATCTCGCCCATTTGTATTAGGGGCGCTTGCTATCCGGCAGCGCCCCGTTGACGAATCTGAGGATTAACCGTGGCTCGTAAGACCCCCATTGAGCGCTACCGTAACATCGGTATTTCCGCTCACATCGACGCCGGCAAGACCACCACGACCGAGCGGATCCTGTTCTACACCGGTGTGAACCACAAGATCGGTGAAGTGCATGATGGCGCCGCCACCATGGACTGGATGGAGCAGGAGCAAGAGCGCGGCATTACCATCACCTCGGCTGCTACCACCGCCTTCTGGAAGGGCATGGGCGGCAACTACCCCGAGCACCGCTTCAACATCATCGACACCCCGGGCCACGTGGACTTCACCATCGAGGTGGAGCGTTCCATGCGTGTGCTGGACGGCGCGTGCATGGTGTACTGCGCAGTGGGTGGCGTGCAGCCGCAGTCGGAAACCGTCTGGCGTCAGGCCAACAAGTACAAGGTGCCCCGTCTGGCGTTCGTCAACAAGATGGACCGTACCGGCGCGAACTTCTTCAAGGTCTACGACCAGCTGAAGACCCGCCTGAAGGCCAACCCGGTACCCGTGGTGGTGCCGATCGGTGCTGAAGACGGCTTCCAAGGCGTCGTCGATCTGCTGGAAATGAAGGCGATCATTTGGGACGAAGCCAGCCAAGGCGTGAAGTTTGAGTACCAGGACATCCCGGCCAATCTGGTGGACGTTGCCAACGAATGGCGCGAGAAGATGGTCGAGTCGGCTGCTGAAGCCAGCGAAGCCCTGATGGAAAAGTACCTGGGCGGCGAAGAGCTGACCCGTGCTGAGATCGTCAAGGCGCTGCGCGACCGTACCATCGCCTGCGAAATCCAGCCGATGCTGTGCGGCACCGCGTTCAAGAACAAGGGCGTGCAGCGCATGCTCGACGCCGTGATCGACTTCCTGCCGTCGCCGGTCGACATTCCGCCGGTCCAGGGCACCGACGAAAGCGACAACGAGAAGAAGCTCGAGCGCAAGGCTGATGACAACGAAAAGTTCTCGGCACTGGCGTTCAAGATCATGACCGACCCGTTCGTTGGTCAGCTGATCTTCTTCCGCGTCTACTCGGGCAAGATCAATTCGGGCGACACCGTGTACAACCCGGTGAAGCAGAAGAAGGAGCGTCTGGGCCGTATTCTGCAGATGCACGCCAACCAGCGCGAAGAAATCAAGGAAGTGCTGGCTGGTGACATCGCCGCTGCAGTGGGTCTGAAGGACGCCACCACGGGCGACACGCTGTGCGATCCGGCTGCCCCGATCGTGCTCGAGCGCATGGTGTTCCCGGAGCCGGTGATCTCGCAGGCTGTCGAGCCGAAGACCAAGGCTGACCAGGAAAAGATGGGTATCGCCCTGAACCGCCTGGCCGCTGAAGATCCGTCGTTCCGCGTGCGTACCGATGAAGAATCGGGTCAGACCATCATTTCGGGTATGGGCGAGCTCCACCTCGAAATTCTGGTTGACCGCATGAAGCGCGAATTCGGTGTGGAAGCCAACATTGGCGCCCCGCAAGTTGCCTACCGCGAAACCATCCGTAAGAAGGTTGAAGACGTCGAAGGCAAGTTCGTCAAGCAGTCGGGCGGCCGCGGTCAGTACGGTCACGCTGTGATCACGCTGGAACCGGCTGACGACGAGGCGAAGAAGGCTGGCAAGAACTTCGAATTCGTCGACGCCATCAAGGGCGGTGTGATTCCTCGCGAATACATCCCGGCGGTCGAGAAGGGTATCGTCGACACGCTGCCGGCCGGTATTCTGGCTGGCTTCCCGGTGGTGGACGTGAAGGTCACGCTGACGTTCGGTTCGTACCACGACGTGGACTCGAACGAAAACGCGTTCCGCATGGCCGGCTCGATGGCGTTCAAGGAAGCCATGCGCCGCGCTACCCCGGTTCTGCTTGAGCCGATGATGGCTGTGGAAGTGGAAACGCCGGAAGACTACACGGGTACCGTGATGGGCGACTTGTCGTCCCGCCGCGGCATCGTGCAGGGCATGGACGACATGGTGGGCGGCGGCAAGATCATCAAGGCCGAAGTCCCGCTGTCGGAAATGTTCGGTTATTCGACGTCGCTGCGCTCGCAAACGCAAGGCCGCGCCACGTACACCATGGAATTCAAGCAATACGCTGAGGCACCGAAGAACATTGCCGAAGCTGTGATGGCTGCCAAGGGTACGAAGTAATCAACGTGTTTTGGGCGACGCGCACGAGCGTCGCCCACATCTAAATCTAGCAATTAGCCAATTCCGAATTGAGGAGCTGACATGGCAAAGGAAAAGTTCGAGCGGACCAAGCCGCACGTGAACGTTGGGACGATTGGTCACGTTGACCACGGCAAGACGACGCTGACCGCGGCGATCGCCACCGTGCTGTCCGCCAAGTTTGGTGGC
>NZ_JAELUI010000162.1 GCF_016429285.1 Ralstonia sp. ASV6
CGGGTTGGCGATGGTGACGGGCTGGCCGTCGAGCAGCATCTCGCCGGCGTCGGGCTGCACGGCGCCGAAGATGATCTTCATCAGCGTCGATTTGCCGGCCCCGTTTTCGCCCAGCACGGCGTGGATCTCGCCCGGCGCGACGGTCAGGCTTACGCCATCGTTGGCGACCACGCTCGGGTAGCGTTTGGTCATGCCTGTCAGCGACAGGCGCGGTGGGAGTGGTGTCACAACAGTTGGCTCGTGGTTTCCGTGCCGCTCACCGCGAGCGCAAGGCTGTCACGGAGGCGGTCTCTTATGGACGTTGACGACACTTCACAACAGGCGATGCCGACGCAGATTCGCGCCGACGCATCGCAGCAATCATCATGGTTTGGTGATGCTTTTCATCAAACGTGAATTATATCTTCCGGCGCAGCGCCAGATGGCGCGGATAGTGCATGGGGGCTGGCGTGCACCTGCCTCTCACGAGGGGGGCAGGAGTGCAAGTCCCGTGCCGGCCCGAATTGGCCGATTTGCGAGGGGTAGCTTGTTATGCCGGGGTATGCAGGTTGCGCTGATGTCCCCCGCGTGGGGCGAATGGGCCGGGCTGCTTGCGGCATGCACCTGCCCGGTGCCTGGGCGCGATCCGTGACTTTGCGCTACAGTTCGCGGTTTGCCCCGGCTGGGATGTTACGTCCGCTGCCGCGCTGTGTTTCCCTCCCATGATTGCTCCCGCACCCGCACGATCCCGCCTGCCTGGTCCCATTCCTGGCTGGCTTTTGCTGCTTGGCATGCTTACCGCCGTTGGCCCGCTGTCGGTCGATATGTATCTGCCGAGCCTGCCCACCATTGCGCGCGACTTGAATACCTCGTCGGCAGCAGCGGGCCTTACGCTCACCGTTTTCCTTATCAGCCTTGCGATCGGCCAGCTCATCTACGGCCCAGCCAGTGACCGCTTCGGGCGCAAGCCGCCGCTGTACATTGGTCTGGCTATGTACGTGGCGGCTTCCATTGGCTGTGCGTTTGCCAAGGACGCCACCATGCTGGCAGTGCTGCGTGGCGTGCAGGGCTTTGGCGGCTGCGCGGGCATGGTGATCGCGCGCGCGGCAGTGCGTGACCGCATGGACCCGGCGGGCGCCGCGCAAGCGTATTCCACCCTGATGCTGGTGATGGGCGTGGCACCCATCCTTGCACCGATGATTGGTGGGGCAGTGCTGCAGGTAGGCTCTTGGCGGATCATCTTTGCGCTGCTGACGGCCTTCGGCGTGCTGGCGCTGGTGGCGGTGCACTACCTGATGCGCGAGACGCTGGCGCCGGAAAAGGCCCGCAAGCTGGCGGTCAGCCACGTGCTGCGCGACTACTGGGAACTGCTGCGCGACCACCACTACGCTGCCTATATGTGGTGCGGCGCCGTGTTCCTGTCGGGCATGTTTGCGTACATCACCGTGTCGTCGTTCGTGCTGATCGACGGTTATGGCCTGTCGCCGTCGCACTATGCGTGGGTGTTCGGCAGCAACGCGGCGGGGATGATTGCTGCCTCGCGTTTGAACGTACGGCTGGTGCGCAAGTACTCACCGGCACGCGTGTTGCGCCGCGCGCTGTGGATTCCGGTGGTGACGAGCGTGCTGGCGACGGCGGCCGCAGCGGCCGGATTCACACCGCTGCCGCTCGTGCTGGTGGCGTTGTTTTGCTACATCGCTTCGATCGGCTGCATCTCGCCCAACACGGGCGCACTGGCGATGGCCGGACAGGGCGCGCGCGCGGGCACCGGCTCGGCGCTGATGGGCGCCATGCAGTTCGGCCTGGGCATGGTCACGGGTACGGTGGTCGCGGCCATTGGTCAGAGCGCGCTGCCGCTGCTGGGCATGATGGCCGTCTGCGCTGTCGGGGCGCTCATCCTGGGTTTGCGCGCCACGCGCGAAGAGCCCGGCGCCTGATTCCCACTATTTTTCTACGCCTCTTGTTCTAGAGGCGTCTTCATCCTTTCATATGACTTTGGCATAACATGCCAGTCACGCTGGTCGTGTCCGACGCCTATGATGAGGGCAGCCGGACCACGATCAGGCGCGGTCTGACCCTGCGCAACTAAGGGTTACTTCTTATATAGAATTTATCAACGTTTTATTAACGTAACGCTTTCGTTTTCATCCGCACGCCGCCAAGCGCGTGCTTTCGAGACCGGGGGTTAAGTTGCAGTGCACGATTCACCGGCTGGGCGAACTGGCGCTGTTGTGCGAATTGCCGCCCCCCGCGACCTTGAATTGCCAGCAGCGTATCTGGGCCATGGCCTCGCGCGCATCCCATTGGGCGGGCGTGGTTGATGTGGTGCCCGGCATGAACAACCTCACGCTCGTGTTTGGCCCGCTGGCTGACGCGCGCGTGCTCGAAACCTTGCTGCGCGAAGCGTGGGAAGAAAGCGAAGCACTGGTGGCCGATGGCAAGCTGGTCGACATCGAAGTCGCCTACGGCGGCGACGATGGCCCCGATCTGCGTGAGGTCGCCAAGCACACTGGCCTGACGCCGGCTGAAGTCGTGCGTCGCCACACTGCTCCCGAATACATCGTCTACTTCCTCGGTTTCCAGCCGGGCTTTGCCTACATGGGCGGCCTGGACAAATCGCTCGCCACGCCGCGCCGTGCGGAGCCCCGCATGGCCGTGCCTGCCGGCTCGGTTGGCATTGGCGGCGAGCAGACGGGCATCTACCCAGCCGCGTCCCCCGGTGGCTGGCAACTGCTCGGCCGCACGGATGCAGCGCTCTTCCTGCCGCAGCGAGATCCCCCCACGCTGCTGGCACCCGGAGACCGCATCCGTTTCGTTGCCTCGAAGGTGCGCACATGAGTTCCTCACGTTCCCAAGCCATGATCGAGATCGTGCGGGCGGGTGTGCTCGCTTCTGTGCAGGACCTGGGCCGCACCGGCTATCGCCGCTTTGGTGTGTGCACGTCGGGCGCGCTTGATCCGCTGTCGCTGTATGTGGGCAACCGCCTGGTCGGCAACCGCAGCGATGCGGCCGGTATTGAGTTCACGCTCGGTAACGCCACGTTGCGCTTCCAGGCCAACGGCCTGATCGCGCTTACCGGCGCTGACTGTCGTGCCACGCTTGACGGCACACCGGTGCACGCCTGGCGCGCCATTCCCGTGCAGCGCGGCCAGACGTTGACCTTGCGCGTGGCACAGGGCGGCGTGCGTGCGTACCTGTGCGTGGCCGGCGGTGTCGACGTGCCAGAGATGATGGGCTCGCGCAGCACGGACCTGAAGGCCGGCTTCGGCGGTTTCGAAGGCCGCTCGCTCAAGGATGGCGACAAGCTGCCCGTGTTGCCGGCCGACACCTCGCACGCACCCGACATCAGCAAGGACGCTGTCGCCGTAAAGGCCGCGCGCTGGACGTTCGATCGCGTGCTGGGCGACACGCCGGTGATACGTGTGCTGCCCGGCCCGGAATACGACGATTACCTTGCCGATGCGCAAGCCGCATTCTGGGAATCGGACTGGACGCTGACCCCCAACAGCAACCGCATGGGCTTTCGCCTGCAAGGGCCGGAGCTCAAGCGTAAGAAGCAGCACAGCGGCGATCTGCTCTCGCACGGCGTGGTGCCGGGCGTGATCCAGGTGCCGCCGTCGGGGCAGCCGATTGTGCTGATGGCCGACGCGCAAACGACCGGCGGTTACCCGAAGATCGGCAGCGTCATCCTCGCGGATCAATGGCGCCTGGCACAGATTCCGCTTGGGCACCGCATCCGCTTTGAGCGCGTAGCGCTGGAAGAGGCCGAAGCCGCGCGCGCCGAGGTGACACGCTATCTGCAGCAGATCGAAACGGCGCTGGACTGGCAGCGCCAGGGCATTCTGTCGACCGCCCGGCGCACCGCCAAGACGCGATTGAATGCCTGAAGCATCGAGATACAACATCATGACGACGATTGATCTGAACGCCGACCTCGGCGAAGGCTGCGACAACGACGAGGCGCTGCTTGCGCTGGTGAGTTCGGCAAACATTGCATGCGGCTGGCATGCCGGTGACGTCAACACGATGCGCCAGACCACGGCGTGGGCGCTGCGCCAGGGCGTGTCGATCGGTGCGCATCCGAGCTTTCCGGATCGCGAGAACTTTGGTCGCACCGAGATGCACTTGCCGCCGGAAGAGATCTACGCCGGTGTGCTGTTCCAGATTGGTGGCCTGTCGGCCATCGTGCGTGCCCAGGGCGGCAAGCTGGCCCACGTGAAGGCGCATGGCGCGCTGTACAACCAGGCCTCGCGTGATCGCCCGCTGGCTGCGGCCATTGTGCGCGCGGTGCGTGATTTTGATCCGTCGCTGGTGGTGTTTGGCTTGGCTGGTGGCGAACTGGTCAAGGCGGCGCGCGAGCTGGGCTTGCAGGCCAAGGAAGAGGTGTTTGCCGATCGCGGTTACAACGCCGACGGCTCGCTCGTCAAACGCGGCACGCCCGGCGCGCTGATCGACGACGAAGCCGCTGCACTCGATCAGACGCTGACCATGGTGCGCGAACAGCGCGTGAGGGCGATTGATGGCACGTGGGTTCCGATCCACGCGCAAACTGTTTGTCTGCACGGCGACGGCGCACATGCGCTGGCGTTTGCGCGACGCATCCGGGAACGGCTCGGCAGCGAGGGGATCGCAGTCGGCGCCGGCACCTGAAGCATGCCCCGCATCTTCCATGCGGGGCTTTTTTTGGCAACTTGGGGGGAGGAAACACCACATGAGTACGGCAGTGAATCTATGGCCGCTGATCGGGGTGGTCGTCATCATCGCGGGGTTCATCCTGCGATTCAATCCGATGCTGGTGGTGGCTGTGGCCGCCATCGCCACCGGTTTTGCGGCTTCGATGTCCATCGACCAAATCCTGACGGCGATCGGGACGGGCATCATCAAGACGCGCACCTTGCCGCTGATCATCCTGCTGCCGCTGGCAGTGGTGGGTCTGCTTGAGCGCCACGGCCTGCGTGAGCACGCGCAGAACTGGATTTCGCGCATTCAATCGGCCACGGTGGGCCGTTTGCTGATCGTCTACCTCGCTGTGCGCGAGCTGACGGCGGCCGCCGGTCTGACGAGCCTCGGCGGTCATCCGCAGATGGTGCGCCCGCTCCTGGCCCCGATGGCCGAAGGCGCCGCAGAGAACCGCTTCGGCAAGCTGCCGGCGCCGGTGCGTGAACGCCTGCTGGCTTTCTGCGCCGCCACCGACAACGTCGGCCTGTTCTTCGGTGAAGACATCTTCGTGGCCTTTGGCGCCATCGCGCTGATGCACACGTTCCTGCTCGGCTCGGGTATCGACGTGGAGCCGCTGCACATCGCCGTGTGGGGCATCCCGACCGCGGTCTGCGCGTTCCTGATCCACTCGGTGCGCCTCAAGCGCCTGGACGGCTGGCTGGCCCGCGAGATGGGTGCTGCCGGTAACACCAACGCGGCCGCGGCCAAGCAGGGGTAAGCGATGATTCTGTCAATCAACTATCTGTACTGGCTGGCCGGGATCATCCTGACGATCACCGCGCTGATGACGTTTGCCGACAAGAACCACCCGCGCCGCTGGACCACGGGCCTGTTCTGGGCGATCTTCGCCGTGATCTTCCTCGTTGGCGACAAGATCCCGCCGATCGTGGTGGGTATCGGTGCTGTCTTGATGGCGCTGCTGGCCGGCATGGGCGGCGTGACGCTTGGCAAGCACGGCGAGCTGCCGGCTGAAGAGCGCCGCGCGTCGGCCAAGCGCCTGGGCAACCGCCTGTTCATTCCGGCGCTGACCATTCCGCTGGTTACCGTCATCGGCAGCGTGTTCCTGAAGGACATCAAGATCGGCGGCGATCTGCTGCTGGACCCGAAGAACCAGACCTTCGTCTCACTGGGCCTGGGCTGCATCATCTCGCTGGGGCTGGCCTGCTGGCTGACGCGTGACACGCCGGTGCAAGCCATGCGTGAATCGCGCCGCCTGACGGAATCGCTCGGCTGGGCGCTGGTGCTGCCGCAGATGCTGGCCATGCTGGGTCTGGTGTTTGCCGACGCCGGCGTGGGCAAGGCCGTGGCGCACCTGACCACCGCCTACATCAACATGGACTATCGCTTCGTTGCGGTGGCCGTGTACTGCATCGGCATGGCGCTCTTCACGGTCATCATGGGTAACGGCTTTGCGGCCTTCCCGGTCATGACGGGCGGGGTGGGGGTGCCGATTCTGGTGGGCGTGTTCCATGCCAACCCGGCTGTGATGGCGGCGATCGGCATGTTCTCGGGCTACTGCGGCACGCTGCTCACGCCGATGGCGGCCAACTTCAATGTCGTGCCGGCTGCGCTGCTGGAGCTGTCCGATAAGAACGCTGTGATCAAAGCGCAAGTCCCGACCGCGCTACTGTTGCTTGCAGCCAATATCGTGCTCCTGTACTTCCTGATGCTGCACTAATCGTGTTTAATGCATCGCGTGCGGTGTGCGTCACGTCGGCGAGTCGATTGCCGGCGTGCGCCACCAATCGTGATCGCCGCCCGGGGAGGGTATCGGGGTGTGCGGTCGTCGACCTCGCATCGCGCTCTTCTCCGGGGGGATTCATGAGCAGCCAGATGACGAGCGGCCGGACCAAATCGGGACGCCGCTTCCTTTGTGTTCTTGCAGCCAGCGCCCTGTCGCTGATTTCGGCCACGCAGGCTCACGCCGAAACATTCCGCGTGGCCACGCCGTATCCGGCCGTCAATTTCCATACGCAAAACCTGCAGGCTTTCGCCAGCGCCGTGAGTGCGGCCACCAATGGCGGCCTCAAGTTTGAGGTGTTCCCGAACGGCACGCTGCTCAAGCCAGCCGTAATCTTTGACGGCGTGAAAGACGGCAAGGCCGAGGCGGGGGAGGTGATGCTCTCCACGCTGGCCCAGCGCGATCCGCTGTTCGGTGTGGATTCGATTCCCTTCGTGGTCTCGGGCTACAACGATGCCCGCCTGCTGTGGGACGCCTCGCGCAGCCGCATCGAAGCCTTGATGAAGGCCAACGGCCTGCGCCTGCTGTACGCCGTGCCCTGGCCGCCGCAGAACCTGTATTCCGAAACGCCGATCGCCCGCTTGTCCGACCTGAAAGGACATCGTTTGCGCACGTATAACGCCGCGCAAAAGCGCATTGCTGAACTGTACGGCGCGCAGGCTGTGCAGGTGGAGGCCGCTGACCTGAGCGCAGCCATTGCCGCCGGGCGCATCGACACGATGGTCACCTCGCCGTCGACCGGCCTGGAAACCAAGGCTGGCCAGCGCCTGACCTATTACTACAAGGTCAACGCCTGGATCCCGAAGAACGCCGTATTCGTCAACGAAGCGCGTTTTGCCAAGCTGCCGCCCGCCACCCAGCAGACCGTGCTGAAACTGGCCAAGGACTACGAGGCACGTGGTTGGGATTCGAGCCGCCTGACCTACGAGCACGATGAAGCCGAGCTGGCCAAGAGCGGCGTGCGCGTGCTCAACCCCGACGTGAACCTGCAGGGTGACATGCGCCGCCTGGGCGAGCGCCTGACGCGCGAATGGCTGCACACGGCGGGCACGGAAGAAGTCGACATCCTGTTGAATTTCGAGAACAAGCGCAGCAAGGCGAAGTAAGGCCAACGCGCGCTTGGGCATGATGTTCGACAGACGTTTATCATCGTTTTTGTCTTACGTAGTTGCAGGAGAACGTCATGCCTACCGTCCTCGTCACCGGCTTTGATCCGTTCGAGAACGAACCCATTAATCCGTCGTGGGAAGCTGTGCGCACGCTCGATGGTCAGGGGATCGCCGGCGCCGAGATCATCGCGCGTCAGTTGCCGACCATCTTCGGTGAATCCAACAAGGTGCTCGGCAAACTGCTGCAGACGCTGCGCCCGGATGTTGTGATCGCCGTGGGGCAAGCCGGCGGCCGCGCCGAGATGGCCATCGAGCGCATCGCTATCAACGTGGACGATGCGCGCATTGCCGACAACGCTGGCAAGCAGCCCATCGATGTCGCCATCGCAAGTGATGGACCAGCAGCTTATTTTTCGACGCTGCCGATCAAGACGATCGTGCGCGAGCTGCGTGCGGGCGGGGTTCCCGCGTCGGTTTCGCAAACAGCGGGGACGTTCGTCTGCAACCACGTCTTCTATGGGTTGATGCACGCCATCGCCCGTCACAAGCTGCCCACACGTGGCGGCTTTATCCACATCCCGTATCTGCCGTCGCAGTCGGCCAAGCATCCGGGGCAGCCGAGCATGGCGCACGATGTCATCGTCGCCGGCTTGCGCATTGCCATCGAGACGACGCTGCGCACGCTGCACGACGTACGCGAAACGGGCGGCCAACTGCACTAGGCAGCCGCCGCCCGTTTGGGGTGGTGGAGCGCGCCGGATCAGTCGGTCAGGCGCGTGTGGCGCTGCAACTCGATGCGTACTGAAGATCCTGGAGCAACATAGCCCGAGGCGACGGGGGCCGTGTCATCCAAAGCGCGGTAGCTTTCGATTTCCACCGGCTCATCGTACGTGGTGGCGGCCCGCCGAACCGGCGTAACAGGCGCCGCCGCGCGGCCTGTTGCACGAGCAAGTGAGCGTGGCTTGGTGGTGTCTGGCGATTTCGAGAGCACTGGCGCGGGTGCTGCCACTGCCTTCGGCTTGGCTGCAACACTGATATCGGGTTGCGCTTCGATGCTCGGTACGGTCTCGGTTTTGTCCGGCGCGGATTCAACCTTGTCTGCAGCCGTATTGGCGGCGACGCTTGGTGTGGTATCCCCGGCAAACGCGTCTTGCGGCGCACTCGGCACGGGTGCTTGTGCAATTGCCGCGTACTGCGCCGGGTCAATGTGGGGAAGCGGTTGCTTACGCTTGCCGGTATGCGTGCCGATCAACGCCGCAGCCACCGTGCATGCGACCCCGATCGCAATGACCGTCAAACGCCGGTGCCATTGTGCACGTGACACCTGATGCGCGGTTGCGGCCGCGGCCAGCTGCGCATCGTCTTCTACGCGTGCCAGTGTGGCGTGGATCGCCCGTACGGCGTGACGCGGCGTGCCAAAGGGTGGTGGCACGCGCACGAAACCCGGTAGGCCCAGGTCGCCGTCAATGGTGAAGTTGAGAGAGTCCACGTCCGTCTCCGCTGATGGCCGCAGAGGGCGCTATTGGCCATTTGCGGGAACAGTCGACATGCTACGAGCCCGTCGGGAGGCGGTCGATCAGACTTATCCTAAAACTGTTGAGGGATGTGTCGGGGACGGGGCGGCCGCTAGCCTGCAGGGTGTACTGCAGGCGGGGAAGCAGCGCGGCGTGTCTTAGGGCGCAGGTGTCCAGTTCGGGTCGTTGAGCTGCTTTTCCAGCAGGCGGATCTGCTGCTGCAGCGAATCAACCTGTGCCTTGTAGGCGCGGCGCTCGACGTCCAGGGCCTGGGTTTGCTGGCGCACGGTCTGTTGCTCTTCCAGCATCTTCTGGCGTTGCGCCTGCATGATGCGGACTTCCTGACTGAGCGAGGCAGCACGCTGCTCGGCAGCCTGAGCTTCGCGCTCGAGTTGTGCTTTCTGGCCGGCGGTGATGGCGCGGCGCAGGTCGTCTTCAGCCCAGGCGCGTGTCTGGCGGGCCAGCGTGTCGTACGCGCCCTCAGCCGGTGCTACCGACGCGAACTTGTACACGCGCCACAGTTCTTTGCGATACGACAGCGCGACGTAAGCCGTGGTGTCTTCGTTCACCAGCAGCAGGCTCGTGCCGTAGTCGCCGTTGTAGGTGGTGCGCAGCTCGGTCAGGCGCTTTTGTGCCAGCAGCTGCTGCAACTCTGCCACGGTACCGGCAGAGGCGGCCGTGGCTGCAGCCGGCGCTTGCGGTGTCGCGGTTTGGGAGTGGGCCAATCCGGTGCTCGCAACGGAAGCTGCGGCAGCAAATGTGAGAACGGTTCGGCGGAAGACGTGAGACATCGCAAGAATCAGAAATCGGAGCCGACGCGACTATATCAGCTTTGCCCTCCGATTCTTGTGGGATCCGTCACACATCGTCAGCAGAGGTGACCGCAGAGGTTTCGCGTCGCCCGAAGTAGCGGGCCGGGGATTGTCCAAAGTACTGCCGGAACATAGCGATGAAATTGCTGGGCGTGGCGTAGCCCAGCGCATCGGCCACGTTGGCAACCTGCTCCCCGGCGGCGAGGCGTTCGAGCGCGTGGACCAGCCTGGCCTGGCGGCGCCATTGCGCAAAGCCGATCCCGGTTTCCGCCAGGAACAGCCGGTTGACCGTGCGCGGCGATACACCGGCCCACTCTGCCCAGGCTTCCAGGGTGCGTGTATCACCCGGCGCATCGACCAGTCTTTGCGCGATGCGTGCCAGGCGCCGATCAGCGGGTAGTGGCAGGTGCAGTGGCTCGCGGGGTGCGTGGCGCAGCTCATCGAGCAGCACCGCCGCAATACGCTGGCTTTCGGGCGAGAGGAATTCGTCAACCGGCCAAGTGACGGCGCGGCGCACGAGTGCACGCATGACATCGCTGATACCGACGACGCATGGCCGGTCAGGCAGATCGGCGCAGCACGCGGGCGCAACCAGCACGAACCAGCCGCTCATCACGCCGCTGATGGTGGCGCTGTGCATCTCGCCCGGCGGAATCCAGCCAGCGCGGTGCGGTGGCAGGATCCACGAACCATGCCGCGTACGCACATGCATCAGCCCACTGTCCACGCAAAAGATCTGGCCACGCAGATGACTGTGCCAGTCGACTTCACGCGTGCCGAACTGGAGCCGGTCGTTGCTCTCGGCAGTGCCCACCACGGCGACGATCTCGGGGCCGTCTGTGCGTTCACTGTACGCCTTGAGGGTGACCAGCTCGGCCGTGGGGCGGGCTGGCATGGCATCGCAGGTGCGAGGTTGCGCGCGCATGTGCGGTTGGCGGGTTTCCAATAGTTTCTGTCCAAACCACGTTATCACGTCTTTGTTGCGGTGCGCGATAGTGACCCCACGGCCCGCAGGGGCCGCTCATGGTCCGCAATCCAAGCAGGGGGAAACATGGCAGCAGCATTGGACAGATTCCGCATCTATGACATCTCGGCATGGCCGATTGTGATGTTGCGCAGTGGCGCCCAGGCGCCAGGGTATGCGCCGCAGTGGGCGCGTGAGATGGAAGCACTGTTGGCGCGCAACCAGCCGTTTGTGGTGATCCACGGCGTTCAGCAGGTCGACGAGGCGCATGAAGATCGACGGCTGCGCGCGGTCTGGCTGAAAGAGAACAAGGCGGCGCTGGCCGCGCAGTGCCGGGCGCTGGTGCATGTCGAGCCTGATCCTGTGCAGCGGCTGGCTGTGCGTGCGCAGGCGGCGATTGCCGTGCAGGCGTTCAAGGTGCCGATGGAAATCGTCGAGAGTTTTGATGCGGCACTGGACGCCGCCCGGCGTGCACTGGGCGATGACTCCGATCAATCGACGCCATTTTCGGAGTGGGCCGATGTCTGAACCGTTGCATGTGACCATCATTGGCGCGGGACTGGGTGGATTGTGTCTCGCGCAGGGGCTGCGCCGTCGCGGTATCGCCTTTGACGTGTTTGAGCGCGACGCCGCCATGGGCAGCCGTCCGCAGGGCTATCGCATCCGTATCGATGCTGCCGGGCAACGGGCGCTGCAGGACTGTTTGCCACCGACGCGCTACACGCTGTTCCGCAAGACCTGCGCGGTGCCGG
>NZ_JAELUI010000163.1 GCF_016429285.1 Ralstonia sp. ASV6
GGTGTAGGACGTGTCGCCTTCGTTGATGGCGGCGTAGGCACGCTGCGCGCGGGCAATCTGCGAAGGCGTGGCCATCGAGCGCACGGAGGTATAGCCGGTGACGCTACCGCCCTGGAACACGGGCGTGACATTGGCGAGCACCCAGTAGAAGCCGCCGTCCTTGCGTCGGTTCTTGACGAAACCACGCCACGGCTTGCCGGCTTGCAGCGTGGTCCACAGGTCTGCAAAGGCGGCCTCGGGCATGTCGGGGTGGCGCACGAGATTGTGCGGCGAGCCCATCAGCTCTTCCTGTGTGTAGCCGCTGACGCGCACGAACGCCGGATTGGCGAAGACGATGCGGCCTTTGAGGTCGGTACGGGAGATGAGGTAATCGGTGGGGGCGAGTGCGGTTTCGGCTTGGGTGACCGGGAGGTTCTTGCGCATGGTGTGCCGCGCCTTATGGGCGCGCAGGTAGGCGGAAATAGCAGAAATGGGCGGGAGTCCTCCTCTGCAACGGCACGCCTGGCGTGGGGCTAAAGGCCGAAGAAGGCTGAAATGTGACGCGACTTGATCCAGATCAAATCGGCGAGTGGTTCCTCCGGTCGCCCAGAACCGGTACGCGTGGCATAGCCATTGCTAGATTGAAGGCAACTGGCGAATTTGCTGGAGATGGAGGAACACGGTGTACAAGATCTGTGGAGACGTGGAGATCGTCCCTCGAGTGATTCCGGCGGGCGAGCGTGGCTGGGAGGCCCGTATCGACGTGGTCTTTCGCAGCGCGGAGGGGCAGTCGCTGAGGGGGTCGCAGTCCGTGCTGCCCAGTTGCACGTTCGGCTCACCGCGTGAGGCGATGGATGCCGCGCTGCTGTATGGGCAGCGCGTGCTGGGCGACTGGGTGCGCGGTGCGGCGTGAGCGCGCCGGCCCGCAACCTCGGTTGGTACTAGCGACGCTCCTGCGCTTTGCGCTGCTCGCGCGTGAGTCCGGCTGTCCAGTAGCCCTTGGCATCGATGGCATCGCGTGGCACCGCCCAGGTGTCTTCAAGCAGCGTGCGCACCTGTTTGAGCAGTGACGCCTCGCCCGCCAGAAAGACTTGCGGCGTACCCGTGGGCAGCGTCTGCGCGCTCAGCGCACCCACCACCATGGCGCCAGCGTGCGCCGTGTCGGCTTCGACCCAGTGGATGTCGTGGCTGCGCGGGTGCCCGGCGGATGCGCCTCCAGGCACGCCTTCAAGCGGCAAGCGTGCACGGGCATCGCTGATGGCGATAAAGGCGTGCACGCGCGTGCGTTCTGGCAGGCTCTCCAGAATGGCAAAGATGGCCGGCAGCGCGGTTTCATCGCCCACCAGCAACGTCCACGGTGCGACGGGATTTGCCTGGAAGCCGCGCTTGGGGCCGGCAAACTCGACTTCATCGCCAGGGGCCGCGTGCTCCAGCCAGCGGGCGGCGGGGCCGTGCTGCGCGGTGGGAGTCTCGTCGTGCACGACAAAATCGACTTCCAGTTCGGCACGCTCGGCGTGGTAGCGGCGGATGGTGTAGGCCCGGCCCAGCGTACGATCGGCTGCTCCATTCGCGTTGAGCGGAAACATCAGCTTGATCGCGGCGCCCGGCGACACATTGGCTAGATCGGCCAGGTCGGTCGGCGAGACACCCGTAAAGACCACGCGGCGCATGCGTGGTGACAATGTATGAATGGCGCGCACGCGCATGCGGCGCGTGGCGGGTTTGAGGGGGCTAAGCAGCTGCGACATGAGACCTTGTGTGCGGTAGAAGGCGAGCATAGTTGGGCTGCGGAAAAGAGGGGGGAAGTATGGCTGCGCAGACGTCATCCAGGTGGCGGCAGGCCACCCGGATCAAGGCTGCGAGGCTCAACGTTCCCCTGTGATTTCCTTGAGGGCGCGCAGCAGGATGTCTGCCACGCGTTGTTGTTCTTCGCGTGAGGCGAAGCGTTTTTCCATGATGGCGAACTTCAGGCGCCAGCGTGCGGTGCGCAGCGGGTCGTTGCCGGTGTCGGCCCATTCAGCCGAGCCGTCGGTTTCGCGGTCGAACGCCATGGCTTCGTTCATGCGCTTGACGCGTTCACCCATGGCGCGCAGTTGCGCGAGGATGGCGTCGGCGCTGTGCTGGCGTTCGGCTAGCCAAGCCTCGCCTTCGGCCGTAATGCCGTAGCGCTTCTTGTTGCCCTCGACGGTAACGGAGGCAAAGCCGTGATCCTCAAGATACGACAGCGCCGGGTAGACCATGCCAGGGCTCGGTGTATAGAAGCCCAACGAGTGTTCTTCCACCGCTTTGATGAGTTCATAGCCGTGACGTGGGCTGCCTTTGAGCAGCGCCAGCAGCACGAGCTGCAGGTCGGCTGAACTCAGCCGCCGGCCGCGCCAGGGGCTGCCGCCTTCGTCATCGCCCTCGCCGTGGCCGCCAGGGCCGCCGAAGCCACCCATGCCGCGGCCAAAACCACCGCGGCCGTGGCCATGCCGGCCCATCATCATGAAATGCTTTTCCATCCACATCTTGTGGTGGCGTCCAAACCATCCGTGCATCGTCACTCTCCTGCTGAACATCACTAGATATATCTTAAGATACATCGAATGATAGTGGCGATGATCTTGAAGTCAAGGACGAGGGCGAAAAAATTTCAGGCGCGGGAGGGTGCTCAGGGTGCCGCTTTGTCGCTGCCTACCATGGCCGCGTGCACCAGCCAGCGCCGCACGACCTGTTCTTCTTCGGGGGTGAAGCCTTCGAGCAGTTCCCGCTCAATGCCGCCGGATCGTTTTCGGCAGGCAGCCAGCAGGGCCGATCCTTCCGGCGTTACATCGATGTGCTGGATGCGGCCGTGCACGGCATGCGGCCGGCGCGTGATAGCGCCGCTGCGCTCCAGGTTGGCGACGATCACGCTCACGGTTTGCGGCGTCAGCATGGCCAGCCGGGCGAGGTCGGCATTCGAGACGCCGGGGTAGGCGCGGATCATGGTCAGCACCAGGAACTGCGGCAGCGTGACGCCCACGTCGGTCATGGCGCGTTCCATGCGCAGGCGGTGCGCGGCGCTGGCCTGGCGCAGCAGGTAACCAAGGTAGCCCTCTTCACCGCGTTTGCCCTGGCCTGGCTCGGGAATGAAGGGTGTGTCCAACTCATTGCCCGCGTTGGCGGCAGGGGTGCGCTTGCTCATAATGTAAGAGTTCGAATATTATGTTCGAACTCTGATATTAACATGCTTACAACGTCGTCCCCCAAACAGGAGCTGGATATGCACGATCTCTCGCCTCGCATGGATTACTCGGAATTCGTCGAAACCGCCGGTGGTGTATCGGCCGCTTTGCAAGCACTTGGCAAGGCGGTGGATGCCTCCGGGCTGGAAAAGCCGCTGACCGAGCTCATCAAGGTACGCGCCTCGCAAATCAACGGCTGTGCGTTCTGCGTGCAGTTCCACCTGAATCTGTCGCGCAAGCTGGGCGTGGCAACTTCCAAGCTGGACCTTGTGGCCGTGTGGCGTGACACGCCGGCGGTGTTCACCCCGCGCGAGCGCGCTGCACTGGCCTGGACAGAAGCCCTGTCCGCCTTGGCACGCACGGTCGATCACGGTGTTGAGGACCACGCATACGATGCCGTACGTGAGCATTTCTCCAAGACCGAAGTGGCCTTTCTGACGGCCGCCATTGCCAACATCCAGGCGTGGAACCGCATTGCCGTGTCGTTGCGCTTTGCGCCGCAGGTACCAGCGACCGCCGTGGCTACGACGCAGGAGGCATGACCGTGGATTCCATCCGCCCTATTGAAGACGAAGCCGCGCTGCGTGCGTGTTTTCCCGTCATGCATCAACTGCGGCCGCATCTGGCCGATGCCGACGAGTTGGTTACACGCTGGCGCCGGCAGGTCGAGCAAGGCTATCGCCTCATCGCTGTCTGGCGTGATGGCGCGCCCGTCGCACTGGCTGGCTATCGGCTGCAGGAAAACCTGGTCTACGGTCCGTTTCTATATGTCGACGATCTGGTGACCGACGCCAACCTGCGCAGCAGCGGCTTGGGCAATGTGTTGATGGATTATCTGAAGGACACGGCGCAGCGCCTGGGTTGCGTGCGGCTGGTGTTGGACACGCCGTTGTCCAACGTGCTCGGCCACCGCTTCTATTACCGCAACGGCCTGCTGGCCGGCGCCCTGCGTTTCGGGTTCAACACGCCAGCAAAAGGTGCCGCATGACGACATTGCTGCATGTGGCCGTGAGCCCGAGAGAAGGCCGATCGCACAGCCGACGCGCGGCGCAACTGGTGCTCGACCAACTGGCCGAGGCCAGCGCAGACCTGCGCATCATCGAGCGTGACCTTGCGGCAACGCCCCTGCCGCATCCCGATGCTGCGTTTGTCGAGGCCAGTCTGATGCCCGATGCGGATCGCACCCACGCGCACCGTGCGGAACTGGCGCTGTCTGAGACGTTGATCGGCGAACTGGAGGCGGCGGATTCGGTGTTGATCTCGACGCCCGTGCACAACTACACCGTGCCGTCGACGCTGAAGGCGTGGATTGACCTGGTGGTACGGCCCGAGCGCACGTTTCGCCGTACGCCGACAGGCAAGGTTGGTGTGCTGGCGGATCGCTCGGTGCTGGTGGTGTCGGCATCGGGCGGCAATTTTGCCGGCGCCCACGCGCAGACGGATTTCCTGATGCCGTATCTGCGCTACGTGTTTGCCACGGTGGGCATCCAGCAAGTGGAAGGCATCCGATTGCAGAACACGGCGCGCGGTGCTGAATCCGCAGTGCAGGCTCTCGACGGGTTTAGCCAGGAGTTGGCTGCGCGCATGTTGCTGATGCCGCTGGTGGCCTGAATCGCCTTCGGCAAAAAAACTGGCCGGCGCATGGCCGGCCAGTTTTGATCTCATCAGCACCTGCGGCCAGGCGGGCAGCCTTGGATGCGGTTCTTGGGGTGGCCGTGGTTACGGTCCCAGCCACCTTGACGCATTTCCCAGCCACGGGGGCCGTGCACCCAATGCGGCGCCCGCCAGTGCTGGCCGGGGCGTCCGCGCATCTGGTGGCCAGGGCGCCAGACGTAGCGACCAGCGTGCCATTGCCAGTAACCCGGTGCCCACACGTAGCCCGGTGGCATTCTCGGAATACGCTCGTGGCGTGGCGGCGGCGGTGGGCCGACCCGCACATGAACCGACACCTGCGCTTGTGCAGGTAACGTGATCGAACCAAGCGTGCCGCCTGCAACCGCCAGGCAGATGCCGAGCATCCATGCATTCTTCTTCATGTGAGGATCCTCGCGAATTGAAGTTTCGCCTGGATCGTAGCATCGGGCAGCACGACTGCCCTAGTGCACCGCACCACCGCTCACCTTGAGATCGGCACGCGTGGCGAGCGCAACGCTGATCGCCGTGCGTATCCCTTTGACCTGCGTATCCAGCGACAGGCTTGGCCGGCCTGCATGCCGTGCCGCCAGCTGGGGCGTGGTCGGCACGTGGATGAAGCCACCGCGCACATGCGGCGCACGCGTGGCGATGTGGTGCATCAGGCCATAGAACAGGTGGTTGCAGTTGTACGTGCCGGCACTTTGCGACACAGCCGCAGGCACGCCCACCTCGCGTAGCGTCTGCACGATCGCCTTGATCGGCAGCGTGGAGAAGTACGCCGTCGGCCCGTCTGGCACCACGGGTGTGTCGACCGGCTGGTTACCGGCGTTGTCCGGAATGCGCGCATCGATCACGTTGATTGCCACGCGCTCCACCGAGATCTCCGCCCGCCCGCTGGCCAGCCCCAGCGCCAGCACCAGTGTGGGTGACGTTTCTTCAATCGCGGCCACCAGCTGCGCATTGGCAGCGCCGAACACGCAGGGCAACTGCCGCGCCACAATGGTCGCGCCGTCGACTTGCGTGCCATCGAGTGCCTGCGCGATGTCCCAGGAAGGGTTGGTCGGGTCGGATTCAAACGGTTCGATGCCGGTGACGAGGACTGTGGTCATGCATGGCTCCCTGCAAAAAATGCGTAGGTATGCAACTAAATGGCGATGAAAGAGGCGGCAGATGCCGCCTTGGCTTTTGCTACGTGTTCAGCGCGCTGCGCACTTCACGGATGGCCTGGACCGTGTCGTCAAACATGCTGGTGCCCACATGCTCGCGCAGACGCCGTGCCACTTTGGCGCTGGCTGCTTGCAACGCAGCTTCCACCGCACGTGCAGCATCTGTGGGGAACAGGTTCCACTCGCGGCCGTCTTCCGCGGAGGGCTGGCGTTCCACCAGCCCCTTGGCGACCAGACCATCAACGAGCCGCGTGGCGGTTGGCCGCGCAATGCCCAGTACCTCGGCCAGCTCGCGGTTGAGCACGCCGGGCCGCTTGAGCACTACACGTAGTACGAACCCCTGCGGCGGCGTCAGGCCGAACGGCGCGTACGCGGCGGTCCATTCGCGCTCGACGGTGCGGGCTAGGGCGGTCGTGTTGAAGTACAGGCAGTGATCGAACATGCGCGGCAGTCTAGCGACAGATCGTTAGGGATGCAACGAATATTTCCGTCGATTCATGACCGACCTGGTTCAGGGGGCGGCCTCGGTTGTCTGTGCAAGCTGTTTGAGCGCTTGCGCGAAGTAGGCGCGGTCATGCGGCGCCAGGTCTTGTGCGGTTTCCGACAGCCGCTCCATGGCAGTGCGGGAGGTGGCGTGATCGCCATCGGCATTGGAAAACCACGCCAGCTCCAGCAGCAGGCCGCTGACTTGCACGTGGCCGTATCGATGGCGGCCGCTGTCGTGCTCGCGCAGGCGCAGTGCAGCCACATCGGCCCAGCGTTGCGGCCAGTAGCGTGCATCGAAGGCTTCGGCAAACGGGCCGGCCCGTGTTCGAAGCTCGGCCAGGGTGAGGGGCACATCGGCACGCGCAATGCGCATCAGGGCGATGGCGTTCCATGCCGATTGCAGTGGCCCGCCATTGCGTAGCGCTTGCCACTCGCTCATGGCCAGCCAGCGCACGGCATCGATGGTGCCATCCGCAGGTGCTGAATTGCCCAGCGCATCCCGCAGCAGCCAGCACGTCATGCCGAGGTTGGCGGCAACCTGCTGCACGGCATCGGAGGCCTGGCTCTCCAGCGCGGCAGCCAGCGCGGTTTCGAACTGGGCGACGATGCGCTGTGCCGTTTGTACGCGCGCGGCCGGGGCAATGTCGGCCGTGTCGGCGTAGAGCAGCCGCGCGCGTTCGATCAGGGCGCTGAGGTTGTTCCACTCAAACCGGATCTGCGGGTGATAGCGCAGCAGGCTGCGGCCGGGTTCTGCGTCGGCCATGCGTGCGAGCAGGCCGGCGGCGAGGTCGAGATCGCGTCGGTCGTACGCACACCAGGCGGTGACGACACGCTCCATGGCCGCGAGGTAGTCGTTGCCGAGCACGTGCCGCTGACGGCGGTGCGCCCGCAGTTGCGAGAGCAGGGCGCTGGCGCGCGTGGAGTCGCCCAGCCGGCGGGCTGCCATTGCCTCGCCCAGGGTGACGAGGGCGCGCTGGAAATCGTTGTCGGCAGTATCCCCCGCGTGGCGCAGGGCGAGCAGCGCACCACCGCGCTCGGCATCAGACGCGCTGCCGGTGTGGGTGCCGGCCCCCAACGCATGCAGCAGGCGCCCTTCTCGCATGGCATGGCGAGCCGTCAGGAAGGCATGCCAGAACGCGGGGTTGGGTGTGCCGGGTGCGGGGCCGGATAGCGCGCTGGCGGTGGCGTCTGCAGCGTTGTCCGTTGCGCATTCTGCGGTGGTGATGCCGAGGAAGGCGCGTACGTCCGTGTCGTCGGCAATACGCCCTTCGACCAGACACACGACGCGTGCGGCGTCTTCGGGGGTGAGCCAGAACGGGCCCTGGCTGCGTTTGTCGGCGTTGAGGAAGCGTGGCTCGCGGTCGCGCTGTTCGCCCCAGCCGGCTTGCACCCCCCAGTTCTGCCAATCGCGAAACGCACGGCTGATCATCATGCGCTGCGTGCTGGCATCCGATACCGCCCCACGCAGATCAGCCAGTCGCACAAAGGGCTGCTCGGGCGACAGGCGGTGTGCATAGGCCAGCCGCACCAGCAGCCACAGGCTCTGGAACGGCGCACGTCGGCCATCGACGGTTTGCGGCGTGGTCAGTTCCAGGTGAAGGGCGGGCAAGGTGGGTGGCTGCATACGGAAACTGCAGTTGAGGCTGCAAGGCAAAAAAGATTGCCGTCATTGTGCGCCAAGCCGTTTGTTACAGGCGTTACGCGTGTGACGTGCAGCATGCCTTGCGCGCTGGAAAGCGCACAGCGCGCTCCCTACGATGCGCAGCGCCGGTGCTTGCCGGCAGCTACCGACAACGTTCAAGGAGTTCCTATGCTCTCTCGCTGGTCAAAGACCTTCGCGCTGGCCTTTACAGCCTGTGCTTTCGTGATGGGTGCCAGTCAAGCGCACGCCGAGTTGATCGTGCGCGATGACCTGAAGCGCGTCTTCGACGAAACCGGTGTCACGGGCACCTTCGTGCTGATGGACATCAGCGCTGATCGCACATACGTGGTCGACCTGTCGCGCGCCGCGCGCCGCATTCACCCAGCATCGACTTTCAAGATTCCCAATAGCCTGATTGCCTTCGATACGGGTGCCGTGCGCGATGACCACGAGGTGGTCCCATACGGCGGCAAGCCCCAGCCCTACAAGCGCTGGGAGCACGACATGCCGTTGCCCGAGGCGATTCGTGCGTCCAACGTGCCGATCTATCAGGAAGTGGCGCGCCGCATTGGCGCTGAGCGTATGCAGGCCTACGTGGATGCCTTTGACTATGGAAACCGTCAGATCGGCAGTGTGATTGACCAGTTCTGGCTGCGTGGTCCGCTGGAGATTTCTGCATTTGAAGAAGCGCGCTTCACCAGCCGACTGGCACTCAAGCAGTTGCCCGTGACGCCACGTACGTGGGATTGGGTCCATCGCATGTTGCTGATCGAGAAGCAGGGTGACGCAGCGCTCTACGCCAAGACAGGCGTCGCAACCGAGTACCAGCCCGAAATCGGCTGGTGGGTGGGCTGGGTTGAACGGGCAGGGCAGGTTTACGCGTTCGCCCTCAACATCGACATGCCCAACGAAGTCGACATGGCCAAGCGCATCCCGCTGGGCAAACGGCTGATGCAAGCGCTGGCAGTATGGCCGACACCATAAATCTCTGAGGATGCTGTATTTCTGATTCTTATATTCAATCGGGAATACCCGGAGTTAAAGATAGGAATCGGGTTGTGAGACGATTTCGTATGTAAAAAATTGTTGAATCTGGCTGTCACAAATTAGTCGTTAAAAACGTGTCATGTCTGGTCGTCCGTAAACGACTGGGTAGAGAGCATCGCCCGAGGGTCGGGCATTGGGGGTTGTTATGCGCAAGTGCTATACGAGAGGGGCCGCCGCGTTGATGGCGGCGATTGGGGTGACTGGGGCGCTGGCAGCTGATGGCCAGAGCAGTGGAACGATCCGGTTTAGGGGCGCTGTTGTTGCAACCGGGTACAGCGTGCAGGCCGGGCCGCGTGCTGCGGGCGTGGTCGATGGTCTGCAAGCGCGTACAGCCGCAACCGGCAATCAGGTGGTGGTGGACTTCAACACGCCCGTGGTCAAGCCAGTGCCCGCCGAGGTATCGGTCGTGGCGCGCAGCAAATCGTCGAGCGTGTGGCAGCGTGTTAGTGAGGCCGTTGGTGGCGCAGCTGTGCGCGCCCGGTATGAAGGCTTCAAGGCCAACGTGCTCACAGGCAAGAACGGCAAACTTACGCTATCGCATCCGCCGGGGGCAGAACCAGCCCTGGCCGTGGTGACGGTGGCATATAAATAAGGCGGGAATTCTCCCGCCTTATTTATTGGTCGCGCCGGTGCTTACGACGCCACCGGCCCCACCGGCGATTGGAACGGGTGGTATTGGTAGAGCCACGTTTCCGACAGCGGCTTGCCATCCACGCGCAGGAACAGGCGCATGTCCACCGGGTCCTTGCCGTCGACCGTCAGATCGAACTGCGCGCGCCAGTGGCCCGGCACACCATTCGGCACTGCTTCCGTAAACACATACGAGAACGTGCCGCGCGAGGTGCTCAGCACCGCTTCGGGCTTTACGCCAAAGGGCAGCTTCTCCAGCGGACCGCCCTTGAACTCCACCATGAACTTGCGCACACCGTGCGGACGCGGCTGGCCCGGCTGGCCACCGTTACCCAGGCGCGTGGCCACGCAACGCGCCAGCGGCGTCGGATACGGTTCATCGGCCAGCCAGTGCAGGCGGTAGCGCAAGCGATATTGACTACCCGCGCGCGCCGGCGCTTTCGGCACCCACATGGCGACGATGTTGTCGTGGATCTCGTCGTCGGTCGGGATTTCGATGAGCTGCACCGCGCCTTCGCCCCAGCCCTCCAGCGGCTCGACCCACAGGCTCGGGCGGCGCTCGTAGTGCACGCCGTCTTGGTAGTTATTGAAGTCGCGATCGCGCTGCAGCAAGCCGAAGCCGCGCGGGTTGTTGTCGCCAAAAGCGGACGCCATCGTGCGCGGCGGATCGTTCAGCGGGCGCCAGATGCGCTCGCCGCTGCCCGTCCAGAGAGCCAGTCCGTCGGAATCGTGCACCTCGGGGCGCCAGTCGGTGGCGGTGCCCTTGGCGGTTTCCGAGAACCAGTACATCGACGTGGCCGGCGCGATGCCGAAGCGGTCAATGTCGCGGCGCAAAAAGATCGCCGTGTCGATGTCCATCACCACGCCCTTCGTGCGGTGCATGACGAAGCGATATGCACCCGTGATGCTCGGGCCGTCGAGCAGCGTGTAGATGGTGACGGAATCGGCGCGGTTGTCTGCCGGCGTGTCGAACCACACGTGCGTGAAGTTGGGAAATTCTTCCGGTTTGCCTGCTTGAGCCACGTCCAGCGCAATGCCGCGCGCCGAGAGACCGTACTGATACAGCTCGCCGATGGCGCGGAAGTACGACGCACCGAGGAAGGCCACCCAGTCATTCTTCTTCCAGTCGAGTTTCTTCTGGTCGCCCAGGCGGCTTTCCTGGAAGCGAAAACCAGCGAACCCGCTGCCGCGCGGCAGCTTGCGCGCGGGGCTGTCGGCAGGCATGTCGAAGTAGGTCTCGTCGTAGACGACCTCGCGCGCGGCGCCTTTCTCCACCACGTGCATGCGCACTGGTGCACGGAAGAACGTGCCCAGGTGGAAGAACGTCACCGGAAACTGGCCAGGACCATCGGCAAACAGCGCGTGCGCCGTGTCGAACTTGATCTTGCCGTGCGCTTCGTAGTCGATCTTGGCGAGGATGTCAGCCGGCGCGGTGGCGGGCGGCGTATACGGC
>NZ_JAELUI010000164.1 GCF_016429285.1 Ralstonia sp. ASV6
GTGCTTGCGTGATCTGCTCGCCGGAGACGGGCAGGTTCTGGCCGTTGCCGATCCACGATTTGACCTGTTCGCCCAGGCCGGCTTGCTCCAGGATCTGCTGCAGCGGGCCGAGGCCGGCCGGTGCTGCTGCGTCGACTGCGGCGGCGTGATCCGTATTGCCGCCACCAAGCAAGCCGCCGAGCAGGCCGCCAAGGCCACCGGCGCCACCTGCTCCACCCAGCAAGCTGCCGAGCGCACCTGCGCCGCCAGCCGCACCCAGCAGGCTGCCCAAGCCGCCCAGTGAGCCGAGCAGCCCGCCGCCTTGATCCGCCTGCGGCGCCGCATCGCCGGCACCTTGTGCGTTGCTGCCACGCTTCATTGCCAGGTAGGCCAATACGCCCACGGCCAGCAGCACCTTCTTGTTACCCAGCAAGGACGATTGGCCGCCGCTGGCGTCACCGCCGCCGAGGATCGAATCGAGTAGACCCATGATGAAGCTCCTTTGATTGATGGCGGGAAAGAGGATTGGGCCCGCCGGGTGGGATCAAACGGTCAATCTTTAGTCGTCAACATTCAGAACTCGCCGAGCACGGCGTGCAGCGCGGACATTGCAACCAGCGCCGCCGACTCCGTTCTCAGAATACGTCGCCCGAGTGTCAGCGGTAAGAAACCCGCACTTTCGGCCAGCGCTTCCTCGTCGGGCGAGAGTCCGCCTTCCGGGCCGATCAGCAATTCGACGCCAGCGTTCTCGATGTGCTCGCGCGATTGCACGGCCCATTGCGTGAGCGATTGTGTGCCGCGCGGCGACAGCAAAACGCGCGGTGTCTCGGTCGACTTGGCCGTCGCCAGCCACTCGCGCAGCGTGGCGACGGGCGCGACGGCTGGCACCCGCGCGCGGCCGCATTGTTCGCAGGCGGCCTGCACGAGGGCTTGCCAGTGCTGCACGCGCTTGGTGGCACGCTCGCCGGAGAGGCGCACCACACCGCGCTCGGTCTGCAATGGGGCGATGGCGTGCACGCCCAGTTCGACCGCTTTCTCGATCAGCCAGTCCATCTTGTCGCCGCCGGCAATGCCCTGCGCGAGCGTGACGGCGTAGCGCGCTTCGGTATCGGGCCGCGTGGCATCGGCCAGGCTGGCAGTCGCATCGCGTTTGTTGATGGCATCGAGCCGCGCGCGGAATTCGTGGCCGGAGCCATCGAACAGGCAGATCTCGTCACCGATGGCCAGACGCAGCACGTGGATGTGGCGCGTGACGGCGTCAGACAAGGTGACGGTGGTGTGCGGGGCGAGCGGGGTGTCGACGTAAAAGCGGGGAAGCCCCATTTGAAGCAATCCTTGTGGTGAGTCAGGTCAGGCGAAGCCGTCAGCCTTCGTTGGCTGGGCGGCAGGCCAGACCCCAGCGGTAGCCATCGGGGTCCCGCACGGCGGCATAGCGTTCGCCCCAGAAGGCGTCGTGCGGTGCCATGACGGATGTGGCGCCCTGGTCCAGCGCACGCTGGAAGACGGCGTCGACGTCTTCGCAGTACAGGTGGAAACTCTGCGGGCATTCGAAGCCGGCGGCAGCCGGGGCTTTGGCGGTGGAGCCGAATGCACCTTCAGGGGCAAACATCAGCGTGAGTTGGCCCTGATAGGTCATCTCCACGTGGATGGGGCGGCCATGATCGTGCACTTCATCCTGCACGTCGAACCCAAAGGCATTGCGATAGAAAGCGATCGCGGCCGACGCATCATGCACGGTCAGGTACGGGACGAGCCACGGTGTATTGGCGGGACGGGGAAAGCTCATGGCGTGCTCTCTTCGGAGGAATCGCAGTCCGGGCGACTAGTGTAGAGCGCCTGTAACGCCACAATCAAAAGAAATCAAAACACCTCGCCCGGCATCTGCTGGTTGCGCGCGCGGCCGCCGCTGCGTGCGACTTCATCCGCAAGCCATTGCCGGAAGAGCGCGAAGCCCGGGTGCTCCACCGCTTCGTGCGGATGGATCAGGTAGTACGACAGGCGTAACGATGCCTCCGTCGCCAGCGGCCGCACGAGGCGTCCGGCCGCGATGTCGTATTCGACGAGGATGCCCTGGCCGAGCGCTACGCCTTGGCCGTCAATGGCGGCCTGCAGTGCCATCAGCGCTTCAGAGAAGGCCGGCCCGCGCGAGGCATCGATCTGGCGCACGCCCACTTCAGCAAGCCATTGCTGCCACGTCGGGTGATGCGCGAGATGGCGCCCGCCGCGCTCGTGCAGCAGCGTGTGTGCGGCCAGGTCCTGCGGCATGCGGATCGCCGTCTGCAGCGCGGCGTTGCACACGGGGAAGAAGTCGGTGGAGGTGAACCACTCGACGCGCAGATTGGGCGCGTTGACCTGGCGGTCGTCGATGCAGAGGTCGAACTGGCCGTGATCCTGCACGTCGGCGGTGGAGACCTCGACGCGCACGTGCGGATGCTGGTTGAAGAAGCGATACAGCCGCGGCACCAACCACTTGGCGCCGAAGGTTGGCGGCACCGCCACGCGCAGCGGGGCGTCGGCGGTGTCCATCAGCAGGTCGGTGGCTTGCTCGATCGCGCGCAGGGCGTCCCGCACGCGGGGCAGGTAGTTGTCGCCGGCATCGGTCAGCGCGAGCTGGTTGTTGCGGCGGATGAACAGCTTTTTACCCAGATGATCTTCGAGCTGCTTGATCTGGTGGCTGACCGCGGCATTGGTCACGCACAGCTCGTCGGCGGCCCGGCTGAAGCTCAGGTTGCGGCCCGCGACTTCAAAGACGCGCAATGCATTGAGGGGAGGAAGGCGCCGTGCCATGCGTTCTCGTTAAGAAAAATTTAACGTCTCGCGAAGAATTTGTAGTTTGCCACGTTAAGGCCCGGGCGACTACAAATGCGCCTGGGGACGGCGCGAGCTACGACTCGGTTTGCACAAGCGATCTCAATCACGCGAACCAGCCGGACCCCACAACAAAAACATCACAGGAGACGTCATGAATCGAACCACCGTTGTTCGCGGGATGCTGGCGTGCGGGTTTGCGCTGGCGGGCTGGACTGCCCCAGCCCTCGCGCAAACCAGCGTCACGCTATATGGCCGTGTCGCCAGCGGCATCGACTACCAGAACAACGTTGCCCCCACTGCGACTTCGCCTGGCGGCAGCCTTTGGCGCGCTGCGGACAATCAGTGGGGGACCAGCATGTTCGGGTTCATGGGCAAGGAGGATCTGGGCGGTGGCACGCAGGCCGTCTTCCGCCTGGAGTCCGGCTTTGGCGCGGCCCAAGGTAAGACCAACGGCGATGCGCTCTTCAACCGCCGTTCCTACGTCGGCCTGTCAAACTCGACCTACGGCACGCTGACCGTGGGCAAGAACCTGTTCATCAGCAACGACGTCTGGTATCTGGACCCGACCGGCCAGCAGTTCATCGGCTCGGCTACGCTGGTGCGTGGGCGTAACTGGCCTGGCGCCAACAACGTCGTCGAATATCAAAGCCCGACCTGGGGTGGCTTCCAGATTGGCCTGCAGACCGGGCTGGGCGAACAGCCGGGCTCGTTCACCAACAGCCGCCGGGATGGCGTTTCTGCCGTCTACACGGCAGGGCCGGTGGAGGTGCGCGCGATCTATGACGTCATCCGCGACCCGAATGGCAAGTTCAGCGACCTCTTCAATTTCTCGAAGGAAGCGACGGTCGGCGGCACGTACACCATCGGCAAGGCGAAGCTGTTTGCTGTGTACGAAAACCTCTCTGCGCCGGATGCCCCGGTTGGCGCGCCCACCAAGGCCAATCACTACTGGCTGGGCGTGAACTACGAGCTCACACCGGCGCTGACGCTGATTGGTGCCGCCTACCGCATCAGCGTGAACAACGGCGGCGGCAACGCCAACCTGTTCATGCTGGGTGCGAACTACAACCTCTCCAAGCGCACGATGCTGTACGCCAGCGTCGGCACCGTGCAGAACAGCGCCACCGCCAATTTCTCGGTGGAGGCGACCAACAACAACCCGGCGCCGGGTAAGAACCAACTGGGTGCCTATACGGGTGTCGTCCACTCGTTCTGACCCTGGGCCATGTCCTTCGTAACACCCAAGCAATGCCACGCATGAACATCCTCACCATCGATACCGGTACCACCAACACGCGCGTCACGGTCTGGCGTGATGACGTTGCACTCTGTCAGGCCGCACGCCAGGTCGGGGTGCGCGACACCGCCATCACCGGCAACAAGACGACGCTGCAGCGCGGTGTGCAGGACACCGTCGACGCCGCGCTGCAGAAGGCTGGCCTCGTCATCAACCAGGTCGACCTCGTGCTGGCGTCCGGCATGATCACTTCCAACGTCGGTCTGCATGAAGTGCCGCACCTGGTGGCGCCGGCCGGTCTGCGCGATCTGGCTGCCGGCATGGTGCAGGCGAGCATTCCCGAGGTGTGCGCCCAGCCGATCTGGTTTGTGCCAGGCGTACGCAATCCGGTGGACAACCTCGGCCTGCACAACATCGAGTCGATGGACATGATGCGCGGCGAGGAGGTCGAGACGATGGGCCTGGTATCGCGCCTCTCCATCACCGAACCGGCGGTGATCGTGCTGCCGGGCTCGCACTCGAAGTTCGTGCATCTGGATGCCGACCAGCGCATCACCGGCTGCGTGACGACGCTGGCAGGGGAGTTGCTGCACGTGATTACGCACAACACCATCCTGGCCGATGCGCTGGATTCGGACTTCGCCAGCGAGGTCGATCCGGAGATGTTGCTGGCCGGCGCGCGCAGCGCCAGCAGCATCGGCCTGGGGCGTGCCTGCTTCATGGTGCGCACGCTGGGTCAGTTCACGATCTACGAGCGCAATGCGCGGGCCAACTTCCTGCTGGGCGCGGTGCTGGGCGCGGATCTGCTCACGCTCAAGAACAGCAGCGCGATCCGCATGAACCCGGGCACGCAGTTCGTCATCACTGGCAAGCCGCTGCTGCGCGAAGCGCTGGCCGTGCTGGTGTCTGACGACGATTTCTTCTCGGGCAAGGTGACAGTCACTAGCAGTGAACAGCAGGAACACCTGGCCGGCAGCGGCGCGATTGCGATCGCACGCGAGCGGGGTCTGGTGAAGACGTTGAAGGTGGCGCAAGCCTAGCGCTGGCGCGGCCAAGCCGATTTATCCACAACGGTTATCCACAGTAGTTGTCCACAGTGGTTATCCACAGCAAAACAGGGGCCGCCAAGACGGCACCGAAAGGAGACAAGATGAACCAACAACGACGCATTACCTTCAAGGCCATTGCGGCTGCCACGCTGTTTGCCATGGCTGGCGGCATCTCTGCTTTTGCTCACGCAGCGGAGGAGGTGAAGATTGGCTTTCTGGTCAAGCAGCCGGAAGAGCCCTGGTTCCAGGACGAATGGAAATTCGCTGACCAGGCCGCCAAGGAGAAGGGCTTCAAGCTGGTGAAGATTGGCGTGCCCAGCGGTGGCGAGGTGCTGACCGCCATCGACAACCTGGGTGCGCAGCACGCGCAGGGTTTCGTGATCTGCGTGCCGGATGTGAAGCTCGGGCCGGCGGTGGTGGCCAAGGCCAAACAGAACAACCTGAAGCTGATGACGGTGGATGACCGTCTGGTGGACGGTGCCGGCAAGCCCATCGAATCGGTCCCGCACATGGGCATCTCTGCCACGAAGATCGGCGAGCAGGTGGGCGACGCCATTGCGCAGGAGATGAAGAAGCGCGGCTGGAACCCGTCGGAAGTTGGCGCCATCCGCATTGCATACGACCAACTGCCGACCGCCAAGGAGCGTACCGACGGCGCGGTGGCTGCGCTCACCAAGGCGGGGTTCCCGGCCGCCAACGTGCTGACCAGCCCGCAGGCCAAGACGGACACCGAAGCCGCCTTCAACGCCGCCAACATCACGCTCACCAAGAACCCGAAGTTCAAGCACTGGATTGCGTTCGGCCTGAATGACGAGGCGGTGCTCGGCGCCGTGCGTGCGGCCGAAGGCCATGGTGTGAAGCCGGCCGACATCATCGGTGTGGGCATCGGCGGCAGCCAGTCGGCGATGAACGAATTCGCCAAGCCCGAGAAGACCGGCTTCTTCGGCACCGTGCTCATCAGCCCGAAGCGTCACGGCTATGAGACCTCGCTGAACATGTACGACTGGATCAAAAACAACAAGGCGCCAGACCCGCTCATCCTGACCAGCGGCCGCCTGATGACGCGCGACAACGAGAAGGCCGTCCGCCAAGAGATGGGCCTGTGATCTTGCCGATGACGCGCATCGAGATGAGGAAGGAGACCGGCCATGTCGGCGTTTCTTGAGTTTCGTGGCATCAGCAAGGTGTTTCCGGGCGTGCGGGCGCTGTCCGATGTGTCATTCGGCATCGAATGCGGCCGCGTGCATGGCTTGCTGGGCGAGAACGGCGCGGGCAAGTCGACGCTGTTGAAGATCCTCGGCGGCGACTACCAGCCCGATGGCGGGCAGATCGTCGTCGAGGGCAAGCCGACTGCATTCCCGACCACGCGGGCCGCGCTCGATGCCGGTATTGCCGTCATCCACCAGGAACTTCAGACGGTGCCCGAGCTGACGGTGATGGACAACCTGCTGCTCGGCCACCTGCCGGCCAGCGGCGGGTTCATTCGTCAGCGCGAGGCGATGGCGTGGACGCGCGAGCAACTCGGCCGCATCGGCGTTGATCTGGACCCGCGCGCCAAGCTGAAGCACCTGTCGATTGGCCAGCGCCAGATGGTGGAGATCTGCAAGGCGATCCTGCGTGATGCGCGCGTGATTGCGTTGGATGAACCGACGAGTTCGCTGTCGATCCGCGAAACCGACATCCTCTTCCGGCTGGTGAAGGACTTGCGCGCGCAGGGCCGGGCGCTGATCTACATCTCACACCGGCTGGACGAAATCTTCGAGCTGTGCGACGGCTGCACGATCTTCCGCGACGGCCGCAAGGTGGCGGATTTCCCGTCGATGGCGCAGGTGACGCGCGATGAGCTGGTCGCGCAGATGGTTGGCCGCCAGATCGATGACATCTTTGATTACCGCCCGCGCACGCTGGGTCAGGTACGCCTGCAGGTGGAGGGGCTGATGGGCCCGAAGCTGGCGGAACCGGCCAGCCTGTCCGTGCGACGTGGTGAGATCGTCGGGCTGTTCGGACTGGTGGGCGCGGGGCGCTCGGAGTTGGCGCGGTTGATTTACGGTGCCGACCGCAAGACAGCAGGAACGATCGCGCTGGACGGCGCACCGATCCGCATCCGCGATGTGGCCGACGCCATCCGCCAGGGCATCGTGCTGTGCCCGGAAGACCGCAAGGAAGAGGGCATCATCGGCTGCCGCTCGGTGTCGGAGAACATCAACATCAGTTGCCGGCGCCACCAGCGGCGCTTTGGCCTGTTCGTCAACGACAAACAGGAAGCGAAGACAGCAGACCACTACATCGCCCGCCTGCGCATCAAGACGCCCAACCGCGAGCAGCCGATTCGCCTGCTGTCCGGCGGCAACCAGCAGAAGGCCATCCTGGCGCGCTGGCTGGCGGAAGACGACATGCGCGTCCTGATCATCGACGAGCCCACGCGTGGCATCGACGTGGGTGCCAAGAACGAGATCTATCAAGTGCTGTACGAGCTGGCCGAACGTGGTGTCGCCGTGCTGATGATCTCCAGCGAACTGCCGGAGATTCTTGGCGTGGCCGACCGCGTGCTGGTGATGAGCGAAGGCCGCATCGCCGGAGAACTGCCGCGCGAGCAGGCCAACGAACAGGCCGTGCTCAAGCTCGCCCTGCGTCCTGAATCTGCGCCGCTACCGACGGCACCGCTGGCTGCCTGAGAACCCCGGAGTCCAAGATGTCCCAGTCTCAACCTTTGCAACATGCTGATGCCTTGGCTGCATCGGCTCGTACCGCCATGAACAAAACGCGCCTGCTCCGCCTGCTGGACGACTTCAGCCTCCCGCTGATCTTCGCCATCCTCTTTGCCGCGCTCTCGTTCTCGGTCGAGTACTTCTTTTCGTGGCAGAACATGGTGGGCCTTGCGCTCTCCGTCTCGCAGATCGGCATGGTGGCCTGCACCATGATGTTCTGCCTGGCCTCGCGCGACTTTGATCTGTCGATCGGTTCCACCGTGGCGTTTGCCGGTGTGCTCTGCGCGATGATCATCAACGCCACCGGCAGCATTGCGCTGGGTATCGGCGTGAGCCTGGTGGCGGGCGCGGTGATCGGCGGCGTGAACGGTTTCGTGATCGCCAAGCTGAAGATCAATGCGTTGATCACCACGCTGGCCACGATGGAGATCGTGCGCGGCCTCGCCTTCATCGCCTCGCATGGGCAGGCGGTGGGGGTGTCGGAGATGGCGTTCTTCGATCTGGGCAACACCATCATCCTGGGTGTGCCGACGCCGGTGTGGGTGGCCGCGCTGTGCTTTGTCGTCTTTGGCGTGCTGCTCAACAAGACGGTGTACGGGCGCAATACGCTGGCCATCGGCGGTAACCCGGAAGCGGCACGGCTGGCGGGTGTGAACGTCAACATGACGCGCATCGTCATCTTCCTGATCCAGGGTGTGATTGCGGCGCTGGCGGGCGTGATTCTGGCCGCACGCATCACCAGCGGCCAGCCGAATGCGGCGCAGGGCTTTGAGCTGAACGTGATCTCGGCGTGTGTGCTGGGCGGTGTCTCGCTGCTGGGCGGTCGCGCCACCATCAGCGGGGTGCTGGTGGGCGTGCTCATCATGGGCACCGTGCAGAACGCGATGAATCTGCTGAACATCGATGCGTTCTACCAATACCTCGTGCGTGGCGGCATCCTGCTTGCGGCGGTGCTGGTGGACCAGTTGAAGCATCGCGGCGGGGCTGAACGATGAACGCCACGACGCTCTCCGATCTGCGCTGCACGCTGGGCGAAGGCATCGTCTGGGACGACGCCCTGCGTGTGCTCTGGTGGACCGACATCCAGGAGTCCTTGCTGTGGCAGCACGATCCGGCGACGGGGCAGGAGCGCCAATGGCCGCTGCCGCAGCGCATGGGCTCGTTTGTGCTGACGGACGAGCCGGGCGTGCTGATCCTCGGGCTCGCCAAGAACGTCGCACGCTTTGACACACGAACCGGCACGCTGACGTTGCTTGCTCCGGTGGAGCCTGATGTGGCGGGCACCCGGGTCAACGACGGCCGGGCGGATCGCTCCGGCAATTACGTTTTCGGCACCATGCACGAAGGCGGCCCGGAGCCCGCCGGCAGCTTCTACCGTTTTACGCCGCTGGGCGTGCTGCAACGCTTGGCCTTGCCCAACGTCACGGTCGCCAACAGTATCGCCTTCAGCCCCGAGGGCACGACGATGTATTGGTGCGATACGCACAGCCGCCGTATCCACGCCTGCGACTACGACGGCCAGAGCGGCGCGACTGGGCACGTCCGTGTCTTTGCTGACTTGCGTGACGCGGATGACGGCGTGGGTCACAAGGGCTCACCCGATGGCTCCACCGTCGATGCCGAAGGCTGCCTGTGGAATGCGGAATGGGGCGGCAATCGCCTCACACGCTATGCGCCGGATGGGCGCGTGCTGGTGCATCTTGCGGTGCCGGCATCGCAGCCGTCGTGTTTGGCATTCGGCGGCGCCGGCTTGGACACGCTGTATGTCACCAGCGCCCGCGAGGGTTTGTCTGCACGCCGTTTGGCTGAAGACGTGAATGCCGGCGCGGTATTTCAACTGACCGTGCCCAACGTGCGCGGACTACCGGAGGCCCGTTTCGGCCATGCCCATGTTGCAGCTTGAGAACGGCGTACTGCGCGCCGACGTGCTGCCCGAGTCGGGCGGAGGGCTGCTGCGCTTTGACCTGCTGCGTGGTAACGAGGTCGTGCCGGTCTTCCGGCCTGCTCAGCTTGACGAGGCATTGCGTGAGCCCAAGGCGCTGGCGTGCTACCCGCTGGTGCCGTGGTCCAACCGCATCGGCGGCGGGCGTTTCATGTTTGCGGGCCGGACCATCGAGGTGCCCCTCACGCGCGACGACGAAACCTATCCCTTGCACGGCCACGGCTGGCTGATGCCGTGGCACAAGGTGGCCGAGGGGGAGGCGTTTGTCGAGCTGGCGGCCATGGTCGACCACGGCACGCCGTTCCGCTACCTCGCGCTGCAGCGCTACACGTTGGCAGGCAACACACTGCAGATTGCGCTGACGGTGCGCAACGAGGGGGCGCCGCTGCCGTTCGGGTTGGGCGTGCACCCGTTCTTCCCGCGTACGCCAGACGTGCGCCTGCACGCGAGTGCAACCGGCATGTGGCAATCCGCGCCGGACGATCTGCCCACCGTCTTGCAGGCACCGCCTGCGCATGCGGATTTCCGCAAGCCCCGGCAACTGGAGCCCGGTCACACCATCAACCAAAGCTTCGAGGGCTGGGACGGCGCTGCCGACATCATCTGGCCTAGCCGCCGCCTGTCGGTGCGGGTAACGGCCACCACCTCGCGCTATGTGCTGTACACCCCGGCCCAGTACGACTTCTTTTGCTTTGAACCCGTCGATCACACCATCAACGCACACAACCTGCCGGGGCTGCCGCAAGACCACGGCCTGACCATTCTCGGTACCGGCCAGAGCTTGCAGCGCGGCTACCAATTCACCGTCACTACGATCTGACGCATGACTGCTTCTCCCACGTCTTTCCCGCCGCGCCTCGCCGGCAAGGTCGCCCTGGTGACGGGCGCCACGCAGGGCATCGGCGGTGCGATCGCCAAACTGTTCGCGCAGCACGGTGCCCGCGTGATCGTCAACGCGCTGGTGCGTGACGAACGCGCCGAAGCCTTTGCTTCTTCCATCGACAACGACGACAACATCCTGCTTGTGCAAGCCGATGTGCGGCACCGCGATCAGATTGATGCGATGGTCGCGGCGGGCGTCGAGCGCTTTGGCGGCATCGACGTGCTGGTCAACAACGCGGGCATCAACGTGTTTTCCGATCCGCTCAAGCTGAGCGAAGACGACTGGGCGCGCTGCCTGTCGGTCGATCTGGAGGGCGCATGGCATTGCGCGCGCGCCGTGCTGCCGCACATGCTGGCGCGCGGGGCGGGCAGCATCGTCAACATCGCCTCGGTGCACGGGCACAAGATCATTCCGGGCGCGTTTCCGTATCCGGTGGCCAAGCACGGGCTGATCGGGCTCACGCGTGCGCTGGGCATCGAATATGCGGCGCGCGGTATCCGGGTGAATTCGATCTCGCCGGGGCTGATCCTCACGCCGATTGCCGAGGCCGGCTTTGCCGCCGCCCCCGATCCTGAAGCC
>NZ_JAELUI010000165.1 GCF_016429285.1 Ralstonia sp. ASV6
CACCGGAAACTGGCCAGGACCATCGGCAAACAGCGCGTGCGCCGTGTCGAACTTGATCTTGCCGTGCGCTTCGTAGTCGATCTTGGCGAGGATGTCAGCCGGCGCGGTGGCGGGCGGCGTATACGGCTGGCCGGCCATCGTGCGGGCGCGCTCGATCAGTGCATCGAAAGAAAACGGTGCGGCATCGCCCAGTTTGACGCGGCTGGCGGCCAGCGCTTCGGGCGTGATGCCAAGCGCGGCCAGCGTGGCGGTAACGGAGGCGGAGGCAAGAAGGGTTCGGCGTGTGACCATAGGTGCCTGTAACGTAACTTTGAAATCAGATCAGTCCGACATGGTAACGCGGGCAGGGGTTCCCGACGGGGACTTGGCGTCGCACTTGGCGGGGTCGGTTCGGATGCGACTTATACTTCGCCCATTGTGTTTGCAGAACAAGAACAACATGCCGGTTGATTGGAAAGCCCGCCCCGCGCGCGGTCGTTTTGTCCTCGGCTGCATTGCCCTCGTTGTGATCGGGGTGGTTTGCAGCTATCTCGGTTATCAGGATGGTGAACAGCTGAGGGCCACGTGGTCGCGCCTGAGCGTCGGCGCAGCCGTTACAGCAGTTGGCCTGCTCGGCTTTCTGCTGCTTGCTTTCGGCGCCGCAGCACGCCGCGAGCGCATGCTGTTTTCGAGCGCAGTGGTGCGTTCGCGCCGCGTGCGCATTTCCGGCTGGGTGGCCTCGCTGGTGATCGGGGCATTCGTCTTTGCCTACGTCTACGCATCAACGGGCGTGTAACCGTCAGACCACTTTCGCTGACATTCACGCCGCTGGATCCACCGTTCGTCGCACGCCGCTTGGTTGACGCCAAACAGTTGGTGATACTGCCTGCCACCGATCCAACGTGGGGGCTTCATGGCGCAACGACATCGCAGTCTTGGCTGGTTAGCCCGCGCGGGACTCGCGCTTGGCTTGGCCGTGTGCACGCATGTAACGCTTGCCGCTCCACCGTGCGATGCGCCAGCCCAATTGAGCGACGGCTGGCAGGTCGACGCGAGCCCTGCTGCAGCGGGTTTCGATGCCGACCGCCTCTGCAGCGTCCTGCATCACTTCGCAGACGGCGATATCAACTTCCACAGCCTGCTCGTTGTACGCCACGGCCATCTGGTGGCCGAGGTCTATCGGCCCGGTAAGGACGAGCGCATCAAAGACCTGTTCCGCACCACGCGAGTATTCGGCCCGACCACCGTGCACGACGTCCGGTCGATCAGCAAATCGGTGACGAGCCTGCTATGGGGGATTGCGCAGGCGCAAGGCAAGATGCCGCCGCTCGACACGCCCGCGTTGTCATTGTTTTCGGATCTGGCAGACCTCAACGGGCAAGGGCGTGAGGCGATCACGCTGGCGCAGATGCTCGCCATGTCGAGCGGCCTGGCCTGGAACGAATGGAACGCGACCGGCCTGCTGGACAACGACGAATTTGGCCTGATCTGGCGCGGTGCGCAGGCGCACTACGTGTTCGACCGGCCCATGGCTGCGTCAGCCGGCACGCAGTTCAACTACAGCGGCGGCAACACGGTGGTGCTGGCGCAGTTGCTGGTGGAGCGCGTGGGCATGTCGTTGCTCGACTACGCGCGCAAGCAACTTTTCGAACCGCTGGGTATTACCGACTGGGAATGGGTCGACGATTTTCGGGGCCGCCCGATGGCGCACGCCGGGTTGCGGCTGCGCCCGCGTGATCTGGCCCGCATCGGGCAACTCGTACTGCAGCACGGTCAATGGCAGGGTCGCCAGATCGTGCCCGCCGAATGGATTGCGGAATCGACGCGCCCACGCATCGACACTGGCCTCGAGCCCGGCTTGCAGTATGGCTACCAGTGGTGGCTGGGCAAGGTGGAAGCGGGCGGTGCGCAGCAGGACTGGATCGGTGGCATCGGCCGAGGCGGGCAGCGTCTCTGGATCGTGCCGGGGCTAGACATGGTGGTGGTGGCCACCGCGGGTGACTATAACCAGCGCGCGATCTGGAGGCAGACCAAAACGTTGTTCAGCGAGGTCATGGCGACAGTGCAGCCGGCGTTGCCCGCCGCTTCCGCCACCAGATGACCGCTGCGCAGCTCAGAGGAACCGGTCCAGGATCTTGCGGCTGGGCTTGTCCAGCGCAAAGTGATCGCGAATCAGGTAGTGGATGCCGTGGCTGTCTGAGATCAGCAGCGTGCTGCCGGTCAGGCGACGGATGTCTTCTTCCCCGCGCAATACGAGATCGGTCTGGCCGCGATCGGTCTGCACCGTCCACGTGCTGGGCGTGGCATAGGTCGACACGCCGATGATCTTGCGGATCTCGGGCATGAACTCGCGTGCGGCCAGCTCATCTGCGATCAGCGTGCGTGTTGGTTCGGGCAACGCATCTAGCCGCGTGATCCAGACCAGCTCGCGGCCATCGGTGCTCATCAGGCTGAAACCGTCGCCGGCGGCGGAAATCGGAAACGCGCGCACAGGCACTACGCCTTCATGCGAGGTGCCATCGGCCAGGGTCATGACCAGCTTGCCGAGGCTGTTGCGGCTCAGGGTGAAATCGGGCGTCTGCATTACCGTGCTCTTCCAGAAACGTGATGGCTGCGCTTATTGCGCGTAAGCCGGTTCGGCAGCGTCCACGCGCTCGCCGTCGCTCGTCATGTCGGTGTCTGCATCGACATTGCGCGCTTGCGCCTGATAGAGCTTGTAGTACGCCCCTTCGCGTGCCAGCAGTTCATCGTGGCTGCCCACCTCGACGATTTGGCCACGGTCCATGACGACCAGGCGATCGGCCTTGCGCAGCGTTGACAGACGGTGCGCGATGGCGATGGTCGTGCGGCCCTGCACGAGGTTGTCGAGCGCCTTCTGGATTTCTTTCTCGGTGGTCGTATCCACCGACGACGTGGCCTCGTCCATGATCAGGATGCGCGGGTTGATGAGCAGCGCGCGCGCAATCGAAATGCGCTGGCGCTCACCGCCCGACAGCGCCTGGCCCCGTTCACCCACCAGCGAATCGTAGCCATGCGGTAGGCGCAGGATGAACTCGTGCGCGTGGGCCGCGCGCGCGGCGGCGACGATCTCCTCGCGCGTGGCGTCGGGCTTACCGTAGGCGATGTTGTCGGCAATCGTGCCAAAGAACAGGAACGGCTCCTGCAGCACCAGACCGATGTTGCGGCGGAATTCCGAGATGGGCAGCGAGCGGATGTCGACGCCGTCCACGCGGATCGCCCCTTCCGACACATCATAGAAGCGGCAGATCAGGTTCACGAGCGTGCTCTTGCCCGAGCCGCTATGCCCCACCAGGCCGATCATCTCGCCCGGCTGGATCGACAGGTTCAGGCCGCGGATCACCGCACGGTTGCCGTAGCGGAAGCCCAGGTCGCGCAGCTCGATCGCGCCGTTGACCTTCTCGATGTGCATGGGCTTGGCCGGCTCCGGCACGCTCGATACATGGTCAAGGATGTCGAAGATCCGCTTGGCGCCGGCCGCCGCCTTCTGCGTGACGGACACGATGCGGCTCATCGAATCCAGGCGTGTGTAGAAGCGGCTGATATAGGTCAGGAACGCCACGAGCACGCCCACGCTGATGGCGTTGTGGCTGATCTGCCAGATCCCGAAGATCCACACCACCAGCAGGCCCACTTCGGTCAGCAGCGTCACGGTGGGCGTGAACAGCGACCACACCGCGTTGACGCGATCGTTGATCGCCAGATTGTGCTTGTTGGCTTCAGCAAAGCGCGTCACTTCGCGCTTTTCCTGGGCGAAGGCCTTGACCACGCGGATGCCCGGGATCGTGTCGGCCAGCACGTTGGTGATTTCCGACCAGATCCGGTCGATCTTCTCGAAACCGTGCCGCAGGCGGTCGCGCACGAGGTGAATCATCCACGCGATGAACGGCAGCGGCATCAGCGTGACGAGCGCCAGCCAGGGGTCGATCGAGACCAGGATCACCGCCGTCATCGCGATCATCAGCACGTCGGTGGCGAAGTCGAGCAGATGTAGCGATAGGAACACACTGATCCGATCGCTTTCCGAGCCGATGCGGGCCATCAGGTCACCCGTGCGCTTGCCGCCGAAATACTCCAGCGACAGCTTGAGCAGGTGTTCGTACGTCGTGGTGCGCAGGTCGGCGCTGATGCGCTCGGACACGCGCGCCAGCAGGTAGGTGCGCGCCCAGCCCAGCGACCACGCCACCAGCGCGGCGCCAAGGAGACCGCTCAGATAGAGCGCGACCAGGCTGGTGTCGATCGGCTTGCCGTTCTGGTACGGGATCAGCACCTTGTCCATCAAGGGCATCGTCAGGTACGGCGGCACCAGGGTGGCGGCCGTGCCGAGCAGCAGCAGGGCGAAACCAGCCAGCAATTGCCAGCGATACGGCCGGGCAAAGCGCCACAGGCGCAGCAGGGCCCAGGTGGAGGGCGGCTGTTCCAGCTCGCGGCTGCACTGAGGGCAGGTGTCTTCACCGGGCGGGAGCGGCGCCTTGCAGGTCGGGCAGACGTCTGTGTCGGCTGGTGCGGGTTCGGTGCCTGCAGTGAGTGCGTTGCGGCGCGCGTCGAACACGTCGGTCAGCCGCAGGGCGTCGGTGTTGTGGCCCAGCGTGTACCGCCAGCTCGCCAGGCGTTGCTGGCCGTCGGACAGCTCCAGCGTGCCCACGCCGGCGTGGTCGGTGTGCGAAAGCGTCATGCCGGGCGCGATGTCCCAGCTTTGCAAGTCCTTTCCGCCGGGTGCCCGCCCGATCAGGCGGCGATGCGTAACAACCAGCCACCCTTGGGTAAAATGCAGCCTTGCGTCCAAATCCAGCTGCAGTCCGGCCAGGACGGTTTCCTCTGGAGCGAGGCTTGAGCCGAGCTCGACACTCCAGGGGTCCTGAGCGCGGGCAAGGTTGGGGGCGGATGTTGGGGAGGACTGGGTCATGAGCGGCGCAAAGAATTCAAAAAGCGCGTCCCAATGGCCCAAAAAACAGCCCAAAACGGGTAAAGGACGAACATAAATCGGAGCAATGGTGCGGCCATCGCGCGCGTTGAGCGCCCGGTGGCCCGAAATTTTGCTCGCAAGTATACCTAGGGGAGCGAGCCAGGAATTTGGTGCGGTGCACAACGCACTCCTGGCTCAAGCGGTCAACGCCGAAGCCGTTGTAACGTTATTGAAAGGTAACGCTTCATTTTCTCGGGCATTTCGCCCACTGCTTTCCAAGCTAATTCGATGAAGAAGAAGGACATTGAGATTCTCGATGTCATGTCGCTGCGCGGCCCGAATATGTGGACATATCGGCCAGTGCTGGAGGCATGGGTCGACATTGGTGAACTGGAGGATTTCCCCTCCAACACGATTCCGGGGTTCTATGAGCGCCTGTCGACGTGGCTGCCAACGCTGATCGAGCACCGCTGCAGCCCCGGCGTGCGCGGCGGCTTCCTGATGCGCTTGAAGGAAGGCACCTGGCCGGGTCACATCCTGGAGCACGTCACGCTTGAGCTGCAGAACCTGGCCGGTATGCCGGGCGGTTTCGGCAAGGCGCGCGAGACCCCGATCCGCGGTGTCTACAAGGTGATCGTGCGTGCCTGGCACGAAGACGTGACCCGTGCAGCACTGCTGGCGGCGCGGGACCTCGTCATGGCCGCCATCGAAGATCGCCCGTTCGACGTGGATGCCGCGGTTGAAACGCTGCGCGATCTGGTGGACGACCACTGCCTTGGCCCCAGCACGGCCTGCATCGTGGATGCCGCCGATGACCGGGGCATTCCGTCGATCCGCCTGTCGGATGGCAACCTCGTGCAACTGGGCTACGGCGCACGCCAGCGCCGCATCTGGACGGCCGAGACGGACCGCACCAGCGCCATTGCCGAATCGATCTCGCGCGACAAGGACCTTACGAAAAGCTTATTGCAGTCGTGCGGCGTGCCCGTGCCGGAAGGCCGCATGGTCGACAGCGCCGAAGACGCGTGGGACGCCGCCGAAGACATCGGCGTGCCCGTGGTGGTCAAGCCATACGACGGCAACCACGGCCGCGGCGTCTTCACGAACCTGATGACGCGCGAAGAGGTGGAAACCGCCTATGCCGTGGCCATCGAGGAAGGCAACGGCGTGATCGTCGAGCGCTTCGTCTCCGGCAACGAACACCGCCTGCTGGTGGTGGGCGGCCGTGTGGCAGCGGCGGCCATGGGCGAGACCGCCTCGGTTGTCGGCGATGGCACCTCCACCATTGAGGAGCTGATCGAATCGCAGATCAACGCCGACCCGCGCCGTGGACCTACCGAAGAGCACCCGCTGAACCCTGTGCGCCTGGACTCCGCCGCGCGCTTGGAGCTCAAGCGCCAGGGCTATGCCGATGGCACCGCCGTGCCGCCCGCAGGCCGCACCGTGCTGATCCAGCGCAACGGCAACGTCGCATTTGATGTGACCGACCGCGTGCACCCGAGCGTGGCGGCCCATGTGTCGCTGGCGGCACGGGTGGTCGGGCTGGACATTGCCGGTGTGGATCTGGTGGCCGAAGACATCTCGCGCCCGCTGGACGAACAGCGCGGCGCCGTTGTTGAGGTGAACGCCGGGCCGGGTTTGCTGATGCATATCCGCCCCGCCCAGGGCGAACCGCGCCCGGTGGGCCGTGCGATTGTCGACCACCTGTTCTCCGACAAGGACGGCGTGCAGGACGATGGCCGCATTCCCGTCGTCGGCATCACGGGCACCAACGGCAAGACCGTCGTCGCCAAGCTGGTGGCGCAACTGCTGCAGCTGTCGGGCAAGCACACGGGCCTGGGCTGCAGCGACGGCTTGTACCTGGACCACCGCCAGGTGGAAGGAGTGGCCCGCAGCGATCGCGCTGCCTGGGACGCCTGCCATCGCATCTTGATGAACCGCGCGGTGGAAGCCGCCGTGTTCGAAAACGACAGCGGCATGATCCTGTCGCAAGGGCTGCCGTATGACCGCTGCCAGGTCGGCGTGGTCACCAACTTCGACAAGCCCGATCACCTGGGCGACTTCTACGTCGAAGACGAAGACCGCATGTACAGCGTTCTGCGTACGCAGATTGATGTGGTGCTGAAAACCGGCGTGGGCGTGCTCAATGCCGCTGACGCGCGCCTGGTCGAGATGGCTGAGCTGTGCGACGGCGAGGTGATCTTCTTTGCGCTCTCGGGTGACCTGCCGGCCATCGCTGCACACCGTGCCGCGGGCAAGCGGGCTGTGTTCGTGCGCGACGGCAAGGTGGTGCTCGCCACCGGCCAAACGGAAGTGGCACTGGCCGATGTGTCGGCCATCCCGCTCGCTTACGCGGGCCGGGTGCCGTTCCAGGTCGAGAACGTGCTGGCCGCCGTGGCGACTGGCTGGGCGCTGGGCATTTCGCATGAGTTGATCCGTGCCGGCATTCTCACGTTTGACGTTGGCCAAGTGGATGTGCCGGGCCGCTTCACGCTGTTCCAGCACAACGGCGCCACGATCGTGGTGGATGACGCGCACAACGTGTCGGCGCTGCAGGCGCTGGCCGCTGCGCTGGACAACTTCCCGGCAGAGCGTCGGACACTCGTATTTGGTGCCGGCGTTCAGCGCCGCGACGAAGATCTTGTGGCACAAGGCAAGGTTATCGGCCAAACGTTCGACCGCGTGCTGCTGTGCGAAGACGCGAGCGTCAAGCGTGCCGATGCCCAGTTCGAGTCCCAGGCGCGTGCGCTGCTCAAGCAAGGGTTGCAGCAAGGCGGCCGAGTGGCCGAGGTCGTCATTGAAGGGGGCAAGCGCTGGGATGCCGTGGAAACGGCGCTATCGCAGCTCGCAGCTGGTGACCTGCTGGTCCTGCAATGCGACGAATGTGCAATCGATGCCACCGTCGAACAAGTCCACCAGTGGATGGGCCGCACGGAACACCGGGCCTGAATCTCACAAGCAGCCCCAAGCACAACGGAAAGCCGACTGTATGGAAGTCTCTCGTATCCGGGCCTTGCGCGGCCCGAATCTCTGGTGTCGTCACACGGCCATCGAGGCCATCGTGGCGTGCTCGGACCAATCGCTGCTGCTGGCCGAGCTGCCGGGCTTTGAAGAACGCCTGCGTGCGCGTTTTCCAGCCATCGGCCCGCTGCGGCCGGATGACGAAGCCGGTGCGCCGTCGATGGCGCACGCACTGGAAGCCGCTGCGCTGGGCCTGCAGGCTGCTGCCGGTTGCCCGGTCACTTTCAGCCACACTGAGCCCACGCTCGAACCGGGTACGTACCAAGTCGTTGTCGAATACAGCGAAGAGGAAGTGGGGCGACTGGCGTTCGAGCTGGCTGGCCAACTCTGTCTGGCGGCGCGTGATGACCAGCCGTTCGATCTGGACGACGCGCTGCACCGCCTGCGCGACCTGGACGAAGACGTGCGCCTGGGCCCGAGTACCGGTTCCATCGTCGATGCGGCTGTGGCGCGCGGCATTCCGTACCGCCGCCTCACGCAAGGCTCGATGGTGCAGTTCGGTTGGGGCAGCAAGCAGCGCCGCATTCAGGCGGCCGAGACCGACATGACCAGCGCCGTGGCCGAATCCATCGCGCAGGATAAGGACCTGACCAAGACCCTGCTGCACGCAGCTGGTGTGCCGGTGCCGCTGGGCCGCTCGGTGCGCAGCGCCGAAGAGGCCTGGGAAGCCGCGCAGGAAATCAGCGGTCCGGTGGTGGTCAAGCCGCGTGATGGCAACCAGGGCAAGGGCGTGGCCGTGCGCATCCGCACGCAGGAAGAGGTGATGACCGCCTACGAAGTCGCGGCCGACATCTCGTCGGACGTGATCGTCGAACGCTACATCCCCGGCCACGATTTCCGTCTGCTGGTGGTGGGCAAACACTTGGTGGCGGCCGCGCGCCGCGACCCACCGCAGGTCATTGGCGACGGCAAGCACACGGTGCGCGAGCTGGTTGAAGAAGTGAACCGCGACCCGCGCCGCGGCGAAGGGCATGCCACGTCGCTCACGAAGATCCGCTTTGACGACATTGCACTGGCCACGCTCGCCAAGCAGGGCCTGAGCGCCGACGCCGTGCCGCCGAAGGGTACGCGCGTGGTGCTGCGTAACAACGCCAACCTTTCCACGGGCGGTGCAGCAACCGATGTGACCGACGACGTCCACCCAGCCATTGCCGCACGAGCGGTGGCTGCTGCACAGATGGTCGGGCTCGACATCTGCGGTGTGGATGCCGTGTGCGAAACGATGCTCAAGCCGTTCGAGGACCAGGCCGGCGGCATTGTGGAAGTCAATGCCGCGCCGGGCCTGCGCATGCACCTGCAGCCGTCATACGGCAAGGGCCGCGCGGTGGGCGAGGCCATCATCTCGACGATGTTTGCCGACGGCGACGATGGTCGCATCCCTTTGGTGGCAGTCTCCGGCACCAACGGCAAGACGACGACCGTGCGCCTGATCACCCATCTGCTGGCCTCCAGTGGCCTGCGCATGGGCATGACCGGCACTGACGGCGTGTACATCCAAGGCCAGCGCATCGATACCGGCGACTGCAGCGGCCCGCGCAGCGCCCGCAACGTGCTGCTGCACCCCGACGTGGATGCCGCTGTGTTCGAAACCGCGCGCGGCGGCCTGCTGCGCGAAGGCCTGGCCTTCGACCGCTGCGACGTGGCCGTGGTGACCAACGTGGGCGAAGGCGACCACCTGGGCCTGAACTACATCAGCACTGTTGAAGACTTGGCCGTGCTCAAGAGCGTGATTGTGCAGAACGTGGCGCCGCGCGGCATGGCCGTCCTCAACGCCGCCGACCCGATGGTTGCGCGCATGGCCGATGGTTGCCCGGGTTCGGTCACGTTCTTCGCGCAGGATGCGAGCCTGCCCACCCTGGCACTGCATCGCGCCCAGGGCAAGCGTGTGGTGTTTGTCGATGGTGCGGAGATCGTGGCGACCGAAGGCGCCAACGAAACGCGCATCGCATTGGCCGATATTCCGCTCACGCGCAACGGCACGATCGGTTTCCAGGTTGAGAACGCCATGTCGTCGATTGCCGCTGCTTGGGCGCTTGGTATCGACTGGGCGGTCATTCGCCGCGGGCTGGCGACGTTCGTGAACGACGCTGCTACGGCGCCGGGCCGCTTCAATCTGTTCGACTACAAGGGTGCCACGCTCATCGCCGACTACGGCCACAACCCCGACGCCATCCAGGCACTGTGCAACGCCGTGGCTACCATGCCGGCGCGTCGCCGCTCTGTGGTGATCAGCGGGGCGGGTGACCGCCGTGATGAGGACATCCGCAAGCAGACGCAGATCCTCGGTGGCGTGTTTGACGATGTCCTGCTGTACGAAGACCAATGCCAGCGCGGCCGTGCAGACGGCGAAGTGCTGGCGCTGCTGCGCGAGGGGCTGCAGGGTGCCCAGCGCACCAGCCACATCGATGAGATTCGCGGCGAGTTCCTCGCCATTGATACGGCACTGGGCCGCCTGCAGCCCGGCGACCTCTGCCTGATCCTGATTGATCAGGTGGAAGAGGCGCTGGATCACATCGCCAAGCGCGTGGCGGAGTAAGCCGCTCCAGCGGCCGTGCCGGTACGAAGGCCGGCCGCTGATTGCGCTCGTGCTGTCTGGCGCATCCATCGCTGCCCGCATCGGGGCGTTGCTGGCCAAGGATATGAAAAGCAGTCTGTCAGAACGCCTTGACACTTGGCGCACCAATGTCGTGATCCTGTTTGGGTTCGCGCTTGGCCTGTGCGCGCTGTTCGCTGCCATGTGGGCCGCACTCGAGGTGCTGCGCCGGATTGGTGCGTGGCTCTTCATTGATGCCTCGCTCGGGCCCTATGTCCGGCTCGACAGCAACAGTGTGATCAATGTTCTTCCGAACAATCTGCTGGTCTTGTTCTATCTGCTGCTGACGTACAGCGTGTTGTCGAATGCGTGGCAGGTGTTTCGCCGTCCATGGCGCGGCGGGCGCAAAGTTGGGGCGCAGCGTGAAGAAGCGAGGCGACAGCTCAGGCGGTTTGCCGTTGCGACACCGGTGGTCTTGCTGCTGTGCCTGCCCGGGATGAACACCTACACGATCGTCACGCCGACGCAGATTGTGCAAAAGCGTTTCTTTGCCCTGCATGCCGAGTCCTACCCGCTCGGGCAAGTGACGAAGGTGCAATGCACGGTCGCGGGGCGGGGCTTGATTTTTACTGAGCTGACCTTCTCGGATGGGCGCTCATTGGAAGAGGCCGGCTTTCACCCACGTCTGATG
>NZ_JAELUI010000166.1 GCF_016429285.1 Ralstonia sp. ASV6
GGCCGTACATTGCCGGTTCCGGCTGCGGCAGTTGCAGCGCGCCGAAGATGGACGTCATCGGCGAGGCCAGGAGGACGAGACCGACGCACAGAGCGACAGCCGCATCCAGAAACAGAACGAGTCGCAAAAGCGCTTTCATCATCGTCTCCAGTTGCGGGTGGCCGCCCGTGCTCCGGCCACCGGTTGTGAATCAGCCAGAGCGCCCGCGCGCCCCGGCGGCAGTACTGCGTGCCTTCTATCTTGTATGCGGTGATCGAGCTGCCGATCAGTCGCGGTGATAGTTCGGCGCTTCCTTCGTGATCTGCACGTCGTGCACGTGCGATTCGTTCATGCCTGCGGCCGTGATCTCAACGAACTGGCTCTTCTCGTGCCATTCGGCAATCGATGCGCAACCGCAATAACCCATCGACGAGCGAACGCCACCCGTGAGCTGATGCACGATCGGCAATGCCGAGCCCTTGTACGGCACGCGGCCTTCGATGCCTTCCGGCACGAGCTTGTCAACGTTGGCAGTGTTGTCTTCCTGGAAGTAACGGTCGGCCGCGCCGTCTTTCATGGCACCCACCGAACCCATGCCACGGTAGCTCTTGTACGAGCGACCCTGGAACAGGAACACCTCACCCGGAGATTCGTCCGTGCCGGCAAACATACCGCCCATCATCACGGTGTGTGCGCCAGCGGCCAGCGCCTTGGCCACGTCACCCGAATAACGGATACCGCCGTCAGCGATCAGCGGCACGCCGGTGCCCTTGAGCGCTTCGGCCACGTTGGACACCGCAAAGATCTGCGGCACGCCCACGCCGGCAACGATCCGCGTCGTGCAGATCGAACCCGGGCCGATACCGACCTTGACGCCATCGGCACCATGATCGACCAGCGCTTTGGCTGCGTCACCCGTGGCGATATTGCCGCCAATCACCTGCACTTGCGGGTAGTTATCCTTGATCCAACGCACGCGGCTGAGCACGCCCTGGCTGTGACCGTGCGCGGTATCGACCACGATCACGTCCACGCCAGCCTTGACCAGCAGATCGATGCGCAAGTCATTGTCCGGGCCCACGCCCACTGCTGCGCCCACGCGCAGCGAGCCGCGCTCATCCTTCGAGGCCAGCGGGTATTCCGTGGCCTTCTGGATATCCTTGACGGTAATCAGGCCGCGCAACTCAAAGTCGTCGCCCACCACCAGCACGCGCTCCAGGCGGTGCTTATTCATCAGGCGCTTGGCCTCTTCCAGCGAGGCGCCTTCCTTGACGGTGACGAGTTTCTCGCCCGGCGTCATCTTGGCGCGCACCGGGGCGTCCAGTTCTTCTTCGAAGCGCAGGTCGCGGTTGGTGATGATGCCCACCACCTTCTTGCCTTCCAGCACCGGGAAACCCGAGATGCCGTGTTGCGCCGACAGCGCCATCACGTCGCGGATCTTCATGTCCGGACCAATGGTGATCGGATCGCGCAGCACGCCCGATTCGAAGCGCTTGACCTTGGCGACTTCGCGCGCCTGTTCTTCCGGCTTCAGGTTCTTGTGGACGATACCGATACCACCCTGCTGCGCCATGGCAATGGCCAGCCGCGCTTCCGTAACCGTATCCATGGCAGCGGAGACGAGCGGAATGGCAAGTTCAATCGAACGGGTGAGCTTGGTGCGAAGGGACGTATCGCGGGGCAGGACGGCCGAGTAAGCCGGGACGAGCAGCACATCATCGAACGTGAGTGCTTTCTGGACAAGACGCATAGCAATTTCCTCTAGGCGCAAAATCGGATTATACGGGAATTTGCCCCACGGTTGTAGAAGGCCGTGCTATGCTCGATAAATTTTTCTTCGCGCACGCACCTAAAGCGCCCTGTGCCGCCAGCGGCCGCGCGGAGCCAGCCTCGCGAGTGCTCGAATGGGAATTGGCGTATTGTGCGCCCTGCTTGCCGGGGCCATGTGGGGCATGGTCTTCATTGCACCCCGCGCGCTGCCTGCGTTCTCGCCCTGGGAACTGGCCCTCGGCCGCTACCTCGCCTACGGCGCCATCGCGGCCATTGCCGCCGCCCCGATCCTCCCCCGCATTGCCCGCAAGATCACCCGCGCCGATTGCCTGGCGCTGGTCAAACAATCCTGCAGCGGCAACCTTGTCTATTACGTTCTGGTGGCATTTGGCGTGCAACTGGCCGGGGTTGCACCCACTTCGCTCATCATCGGCATCCTGCCCATCACCGTAACTGTGCTCGGCCGCCGTGACCACGGCGCGGCGCCGCTTTACCGGCTGATCTGGCCGCTATTGGTGGTGGCCGCGGGCATCGCGTGTATCAACATTGACCTGTTTGGCCACGGGGCCGCGACGGCCGCAGCCAACGTGCGACCGGTCTGGCAGCGCATCGCTGGCATTGCCTGCGCGGCCGGTGCGCTGTGCAGCTGGACGTGGTACGCGGTAGACAACGCGCGTTACCTGCAACGCAATCCGCATTTTTCGAGCAATGAATGGTCGGCCCTGTACGGCATCTCGAGCGGCTTTCTGTCGACCGTGCTGACTGTAGCGGCCCTGCTTGTAGCCGGCACAGACTGGGCCAGTGGTGGCGGACGCGCCTGGGGCACGTTCTGGGCGGTGAACGCTGCGGTGGCACTTGGCGCGTCGCTGATCGGCAACAACCTGTGGAACATTGCTTCCCGCCGCCTGCCGCTCACGCTGTCCGGCCAGCTGATCGTGTTCGAAACGCTGTTCGCGCTGGCATATGGCTTTGTGTACGACGGGCGTTGGCCGCGCCCGCTTGAAATCGCCGCAATCGCCCTGCTGATCGCGGGTGTCGGCTGGTCCGTACGCTTGCACGCAGAAGACAAGTCTGCATAAACTGGGCGCCTTGCCGGGGGGCGAGTCGATAGGCGGGTCAAGCCATCGTTCTCAATTTGCGAGTGGCGATCACGCCACCGGGCTCCCGTGCGCGTCGTGGGCCGTCGTCGGGTCGGCCAACGCGCCGTCGGCAGACCATCGAACGAGAACTCCATGAAACGACTGCACGTCCTGCTGCCCGCCACCGCCACCCTGATCGCCCTCGCCTGCCCGGCGGCCCTTGCACAATGGGCCTGGCAATGGCGCGATGAGAAAGGCCTGATGGTCTACAGCGACGCGGCGCCGCCGCCGTCGGTACCGCCCAGCCGCATCATCCGCAACCCGAACAGCCGCACCGCTACCGCGTACGAGGCAATTCCAGCACCGGCGTCCGCAGCCCAGGCCACCCCGGCACCGAAGGCCGGCCAACCCGCCTCAAGCGTCGCCGTTGATCCGGACGAAGCCCTGCGCAAACGCATGGCCGATCGCGCGAAGAAGGAGCAGGAAGAGGCCAAACAGGCCGAGCAAGCCCAGCGCAAACAAGCGGAATGCCAGCGCCTGCGCAATGAGACCGCCTACATGCAGCAAGGCCGCCGCATCGGCACCCCGCAGCCGGACGGTTCGCTCTCCTATATGGATGACAACCAGCGCGCCGCCGCCGTTGCAAGCAACCAGGCCGCCCTGAGCGCCAACTGCAACTGATCGATCGTTATTCGAGGACGTCGTCTTTGGGCGGCGCCTCGTTACGCAGCCACTTCAGGCCTTCGCGCGTACCGGTTGCCCGCACCTTCTGCACGCGGCGCCGGCGCGCGGTCTTCGGATCGGCGATCAGCGGGCCCAGGATTTCCACCCGGTCCCGCGCATGCAGCGGCGCATCGGGTGTCTTGCGCTTACCGTAGACACCCAGCCGGCAAGCCTCGATCGCCAAATCGCCTCCCTCCAGCAAGCCGGACACACGCACGGCATCGGCCACCGTCGCATCGGGCGCCACCTGCACATGGATCAGCCGCGGCGGCGTGACCGTCGCCAGGCAGACCATCACGTCAATCGGCTCAGGATTCGCCATAGACGGTCTCCGCGCGTTTGACGAAGGAGTCGACGAAGGTATTGGCGATCATGCTGAACACCGGGCCGATAATTTTTTCCAGCAGGTGGCTGGAGAACTCGTAATGCAGGTGGAAATTGATCTTGCACGCGTCGGCGCGCAACGGCGTAAACACCCAGAAGCCGGTGAAGGCCTTGAAAGGGCCGTCAGCAAACTGCATATCGATCCGGGTGGGTCGCGTTTGCGTATTGCGTGTCCGAAAATGCTGACGGATACCCTTGAAGGCAATGTCGACACGCGCATCGAGAGACGTTTCCGTCTGCTCGAAGATCTCTACGCCGCCGCACCACGGCAAGAAGTTCGGATAGTCCTTGACGTCGGTGACCAGGTCGAACATCTGTTCGGCCGAGTAGCCGATCAACACGGTTTTTTCAACGTCTGCCATGCGCCATCCGAAAGCTTTGCGCGCCACACCTCCGGGCATAAGCCTCGGGCTGCAGCGGATTTGTTAAACTCGCCATTTTATCGCAGCGCATGCCGGGATCGTCACCCCGATGCGCTCACCGCACATTCCAACGTATGACCATCGCCGACAACAAAAAAGCCTTTTTCGATTACTTCATCGAAGAGCGCTACGAGGCGGGCATCGTACTCGAAGGCTGGGAAGTGAAGGCCATCCGTGCCAACCGCGCCCAGATCAAGGAAGGCTACGTCGTCATCCGCAATGCGGAACTCTTCCTGATCGGCGCGCACATCAGCGCGCTGCAATCGGCCTCCACGCACGTCACGCCTGACCCTGTGCGCACTCGCAAGCTGCTGCTGCACGCTGAAGAGATCAAGAAGCTCATCGGCAAGGTCGAACAGCGCGGCTATACGCTCGTGCCGCTCAACCTGCACTACTCGCGCGGCCGCGTGAAATGCGAAATCGGTCTCGCCAAGGGCAAGAAGCAATTCGACAAGCGCGAAACCGAGAAGAACCGCGACTGGCAGCGCGAGAAGGCTCGCCTCATGCGCGAGAAGGCCTAAGGGCCCTCTCGCCGCTCTTGCCGCACTACCCTTAGGCGCCTGGCCGCTGCTGCTTCACGATCGTCAACGCTGACGCAATCATCGTGCTCAGGTCGCCCATGTTGCCGGGCACGATGAGCGTGTTGCCCTGCTTGGCCAAGTTGCTGAACGCACTCACATACTCTTCGGCCACTTTCAGGTTGACCGCGTCAATACCGCCTTCGGTGCGGATGGCATGACCGATCTTCTGGATGGCCTGCGCATTGGCCTCGGCCACTGCCAGAATCGCCGCCGCCTCGCCCTGCGCTTTATTGATCTGCGACTGGCGATCCCCTTCCGAACGCTGGATCAGCGCTTCACGCTCACCGGTGGCAATGTTGATCTGCTCCTGCTTGCGCCCTTCCGATGCGGCAATCAGCGCACGCTTTTCGCGCTCAGCCGTTATCTGCGCCTGCATGGCGTGCAGGATCTCCTTCGGGGGTGTCAGATCCTTGATCTCGTAGCGCAGCACCTTCACGCCCCAGTTGGAGGCAGCCTCATCCAGCGCGTTGACCACGCTATGGTTGATGAAGTCTCGCTCTTCAAACGTCTTGTCCAACTCAAGCTTGCCGACCACCGAACGCAGCGTGGTTTGCGCGAGCTGCGTGATGGCGACGACAAAATTGCTCGAGCCGTATGACGCGCGCATCGGGTCGGTCACCTGAAAGTACAGGATGCCGTCCACCTGCAGCTGCGTGTTGTCCTTGGTGATACAGATCTGGCTCGGCACATCGAGCGGGATTTCCTTGAGCACGTGCTTGTAGGCCACGCGATCCACAAAGGGCAACACGATGTTGAGCCCCGGCGAGAGTGTCGCGTGGTACTTGCCCAGCCGCTCCAGAATCCAGGCGTGCTGCTGCGGCACGATCTTGATGCCCTGCGCGATGAGCACGATGGCGGCAAACAGAACGATGAGCGCGAGAGTCCCCAGCTCGAACATAGAACCTCCGGTTGTTGGTATTGGGTGCTAAGCCTTAATGTTTGGGCGCGACAACCAGCACGTTGCCGCGTATCTCGACGATGCGGAATTCGCCACCCGAAGCAGTGGCGTGCGGCGCCAGCTCGACGTCCCACGCGGCGCCGCGATACTGCACGCGCGCGCGGCGCTCGGGCGACCATGCGTCTACGCGCAGCACCTCACCGATATCCAGATTCACGTTGCGATTGCGGGCCGCATCTTCTCGCGTCACGCGCCCATAGCGCGAGCGCCGCAGCCCAACGATGCCGAACACCGCGATGATGGCAGCCACAATGGCCTGCGCCGGAAACGCCAGTCCCACCAGCGCAGCCAACCCACCGGCCAACAAACCGATTGCTACCATCAGCAGGTAGAACGTGCCCGTCATCAGTTCACCGATGACGAGCAGCACGGCCAGCGAAAGCCAAACGGTCTGAGCCGACATGCTCCCTCTCCCAGAAAAAACCCCCGCGACGCTGCACGTCTGCGGGGGCATGTCGCGCGGCCCCCGTCAGCGTTGGACGCCGTCGGGCACTTCGCGTTCTTGTTAGCGCGTACCCGTCAGGATACGCGCCTTGTCTTACAACACTCTAGCTCCGGCCCGAATTAGGCCGAACCCAGCTTCTGCCACGTGTCGACCACCGAATCCGGGTTCAGCGAGATCGACGAGATACCTTCCTTGGCAAGCCATTCGGCAAAGTCCGGGTGGTCGGACGGGCCCTGGCCGCAAATACCAACGTACTTGCCCATCGACAGCGCCGTGGAAATGGCGCGCTGCAGCATGAACTTGACCGCCGGGTCGCGCTCATCGAAGTCACGGGCCAGCAACTCCATACCGGAATCGCGGTCCAGACCCAGCGTGAGCTGCGTCAGGTCGTTCGAGCCGATCGAGAAGCCGTCGAAATGCTGCAGGAACTGCTCGGCCAGGATCGCGTTGGACGGCACTTCGCACATCATGATCAGGCGCAGGCCATTCTCGCCGCGCTTCAGGCCGTACTTGGCCAGCAGCTCGACCACCTTCTCTGCCTGGCCGAGCGTGCGCACGAACGGCACCATCACTTCAACGTTGGTCAGGCCCATCTCGTCGCGCACACGCTTCATGGCGCGGCATTCCATCTCGAAGGCTTCAGCAAAGTCTTCGGCGATGTAGCGCGAGGCACCACGGAAGCCCAGCATCGGGTTCTCTTCGTCAGGCTCGTAGCGCGAACCGCCGATCAGCTTCTTGTACTCGTTCGACTTGAAGTCCGACAGGCGCACGATCACGGGCTTCGGATAGAACGCCGCCGCGATAGTGGCGATGCCCTCGGCCAGCTTGTCGACGTAGAACGCGCGCGGGCTGGCATGACCACGGGCCACGCTTTCCACGGCCTTCTTCAGGTCGCTGTCGACCTGCGGATAGTCGAGGATCGCCTTCGGATGAACGCCGATGTTGTTGTTGATGATGAATTCCAGACGCGCCAAGCCAACGCCGCCGTTCGGGATCTGGCAGAAATCGAACGCCAGTTGCGGGTTGCCGACGTTCATCATGATCTTCGTGCTGATCACCGGCATTTCGCCGCGCTGGACTTCCGTCACTTCGGTTTCCAGCAGACCGTCGTAGATCTTGCCTTCGTCGCCCTCTGCACACGAGACGGTCACCAGGGTGCCGTCCTTGAGGATGTCGGTGGCGTCGCCGCAGCCGACCACCGCCGGCACACCCAGTTCACGCGCGATGATGGCCGCGTGGCAGGTACGGCCGCCACGGTTGGTGACGATGGCCGAGGCGCGCTTCATCACCGGTTCCCAGTTCGGGTCGGTCATGTCTGCAACCAGCACGTCGCCTGGCTGCACACGTTCCATTTCAGCCGGATCGTTGATCACGCGCACCGGGCCCGTGCCGATCTTCTGGCCGATAGCACGGCCGGTGGTCAGCACCGGCGCCGAGCCCTTCAGGCGGAAGCGTTGTTCAGCCTTACCTTGCGACTGGCTCTTCACCGTCTCGGGACGGGCCTGCAGGATGTAGATCTTGCCGTCCTTGCCGTCACGGCCCCACTCGATGTCCATCGGGCGGCCGTAGTGCTTCTCGATGATGACGGCGTACTTGGCCAGCTCCGTCACGTCAGCATCGCTGATGGAGTAGCGGTTGCGCAATTCGCCCGGCACGTCGACGGTCTTCACGCGGCCGGCTTCGCCCGGCGCGGTGAACTCCATTTTGATCAGCTTGGAGCCGATCGAGCGGCGGATGATCGGGTATTTGCCAGCAGCCAGCATCGGCTTGAAGACGTAGAACTCATCCGGGTTCACAGCACCCTGCACCACCGTCTCACCCAAACCATAGCTGGAGGTGATGAAGACGACTTCCTGGAAACCCGATTCGGTATCGATCGTGAACATCACGCCCGAGGCGCCGCAATCCGAGCGCACCATGCGCTGGATACCGGCCGACAGGGCCACCACGTCGTGGGCAAAGCCCTTGTGCACGCGGTACGAAATCGCGCGGTCGTTGTACAGCGAGGCGAACACATGCTTGATCTTGTCGAGCACGTCATCGATGCCGGAGACGTTGAGGTAGCTCTCTTGCTGGCCGGCAAACGAAGCGTCCGGCAAGTCTTCGGCCGTGGCCGACGAGCGCACCGCGAACGATGCCTCGGCACCTTCACGGGCGGACACGCGAGCGTACGACTCGCGAATTTCCTGCTCCAAGCGCGGCTGGAACGGTGCGGTGGCAACCCACTCGCGGATCTCCTTGCCGGCGGCGGCCAGTGCCTTGACGTCGTCAACATCCAGGGCGGCCAAGCGCTGCGAGATGCGCTCGGTCAGGTTGTTGTGTGCGAGGAAGTCACGGAAAGCCAGTGCCGTGGTGGCAAAACCGCCCGGAACGCGCACGCCGGCGCCATCCAGCTGGGAGATCATCTCGCCCAGCGAAGCGTTCTTACCGCCAACGACCTCAACATCGGTCATCCGCAGTTGCTCGAACGGCAGCACATAGGCGCCGTCTTGCGACAGGTTAGTCATACAAAAGTCCCTAAACTAAGTGAAAAACCGGTCGGATGCGCACGGGGCATTGTTCTTGTCGTCTGGCCGTGCGAATCGCTTGGCTAAATCATCCGGGGCAGCCGCTGTGACATTGTCTGGCGGGCGGCGGGCCCGAATTGCTTAGCGAAACGATCGCCGCTATTCTACCGTGCCGCAGCACGATTTCTTGCCTGCGTGCTGGAAAAACCCCTCGCTTTCGATGACCGACCTCGCCGCCGCACCTGCCACCCGCGCGGCCGTCCGCACCGTTTTTATCGTGTCGGATGGCACCGGGATCACCGCAGAAACCTTTGCCCACTCCATCCTGGCCCAGTTCGAGATGAAATTCCGCCAGGTGCGGATTCCATTTGTCGACACGGTCGAGAAGGCACATGTGGCGGTTAGCAAGATCAACGAGGCGTTCGACGCCGAGGGCGTTCGCCCGATCGTCTTCACCACGCTGGTGGATGCCGAGGCCAACCAGATCGTCCATCGGGCCAAGGCCACCATCCTGGACATGTTCCAGACCTTCATCGAGCCGCTCGAGAAGGAGCTGAACCTCAAGTCCACCCACGCCATCGGACGCTTCCACCAGAACGCCGACACCGAGGCGTACAAAAACCGCATCGAAGCGATCAACTTTTCACTTGCGCACGATGACGGTCAGTCACACAAGAACCTGGCCGAGGCGGATGTGATTCTGGTGGGGGTATCGCGCAGCGGCAAGACGCCGACCAGCCTCTACCTGGCGATGCAGTACGGGGTGAAATCGGCCAACTATCCGCTGATTCCCGACGATTTCGAGCGCGGCAAGCTGCCCACGGTGCTGTACGACTACAAGAGCAAGATTTTCGGGCTGTCGATCGATCCACAGCGCCTGTCCGAGATCCGCAACGAACGTCGCCCAGGCAGCAAATATGCAGCGCTGGAAAACTGCCGCTACGAAATCAATGAAGCCGAATCGATGATGCGCCGGGAGGGCATCAAGTGGCTCTCGTCCACGCACAAATCGATTGAAGAAATTGCGACGACGATCCTGCAGGACGTCAAGATCGACCACAACAACTACTGAGCACGACGCTCGACAACGCAAAACGGCCGGACTCAAACCGGCCGTTTTGCTTTGCTGGCGATGCCCCGGGTCAAGCGCGATCGCGCACCCAGTTGCCGCCGTGTGCCGCAGCTTGAGCGGCAGGTGAAGTGGCGAGATAGGCCAGTGCCTGCTCGGTCGAGCCTTCGTGGTGCGGCGTGTAGCTCGGCCGGAAGTAGCGCAGCGCCGCCCCCAGCATCTTCCAGAACGACGGCAGGCAATTGCGCCGCGAGCCATACCACCAGCCACGGATGAAACCGGGGAACCGGCCCGCGCCCGGATCGCGCTTGTGCATGAAGCGAAAGCCCGTCACCAGGAAGTACAGCAGCAGGATGATGGTCGTCAGCATGTGGAAGCAGCGCTCGAGGTAGGTGCCGCCCATGTGGCGGAAGATGTCGAACGCCACGGTGCGGTGCTCGACTTCTTCCGCGCCGTGCCAGCGCAGCAGGTCGAGCATGACGGGGTCGGCCTTGGCGGCGTCCAGCCCCTTGGCGTTGAGCACCCAGTTGCCGAGATAGCCGAAGAAGTGTTCAAGCGCGGCGATGATGCCAAGCTGCTGCCGCAGCCAGAAACGTGTGTGGCCGATCTTCAGGCCGAGCGGCTGTTCGCCGAGCACCTTGGAGAACAGCCAGTCCAGTCGCTTGGTGAACGGCTGCGTGTCGATGCCGTGGTCCGTGTAGTAATGCGTGAGCACACCGCCGTGGGAACGCGAATGGACGGCCTCCTGGCGCAGGAAGCCCTCAGCATCAGCACGCAGCTTGGCGTCGGCAATCAACGGCAGCGCCTTGTTGTAGACGCGGCAGAACCACAGCTCACCCGCCGGGAACAGCAGGTTCAGGATGTTGATGATGTGCGTGCTGGACGGGTCGCCGGGGATCCATTGGATCGGCGTGTCCTTCCAGTCGAAGCGGACGTGGCGGGCCTTGATGAAGTAATCGGACGCGGTCATGGTCGTCTCCTGTGTTCTTGTCAAAGCCGGGTTCAATGCCCGGCCATGCTCACGCGGGCCATCAGCCGGCTGAGCCACTGCGCGTAGCGTGAGATGAAGCGCGACGAATGCGCCTCGATGCCGACCGTGACGACCGGCTTGTTGCGAAGCACCGCACGGAGCATGGC
>NZ_JAELUI010000167.1 GCF_016429285.1 Ralstonia sp. ASV6
GGCAGGAAGTGCGTGCAGATGATGGCGTCGGGGCGCTGTCGCTTGATCTCGGCCAGCAACGGGCGGCTGTTCAGCCGCTCGACCGCGCGGCGGATCTTCTGGGAGAACGCGCTGGGCGCTGTCTCATCGGTCTTCTGGTACAGATAGCCCCACAGCGCCGGCTGGTTGCTGACCAGCTTGATGTAGAAATCGGTGTAGAGCTTGCGAAAGCCGGCTGACACGAAGTCCATCACATCGAGGTGCGTGGCTTCGATGCCCGCGGGGTGCGCATCGGCAAAGGCGCGAATGGCTTCAGCGGCGCGCATGTGGCCGGCACCGGCACTGACACTCAGGAGCAGAATCTTCTTCATGGTTGGCGTAGGAGTTCCGGCGTCATCGGGTTGCCGGGTGGCGTATTCTCCACCAACCATGGCACCCTGTGGAATGACGCAAACAGACGTGTCAGCGCGGCGCGATGGGCGGCAGGTCGATCGAAGCGTCGTCCGTGCAGCCCAGGAATTGCCACTGGCTCGGCTTGAACCGTGCTTCAGGGCCATCCGGTTCCGGCTTGGCGAATTCGGCCTCGATGTCGTAAGGGATTGAGGGGACGTCGAAGCGGGCAACTTGTCCGCGTTTGCAAGCAACGGACGCCGGCTGACCCTCGCGTGACAGTTTCCCTTTCAGGTTGTAGGCGAACAGCGGACCGATGGCCTGGTCTTCGGCCAACACGAGCTTTGCGTTCCCGGACACATCCATCGCCTCAGTATTGACGCCCGCCACCCGCACCGGATGGGGAAAGCGAACGGCGCGCAGGCCGCGCAATGCCAGGGGCAAATCCTTCTCGCCGTTGTCAAACGGATCGTAGCGGTTGATCTGGCTGCCCGCCGGAATCACCAGTTCGCCATACTGAAAGTCGCGATCGAGATTGAAGTTTTGCCGCGCGACCCGGTTCGCATCCTTTGCTGCGATGTCGCGCGAGATGCCGACGGATTCGTAGTACAGATAACCCGCCCATAGATCCAGCACGGCAAGCACAGCCACCAACGCCCGCAGCCGCGTTCGCGCTTTTCTGGAAAGAGGAGGGCGTTTCTTCGCCGGCCTGACCATGACGATACCGATCATCAAGACCGTACCCACCACACCCACCAGCGGCAGCACGACAAGCAGCAGGAAGCCCAGCAGGGAAAGAGTGGGGGCAAAGATCATGGATGGCGGCGCTGCGTGTTCGCGCCGTTTGTGGAGGGCGAGAGGACTGCGCCCTTAGAACGCCGGCAGATATTCCGGCGGATGCGAACGCAGTTGCTCGCGCGCTTCGCGAAACTCAGGGAAGATCGATTCCACCGTGTCCCAGAAGCGCGGGCTGTGGTTCATCTCCTTGAGGTGCGCAAGCTCATGCGCGACCACGTAGTCGATCAGGCTCATCGGGAAATGCACGAGGCGCCAGTTCAGGCGGATCTTGCCGTCAGCCGTGCAACTGCCCCAGCGCGTGGCAGCCGATGACAGCGCGTACGCGCTATGTCGCACGCCCAGGCGCTCCGCATACACCTCAAGCCGCTCACCGAACACGCGCCGCGCCTGCGTCTGCAGCCAGCCTTGTACGCGATCCTTGATCTGCTGCTCGGTCGCCGAAGGCGGTAGCCCCAGATGCAGCATGCATGCATCGGCATCGAACATCAGCGCGCCGATGGGCGACTCCAGCTTGAGCGTGATCGATTTGCCGAGGAAGGGCAACGTTGCGCCATCCTGCCATTCCATCGGCGGCAGCATGCGGCGCGCGGCGCTGGTGCGCCATTCCGCCAGCTTGGCGAAGATCCACTTCTGCTTTTCGCTGATGGCGTGTTCGATCTCGCCGAGCGTGACCCAGCGCGGCGCGGTGATCGACAAACCACGGTCATCGATGACAAAGCCGATGGTGCGCCGCGACGAACGCTTGAGGTTGTACACCAGCGCACGCTCGCCCAGGGTCAGGCGGCGCTGGTTGGGGCCGAGCTGTACGGTGGTGGGATCGACTGCGGGGGGAGCGAGGAGGGTGGCGTCCGGCTGCGAGTGCGAGAGCGACGGGGCTTCAGGCGCGAGCAGCGGCAGTTCGAGCTGAACGCTGTCGGCGGTGGTAGGCGAAGTCGGTGGTCGCAGCAGTTTCATGCACGCTCGCGGTAGCTATCGGCGTCGATTCTACGCATTTCTGTTTCGATCCACGCTTCGACTTCGCGGTTGAGCTCGTCGCTGGTCTTGCCGGCAGTCGGGATGGCAGGGCCGACCGACAGCGTGATCAGACCCGGATACTTCAGGAATGAGTTGCGCGGCCACACGCGCCCGGAATTGTGGGCGATGGGGATGACCCAAGCGCCGGTATCGACGGCAAAGCGTGCACCGCCGCTCTTGTAGCGCGGCTTCGGATCGCCCGAGCGCGTGCGCGTGCCTTCCGGAAACATGATGACCCACGCGCCATCGGCCAAGCGCTCCTTGCCCTGGCGCGCCACCGAGGCGAACGCGTTGGCGCCGTCCTTGCGGTTGATGTGCACCATCTTCAGCAAGCCCAGCGTCCAGCCGAAGAACGGCACGAACAGCAGTTCGCGCTTGAACACGAAGCACAGCGGGCGCGGCATGGTCGCAACGAACGCCATGGTCTCCCAGGCCGACTGATGCTTGGAGAGCAGGACCACCTGCTTGTTGGTGGCGACGGCCTCTTCAATATGTTCCCAGCCCTCGTATTTCCAGCGGATGCCGACCACGAAGCGCGCCGTCCAGATCACGGACTTGGTCCAGCCCGTCACCATCCAGAAGCGGCGATGTGGGTTGAGGAACGGAAACACGATGAAGCAGGCCACCGCGTAGATCGGTGTCCAGACGACCAGGAAAATCAGGAGCAGCAGCGAGCGGATAAAGTTCATGGATGGGAATTCAAGGGGCACGCGAAGGCGTACCCTGGGCGGGCGGCGACAGCAGTGCGCGTGCAAACGCGCGCAGGTCGTTGTGGATCTGGGTGCCAGGCGGCAGATTGCCGGCATCACGCGTCTTGGTGCCTTTGCCGGTCAGCACGAGGTGCGGCAGGGCACCGACTTCCACGCCAGCCTGCAGATCGCGCAGCGAATCGCCAACCACCGGCACGCCGGTCAGGTCCACGTCAAAGCGGCGCGCGATCTCGCGGAGCATGCCCGCCTTGGGCTTGCGGCATTCGCAGGCGTCCGCGGCAGTGTGCGGGCAGAAGAAGACGGCATCGACACGGCCACCGAATGAGGCCAGCGCCTTGTACATCTTCTCGTGCATGGCATTGAGCGCGGCCGCCTCAAAGAGACCACGCCCGATGCCCGACTGGTTTGTCGCCACCACCACCTGATAGCCAGCCTGGTTCAGCTCGGCAATCGCCTCCAGGCTGCCGTCAATGGGGATCCACTCGTCGGGCGACTTGATGAACTGGTCGCTGTCGAGGTTGATGACACCATCGCGGTCGAGAACCACCAGCTTGGGGACGTGAGGCATGTCAGGCTCCGAACAATGCTCAAGCGGCCAGCTTGGAGATGTCCGCCACGCGGTTCATCAGGCCGTGCAGTTCGCCCAGCAGCGCGAGACGGTTGTCGCGCAGCGCGGTGTCGTCGGCCATCACCATGACGCCGTCGAAGAACGTGTCGACCGCTTCGCGCAGGCCGGCCAGCGTTTTCAGTGCCGTGGTGAAGTCGCCGCGTGCAAAGGCGTCGTGCACATGCGGTTCGGACAAGGCCACGGCCTGATGCAGCGCGCGCTCGGCGTCTTCCTTGAGCAACAGCGGCTGCACCGCACCGATGGCCACATCCGTCTTTTTCAGGATGTTGGTGATGCGCTTGTTGGCAGCGGCCAGCGCCTCGGCCTGCGGCAGAGCGGCAAAGGCGCGTACGGCTTCCAGACGCGCGACGATGTCGTCCAGGCGCTGCGGGCGTTGGCTGACCACGGCTTCCACTTCATTGGTGCTGTAGCCCTTGTCCTTCAGGTAGCCGCGCAGGCGGTCGTACAGGAAGTCGGTGATGGCGGCCAGATCTGGCTTGACGGCGGCGATGCCATCGAAGCTGGCGGCGGCAATCTGCAGCGCGTCGTCGATCGTGAGCACGAGCGGCTTCTCGATCAGCATGCGCAGGATGCCCAGCGCGTGGCGGCGCAGTGCAAACGGGTCTTTCTCTCCCGTGGGTTGCAGGCCGATCCCCCAGATGCCGACCAGCGTTTCCAGCTTGTCGGCCAGCGCCACCACGGTGCCGGTCGCGGTCGAGGGCAGTGCGTCGCCGGCAAAGCGCGGTTGGTAGTGCTCGGAGCAGGCCAGCGCCACGTCGTCGGGTTCGCCGTCGTGGCGAGCGTAGTACGTGCCCATCGTGCCTTGTAGCTCGGGGAATTCGCCCACCATGTCGGTCAGCAAATCGGCCTTGGCCAGCAGCGCGCCGCGCGAGGCGTGTGCGACATCCGCGCCGAGCTTTTCTGCGAGTTGACCAGCGATGGCCTGCAGGCGCGACACACGCTCAAGCTGCGTGCCGATCTTGTTGTGATAGACCACGCGCGAGAGCAGCGGTACGCGATCGGCCAGCGGCTTCTTCTTGTCCTGCTCGAAGAAGAAGCGGGCATCGGCCAGGCGCGGGCGCACCACGCGCTCGTTGCCCTGGATGATGGCCTCCGGCGTGCCGGTGGCGATGTTCGAGACGATCAGGAAGCGGTTGCGCAGATGGCCTTGCGCGTCGGTCAGCGCAAAGTACTTCTGGTTGGTCTGCATGGTCAGGATCAGGCACTCCTGCGGCACGGCGAGGAAGGCTTCCTCAAAGTGGCAGGGGTAGACCACGGGCCATTCGACCAGTGCGTTCACTTCGTCCAGCAGCGCTTCGGGCATGACGACCGTATCGGCGCCGGCGGTCTTGAGCAGTTCAGCGCGGATGGCTTCGCGGCGCTTGGCGTAGCTGGCGATGACCTTGCCTTGGGCTTCCAGCGTGCTGGCGTACGAAGTGGCATCGGCGATGATGATGTCGCCGGCCGACAGGAAGCGGTGGCCCAGGGTCACGTTGCCCGATTGCAGGCCCAGTGCGCTGACAGGAATGACTTCGCTATCGAGCAGCGCGATCAGTTTGTGCGCCGGGCGCACGAACTGCACGTTGTCACCGTTCGGGCGCTGGTACGTCATCACCTTCGGGATTGGCAGGTTGGCGATGGTCTGCGACAGCGCGGTCTGCAGGCCATCGGCCAGCACGGCGCCGCGTGCGGTGTAGCGATAGAAGAGCGACTCAGCCTTGCCGTCCGGTGCGCGCTCCAGCGATTCGGGCGCGATGGCTTCCACGCCCACCGTCTTGGCCAGCGCAGCCAGCTTTTTGACGAGCGGTGCAGCCGGCTTGCCCTCGGCATCGAAGGCGATGGTCACGGGCAGTACCTTCTCGCGCAGCTCGCGATCGGGCGCGGCACGGCGCACGCCGGTGATCGACGCAGCCAGGCGGCGCGGCGTGGCAAAGCCTTCCACGCTGGCGTTGTCTTCCAGCAGGCCTTGTGCCGACAGGCCGTCAAAGAGGCTGCGCGCAAACGCCTCGCCCAGGCGGGCCAGTGCTTTGGGCGGCAGTTCTTCGGTCAGCAGTTCGATCAGGAGGGTGGACATAGCAGTTGAATCGGTGACGTCGTTGTTCTGCGCCGCTCGAGGCTGAGTGCCGGAGCGGCGGTTACGTATTTCGGTTAGCAGGGTGAGCCGGGAACGGGCTCCACGCCCGAGAGCAGCCACACGCCGTTTTGCTGCTGGAACTGCAGTTGCGTGCCGGCGCACTGGCCCGGGGGCGGCGGCGGTGCGATCGGCGCGGGGTTGGTGCCGGGCGCAGCGGCGTCGCGGCGCAGGAAGCGTGCGGACAGCGTGCCGCGGCGCTCGTCATAGCGCACCTCTTGCAGCGTGCCGGACACATTGAATTCCAGTCGGCTCGGCAGTTGCGATGCCGAGCGGAACACGCGCGCACGGCGCTGCGCCTTGGCCCCAGAGCCTTGCCATTCGACCCAGGTGAGCGGGAAGCGCAGGGCGGTGGCGTACGTGCGCAGCGGCACACGGTGCCAGCCGAGGTCACGCGCGCCGGACAGGTCGCAGGCCATCGTGCGCGCCAGGCTCGTCCATTGGTCGAGTGCGGGCGGGGCAGGCGTCCACGCGGTGCCCAGCGCCTGTTGCAGTGGCTTGGAGTCGGCCACGCAGATCTGTGTCAGGTTACTCGGCACGACGAAGATCTTTTCCGTCGATGCCGGCTTGGACGTGCGATGCCGCGCCGCTTGCGCAACGCTTGCCGGCAGCGCCAGCGCGGCAATCGACGCCGCCGTCAGCAAGGCCAGCCCGCGTCGCGCGGTTTGGACCCGCATGGCCGTCATGCAGCCTCCGTGGCAGCGGCAGCGGTGCCGCACATCGGGAAGCCCAGGCGCTCGCGCGAATCGTAGTAAGCCTGCGCGACCAGGCGCGACAGATTGCGGATGCGGCCGATGTAGGCGGCGCGCTCCGTCACCGAAATGGCGCCGCGTGCGTCGAGCAGGTTGAACGTGTGGCCGGCCTTGAGCACTTGCTCGTAGGCGGGCAGGGCGAGCTGCACGACCGGGGCGCCATCGTCTGCCGCACCTTCCTTACCTTCTGCGGGCACGCCCATCAGGCGCTTGGCTTCGGCTTCGTGCTCGGCAAAGCGGCGGAACAGTACGGTGGTATCGGCTTGCTCGAAGTTGTAGGTCGATTGCTCGACTTCGTTCTGGTGGTAGACATCACCGTAGGTCAGGCGGCGCTTGACGGGGCCGTTCGGACCCGGTTCTTCCCACTCCGTCCAAACCAGGTCATAGATGTTCTCGACTTTCTGGATGTACATCGCCAGGCGTTCGATACCGTAGGTGATTTCACCGGTAACGGGCTTGCAATCCAGGCCGCCAACTTGCTGGAAGTACGTGAACTGCGTGACTTCCATGCCGTTGAGCCAGACTTCCCAGCCGAGGCCCCAGGCGCCGAGCGTGGGGTTTTCCCAGTCGTCTTCCACAAAGCGGACGTCGTTCTGCTTGAGGTCCAGGCCCAGTGCTTCCAGCGAGCCGAGGTACAGGTCGAGGATGTTTTCCGGCGCGGGCTTGAGCACCACCTGATACTGGTAGTAGTGCTGCAGGCGGTTGGGGTTCTCGCCGTAGCGGCCGTCCTTGGGGCGGCGCGACGGTTGCACGTAGGCGGCGCGCCATGGCTCAGGGCCGATCGCACGCAGGAAGGTATGCACGTGCGAGGTGCCGGCGCCGACTTCGAGGTCGATCGGTTGCAGCAGGGCGCAGCCCTGGGCGTCCCAGTACGACTGCAGCTTCAGGATGAGTTGCTGGAAGGTAAGCATGGTGGTACCCGGTGGTCCGCCGCGGCCAGAACGTTCAGGGCGCAGCGTGACGGTGGAATGCAGCGGCGGGCACGAGAAGCGCATGGCCCCGCAGTTACGTGCATGAGCGCCGCAAAACGTTGAATTTTAGCGTTTTTTGTCAGCCGCCCCGGAAAGTGGCTCGAAAGCCCTCCGGGCGGCGAACGATCAATCCGCTTTTGCCTTGCGGCGACGTGCGAATGCGATCAGCAGTACCAGCACGCCCAGGCTCAGCGCGGGCGCGTTACCGGCCCGCACAAACGGTGTCAGCCCTTGCATACCTTGCACTTCGGCTTGCAGCGTGCCGAGCGTGAAAACGGGCAGGCGCGCCTGCACGCTGCCGTCCGGGCGCACCACGGCGGTGGCGCCGGTATTGGTGGCGCGCAGCATCGGCCGGCCGGTTTCCAGTGCACGCATGCGCGAGATCTGCAGGTGCTGGTCCAGCGCGATCGTGTCGCCAAACCACGCCAGGTTGGTCACGTTGGCCAGCATGGTGGCGGGCTGGTCCGCATGCCGCAGCGAGGCGGCGATCTCTTCGCCAAACAAATCCTCGTAGCAGATGTTGGGCGCGACGCGCTGATCGGCCACTGTCATGGCTGGCTGCACGGGCAGGCCACGCCGGAAATCGCCCAGCGGCATGTTCATCATGTTGACGAACCAGTGGAAGCCGAAGGGGATGAACTCGCCGAACGGCACGAGATGGTGCTTGTTGTAGCGGTATACGCCCTGGACCTGCGGGCCGACGCCGAACACGCTGTTGGTGTAGTCCACCGCCGAGTCCTGGCTGGCCGCGCCAAACAGCACGCTGGAGCCGGTGGTATCCACGTACGTGCGGATGGCCAGCGCGATCTCCTGCGGCATCTCCTGGATCATGATCGGGAAGGCCGTCTCGGGCGTGATCACCAGTTGCGCGGGCTGTTCGGTGACCATCTTCGTGTACAGCTCCAGCGAGCGCTCGATGCCGGTCTGCTGGAACTTCACATCCTGCGGCACATTGCCCTGCAGAAGGCGCACGGAGATCGGCTTGCCTACGGGCTGTGTCCACGCGATGTTGTGCAACGGCCAGCCGGCCACCAGTACCGCGGCGCCCATGATGACCGTCAGCCAATGCAGGCGGCGCTCGGCGGCCACGCACAGCAGGCCGGCCAGCACGGCTGCAATCAGCACAATGCCGTACACACCCACTAGCGGCGCGTAGCCAGCCAGCGGGCCATCGGTGTGCGCATAGCCACCGTTGATCCAGGGAAAGCCAGTCCACACCGTGCCGCGCAGCCATTCGACGACGGCCCACGCCGCGCCGAACACCAGCGCGGATGCCGTGCCCGACCAGCGCCCGCGTCGCGTCAGCCACTGCCACGCCCACACCGCCAGCGCCGGATGCAGTGCGAGGTAGCCGGTGAACAGCAGCACCGCAAGCCCGGCCATCCACGCCGGCATGTCGCCGTAGACGTGCATGCTGATGTAGAGCCACCACACGCCCGAGAGGAACCAGCCGAGCCCGAAGGCATAGCCGACCCAGGCGGCGTCACGCAGGCGCGGCGCGCGCTGTACCAGGGCCGCGAGCCCCGTGAGCGACAGGATCTGCAGCCACCACCAGTGGTTGGGCGCGAACGACAGCGTGTGCATGACGCCCAGCAGCACCGCCAGCGGCATGGCAAAGCGCAGCCGCGCGAGTGGCACGGCAGGGGCGTCCTGCCGACGGGGGGATACCCCGGCAGGGGAGGAGAACTGAGCGGGCACGGAAGTCAGGCGGGGTTGGAACCCGTTGCGTTGACCGAGGCATCGCCACCGGTCGGGGTGGTGAGACGGCGCACCAGCAGCACTTGCACTTGCCGCGCATCGGCGCGCAGCACATCGAACTGCAGCGTGCCCAGAACGATCTTCTCGCCCCGATGCGGCACACGGCCGAGATGGTTGGACAGCAGCCCGCCAACGGTATCGACGTCCTCATCGGAAAAATGCGTGCCGAAGGCTTCGTTGAACTGGCTGATCTCGGTCAGGCCGCGCACGCGCATATGGCCGTCGGCGGTGGCCAGGATGTTGTCTTCTTCCTGGTCGAAGTCGTATTCGTCTTCGATGTCGCCGACGATCTGCTCCAGCACGTCTTCGATGGTGATGAGGCCGGCCACGCCGCCGTACTCGTCAACGACGATTGCGATGTGGTTCCGGTTGACGCGAAAGTCGCGCAGCAACACGTTCAGGCGCTTCGATTCCGGAATGAACACGGCCGGGCGCAGCATGTCGCGCACGTCGAAGTCTTTGTCGGTGTAGTAGCGCAGCAGGTCCTTGGCCAGCAGGATGCCGATGATGTTGTCACGGCTGCCCTCGTAGACCGGGAAGCGTGAATGCGCCGCTTCCTGCACGTAAGGGATGAACTCGGACGGCGCGTCGGCGATGTTGATCGCGTCCATCTGCGCACGCGGGATCATGATGTCGCGCGCGCACAGGTCCGAGACCTGGAAGACGCCTTCGATCATCGACAGGGAGTCGGCGTCGATCAGGTTGCGCGCGTGCGCGTCTTGGAGGATTTCTAGAAGCTCGGCCCGCGATTCGGGCTCGGGCGAGATGAGGTCGGTCAGGCGTTCCAGCAGCGAGCGGGGTTTGTCGGCTGGCTTCGGACTGGGATACGGATCATTCATGGCGCGGTCGCGCGTCGTTAAACATCGGCCCAGCATACACCAAAAGACTCGCCGCCCCGATGACGTGGGCGGCGGCTTGGTGATCCCTTCCAACACAGCGCGGGGTGGGCGACATGCCTCCTGATGTGCGTTGAATTGCACTTCAGGAGGCCGGCCCGGGTGGCGCGGCATGGCGCCTGCCGAGGGGGAAACGGTCAGTCGCCGTTGACCTTGCCGCCTTTGTGGTGACCGTCGTCACCAGTGTGCCCGCTACCCTCATCACTGCCCTTGCCCTGGTGGCCGTCGCCGCCATGATCGTTGTTGCCTTGGCCGTTGTCGTCCTGGCCTTGGTGATTGCCCTTGTCCTTGTGATTGCCGTTGTCGTGGCCGGAATGGGTGTGGTCGTCGCCATTGCCATCGTGATGGCCCTGGCTGTCGGGGTCGCCTTGGTGCTCGTGGTGGTTGCCGGAATCGCCACCACGATCGTCGCCACCGCCATGGTCGTGATCCCCGCCGTGGTTGCCGTTGCCACCGTGATCATGGTCTCCGCCGTGGTTGCCATCGCCACCGTGGCCGTGGTCTCCGCCGTGGTTACCGTCGCCACCGTGGTCGTGATCCCCGCCATGATCGTGGTCATGGTCATGGTCGTGATGATGGTGGTGGTGCCCGCCGCCAGGCGCTGGCGTCGGAGTTGGCGTCGGCGCCGGTGTCGGTGTCGGTGTCGGTGTCGGTGTCGGTGTCGGTGTCGGTGTCGGTGTCGGAGTTGGAGTTGGAGTTGGACTCGGACTCGGACTCGGACTCGGACTCGGGCTAGGGCTAGGGCTAGGGCTTGGGCTTGGGCTAGGGCTTGGGCTAGGGC
>NZ_JAELUI010000168.1 GCF_016429285.1 Ralstonia sp. ASV6
GCATGACGCTGAGCAGTTGGCGTGCAACGGCCTTGAAGTCGCCCTGCGGTGAATAGGTGGACAGGGATTTGCCCTGATGTTTGACCGTGACGATGCCGTTGCGGGCCGAGTAGGTGGCCTCGATGCGGCGCCCGCCGCGTTCGATATGGAAGGCGACAGTCTCGGCCAGCAGGCGTGAGGTGTCGGAAGACGCGGTCGACGATGCAGACGACGTGCGGCGGAGCGGGGGCGTGGCGATAGCTTGTTGGGCGGGGTGGCGCATTGCGCCTCCTCTAGGGGACACGGGTGAACTACCTAAGGCACGTTCTGTGCCAGCGGCAGGACGCCGTGATGTCATACAAAAGCCGCGCAGGGTACCTGCGCAATATGACAGTTCAAGCAGAGGTCTCGGCTGGTTTGACGCGCTGCGTCGGTCGGCGTGACAGGCTTTGTCAAATTTGTAAACGCAATTAACCGCCAAGCTTTTGATTTGCCCACCAAAAAATGGGCTGGCAGAGTGCGGCGGCACCAGCCATTCTGGTAAGTGACGTGGCGCACGCTCTGTCGTGGGCGCGTTCTGCGTGCAGTCTGCAGGAGACCTTCTGCACGACACCCAGACCAACATGGAGGCGATATGGGTTCCCATACCTACAAGATGATCGAACTGGTGGGGTCTTCGCCGGAGTCGAGCGATGCGGCCATCCGCAATGCCATCGCCCGGGCCGGCGAGACGCTGAAATACCTTGACTGGTTTGAAGTGCTTGAGACGCGCGGCCACCTGGTGGACGGCAAGATTGCCCACTGGCAGGTGACCATCAAGGTGGGGATGCGGCTGGAGAGCCTGGCGAGCGAGAAACCTGCCGGCAAGAAGAAAGGCAAGTAGGCAAAGAAAAAGGCAGCCCGGAGGCTGCCTTCTTCACGAGGACTGCGCTGCAGGCGTTATTGCGACTGCGAGAAGTCCAGCGCGTTGGTCAAGTCGCCCATCGGCTTGTTGCCGTTGGCCACCAGGCCGTCGTCACGCTGCTTGATGCCGGGCAGCGTCGGCAGGGCAAAGCGGTGCGTGATCAGGCGCAGCACCGAAGCCGTGTCGTACTGGGTGTGGTCAACGAAGCCCTTCTTGGCGAACGGCGAGATGATGATCGCCGGGATACGCGTGCCCGGGCCCCAGCGGTCAGCCTTCGGCACCGTGGCGTGGTCGTAGAAACCGCCGTTTTCGTCATACGTCACCACGATCACCATGTTCTTCCACTGCGGGCTCTTCTGCAGCTGGGCGATCACGTTGGCGATGTGGGCGTCACCGTCGGCCACGTTGGCATAACCGGCGTGCTGGTTCAGGTTGCCCTGCGGCTTGTAGAACGTCACGGCCGGGAGCTTGCCTGCGGCGGCATCTTGCAGGAAGGCGGCGTCGTAATCCTTCAGGTGGGCTGCACGCTCGGCGGTACCGGTGGTGGTGGCGGGGTCGAAGCGCGTGAAGTAGTTGAACGGCTGATGGTGCGGCTGGAACTGGATCGTGCCGCCGTAGATCACGCTGCGCGTGGTGTTGGGTGCGTCGGCCAGCGCGGCGTTCCAGGCGCCAGCGTACCAGGCCCAGTTCACACCCTTGGCGGTCAACAGGTCCCCGATGTTGGTGGTGGACTGCACCGGCATCGTCGAAGCCTTGGTCGGGTCAGCATAGGCAGCGTTGCCGCTGGCCACGCCGTTACCCGACGGCTGGTACGGCGGCTGCATCGTGTTGACTGCGTACGAGTTGCCGTTGCTGTCGATTGGGGTCAGGCTGCCGTCGCCCGGGAAGGTCGGCGAGCCTGCCATCACGGAACTGGCGCTCGGTGCCAGTTGCGGCGTGCCGTTGGCGTCGACGGACGCGATGGTGGCAGGGCTCTTGAAGGCAGGCGAGTTCTTGACGTTCGGGTAGATCGGCGCGCACGCGCAGATCAGGTACTGGTGGTTCAGGAACGAACCACCGAAGGCGCCCATGAAGAAGTTGTCAGCCAGCGTGTATTGCTTGGCGATGTTCCACATGGCCATCTTGCTGCCGTCGTAGTAACCCATCGACAGGCCACCCGCATCAGCAAAAGCGGCGAACTTGTCGTTCTTGCCGCCGTTGATCTGCATCTGGTTCTGATAGAAGCGGTGCCAGAGGTCGCGCGTGATGACGTTCTGGCCGACAACGGTGCCCGAAGTACCGAAGCCAGACGGACTGTCGATCTGGAACATCTGGTTGGGCATGTTGGCGGATTGCGCCTGCGTGACCTGCACGGTTTGCCCGGCAGCGGTCACACCGCCCCAGGTCGGCGGCAGCGTCGGCAGGACGGAGCCGTCGAAGTCCTTCTGTGCAACGGCAGTGCCCGTCGAGGTCGGGTTCACACCCGGAATGCCGTTGGCGCCCGGGAACAAGCCATACAGGTTGTCAAAGCCGCGGTTTTCCGCGTAGATCACGACGATGGTCTGCACGTTGTTGTTCAGCGCCATGCGCTTGGCAACGCCGTCGCGGATGCCCTTGTTGATGTCGCCGCCGCTGGCCACGGCATCGGCAATCAGCGCGATGGCCTGATCGATTTCAGCCTGCAGAGCCGCCTTGATGTTGGCGTCGCTTTCCTTGTTGTGGTCTTCCAGCAGCTTGTCGATCGTCACGCCCAGGCGCGCGGCCAGGGCTGTCTTGGCAGCGTTGATGTCGCCGCCGTTGCTGTCCATCAGGGCAGCCAGTTCCGTCGAGATTGCGCTGACCACGCCAGCGGCGCCGGCCGGTGCGCGGAACACCAGCGGTTGCGTGATGGCATTGTGGGCACCCGTAGCCGGGTCGTTGCGGAAGGCATCCGTGCCGACTTCCACCGTGATGGCGCCCGTGCCGGCGAGCGTGTACGCGCCGTTGGCATCGGTATAGGTGCTGGCTTCACCCGAATCGCACTTGCCGTTGTTGTTGGCATCGATACAGACCTTGGCATGCTCGAAGTAGCTGCCCGTCACCACGCCCGAAGTGGACTGGGTGGAGGCGCTGTTGTTCGAGTCGCTGCCGCCACAGGCGGACATGCTGGCCGCGACCAGCGCGGTCAGCGGCAGAAGACGGAATGCTCGGCTCATGATTTCCCTGGATTGTTGTGTGGGGGACGAAAGCGAGCCGGAGTCTGGTCTTCCTGTGTGACAAGTTGATGATGAAAACGTTGGCCTGAAGCGAGTCTCGGTCCAATTGACCGTGATAACCATCATCAGGAGGAGCAGGGGCACCACCGAACGTTTGAAGACATTTGCCACCATGAACGTTCTCCAAGGGCTGACGTGACAGACGTTTGACGACATCAAAGTGTCATCACTTGCATGCTAAGTTGCAAGGCTCCCAACATTCCGCCCATCGCCAATGCATCGTCGTCTTTTGCCTGTTGCCACGTTTCGCGTGATCGCTGTTTCGGCGCTTGCGCTTGCCGGGTTGGCTGCGTGCGGACGCGGCGAACCGTCCTCGGCGCAGGCGGCGACGGCTGCCTCGGTTCCGTCGGCTTCCCCGCCAGTAGTCAAGCCGGTGGCAGCTTCCGCACCGGCTGCACCGGCCTACGAGAAGGCCTTCTACACGATGATGGCGACACGCCGCCCATCGGTGCCCGCCATGACGGCACTGGGCAAGGCGCTGTTCTTTGATCCAGCACTGTCTGCCTCTGGCAAGCAGGCCTGTGCGAGCTGCCATAGCCCCACGCACGCCTACGGCCCGCCGAACGATCTGTCCGTGCAGTTGGGCGGCGCCGACATGCACAAGACCGGCGTGCGCGCCGCGCCGTCGTTGCGCTACATCCAGAATGTGCCGCCGTTCTCCGAGCACTTCTACGAGAACGACGGCAACGATTCCGAAGACCAGGGCCCGACCGGCGGCTACACCTGGGACGGTCGCGTGTCCTCCACGCACGATCAGGCGCGCATTCCGCTGCTTTCCGCGCACGAGATGGCAAACGGTACGCCGGCTGCCGTGGTTGCCAAGCTGCGCAGCGGCCGCCACGCGCAGATGTTCCGCCAGGTATTCGGCGACGACATTCTTGACAATGAGGACACCGCCTTCCGCGCCGCGCTGATGGCGCTGGAGGTATTCCAGCAGACGCCGTCGGAGTTCTATCCGTACGACAGCAAGTACGACGCGTTCTTGCGCAAGCAGGTCAAGCTGTCGCCGCAGGAGATGCGCGGCCTGCAAGTCTTTGCCGATCCGGCCAAGGGTAACTGCGCCTCGTGCCACGTGAGCGCCATCAAGCAGGACGGCGCCTTCCCTGCGTTCACCGATTTCGGCCACATTGCCGTGGGCGTGCCGCGCAACCGCGCGCTGCCGGCCAATGCCGATCCGGCGTTCTTTGACATTGGCCTGTGCGGCCCCGACCGCACCGACCTGAAAGACCGCACCGACTACTGCGGCCGCTTCCGCACGCCGTCACTGCGCAACGTGGCGCTGCGCAAGACGTTCTTCCACAACGGCGCCATCCATACGCTGGAAGACGCCGTGCGTTTCTACGCCCAGCGCGACACGCAACCGCAGAAGTGGTATCCGCGCAAGGCCGATGGCACTGTCGACAAGTTCGACGATCTGCCGGCCCAGTACCGCGCCAACGTCAACATGGAGCCGCCCTTCGGTGGCAAGCCAGGCGACAAGCCGGTGCTCTCCGAGGCCGACGTGCGCGACATCGTTGTCTTTCTCAAGACGCTGACCGATGGCTACCGCCCCGTGCAGGCTCAGAAGCCGGCCGGGCGGGCCGCCCGGGTTTCCCACGTGGCGCAGCGTTGAGCGCATAGGCGGTCGGCCCATTTGTTGCGTTCTCTGCCGCAGCGCTGGCCATGCGTGCGCTGCGGTTATCATCGGCAGATTGCGTTTGCGCTGTCACTGAATCTTCCCTATGACCTGGCTTGCTGACCCGTCCATCTGGATTGGCCTGTTCACCCTCGTGGTGCTCGAGATCGTTCTCGGCATCGACAACCTCGTTTTCATCGCCATCCTCGTCAACAAGCTGCCGCCAGCGCAGCGCGATCGTGCGCGGATGATCGGCCTGGGGCTGGCGCTGGGGATGCGGGTGGTGTTGCTCATGGCCATGTCATGGCTGATCGGGCTCACCAAGCCGCTGCTGACGATCGGACCGGTGGATCTGTCGGGCCGCTCGATCATCCTGCTGCTGGGCGGGTTCTTCCTGTTGTTCAAGGCCACGTCCGAGCTGCACGAGCGCCTGGATGGCGAGCCTCAGGACGAAAGCCACGGCACCGGTCACGGCAAGTTCTGGAACGTGATCGCCCAGGTGGTGATCCTGGATGCGGTGTTTTCCATCGACTCCGTTATCACCGCCGTGGGCATGGTCAATGACCTGCCGGTGATGATTGCCGCCGTGGTGATCGCCATGGGGGCCATGCTGTTCGCCTCGCGTCCGCTGACGAACTTCGTCAACGCGCATCGCACCGTGGTGGTGCTGTGCCTGAGCTTCCTGCTGATGATCGGCTTCAGCCTGGTGGCGGAAGGGCTGGGCTTCCATATTCCAAAGGGCTATCTGTATGCGGCCATCGGGTTCTCGATCCTGATCGAGTTCTTCAACCAGGTAGCCCAGCGCAACACCGTGCGCTACGAGCGCCGCCGCCCGCTGCGTGAGCGCACTGCAGACGCCGTGCTGAGCCTGCTGGGCGACCGTCGCGGTACCCCGGCCGATACCGAGGCCCACGAAACTGCGCCCCATGCGGATCAGCCCGCGCCCGAGGCCGTGTTCCGCCCCGAAGAGCGCAGCATGGTCAGCGGCGTGCTGGATCTGGCCGAGCGCTCGGTGCGCTCGATCATGACGCCGCGTCACGACATCTCGTGGGTGGACCTGGATGCCGATGCGGCAACCACGCGCAAGTTGTTGCTGGCGGTGCCGCACAACCAGTTTCCGGTCTGCCGAGGCGGGTTGGATGATCTGGTGGGCGTGGCTCGTGCCAAGGACTTGATGGGTGACCTCGACACGCGCGGCACCATTGACGTGGAGCGCTCGGTCAAGCCCGCGCTCAAGGTGTCGGATAACGTCGGCATCCTGCGCCTGATGGATCTGCTCAAGCGTGCGCGCGGGCGCATGCTGCTGGTGATCGATCCCCTGGACGTAGTGCAGGGCGTGGTGACGCCCATCGACGTGCTGGAAGCCATTGCCGGGGAGTTTCCCGACGAAGACGAGCGCCTTGACGTGGAGCAGGCGAGCGAAGGCTGCTGGGAGGTGGCTGGCGAGGCCGACCTGCGCCAGCTCGAAGACGTGCTGCACGTCGACTGGCTGCTCGACGAAGGTGGTGGTGCCACGAGCCTGGGCGGCTACCTGTTCAACCAATGGGATCGTCTGCCCGAGGTGGGCGACACGCTGGTGCGCCACGACCTGCGTTTCGTCATCCTCGAAGCCGGTAGCCGCCGCATCGTGCGCGTGCGCATCGAGCGCATGGAAGAGGTGACGGCGCCCGACGCCGAAGCCTAAGCCACGTATTCCGGCGCCGCCGCACTCAGCAGGCGGGGCGCCGAGACACTCATCCCGGCAGCCGTCAGCGTTGCCGCCAGCGTTTCCAGCAGCGCATACACGTCTGCCGCCGCGTTTGCGTGCATGCCTTCTACCACGATCAATGCGCTCGATGTCTCTGCGCGGACGGCCGAATCGCCGCTCTGGCGGTGGCACCAGCGGCGCGCGTGTGCGTGGTTGGCGCCGTCGGCAAAGATCACCTCATCCGCATCGGGCTGCTCGGTTTCGCCAGCGAAGGTGAGATAGCGCTCGTTACCAGTGGCGCGGCGGACGGTCAGATGCCCGTCGATGGCCATTGCATCAAACACCGCCACCGGAATCGCAAACGCCAGCGAGGCCGCGTTGCAGACGTCGATGAGCGGGTGCAGTTGCGGCAGCGCGTCGTCTTTCCGGAAGCGTCGCAAGAGCGATTCTGCGGCGCAGCGGTATTGCGTGGGTTTTAGCCCCATGCGCGAGAACGCGCGCCGCCACGCCTGGATTTCGGGCAATTCGCCTTCCGGTGTGCCCGCCAACCGGACGCGGGCGACCGATAGCAGCCGGGCGATTTCCGTATCAAAGCGAGCATCCTGCCGGACACCCTTGACGGACAGCACGCCGGGCACGAGTTCGGGAAAGTCTTGCCAGATCTGTGGAGTATGAACGAAGCGCATGGTCAGATGGATTCCTTAGGGCGGGAAGACGTTGGTGCAGATGAACGCGCCAGGGCGAGGCTCAGTACCGCCGCCAGTACGCATGCAATGCCGGCGATTTGCCGAACGCTGACCACCTCACCGAGCAGTACGGCGGCAAAAACGACTGCGGCCACCGGCGCGAGGGCCGTGAAGAGCGCGGCCTCTGCGCCGCTCACGCGTGCCGCCCCTGCATACCAGAGCACGAAGCCGCCGACGGTGGGCACGATGGCGTAGTAGGCAACCGCGGCCAATGCTTGCGTTGCCTGGGTGGAAGCATGCAATTGCCATGGGGTCTCCCACAGGGCTGGAAGCAATGCTGTCAGCAAGCCAAACAGGCTCATCAACGTCGATAACGCCAGCGGCGGCACGGGTGTGCGCAGCCGCTTGTTGAGCAGGATGAACAGCCCTTCACACACCACTGCGCCAATCACCAGCATGTTGCCCGCCAGCGGATGCGCAGCGTCGCTACCGGGTTGGAAAGCGATGGCCAGCACGCCCGTCGTCGCCAGTGCAATCGCCCCCAATACCGCGCGCCCTGGCCGTTCGCCCAGCACCGCAATGGCAATGAGCGCGGATACCACCGGCAACGTGCCGATGATGACGCCTGCATCTGCCGCCGACGTATGACGAAGCCCCGAGATCAGCAGCGTCGTGTAGCCCACGCTGCCAGCCGCCGCCTGCAGGAACAACAGACCCCACTCCGTGCGTGAAAGCGCCGGCCAACGCGCACCCGTTAAGCGCATGGCAACGAGAAACAGCGGCAGCGCCATCGCAAAGCGCAACGCCGTGGCGGTGAATGGCGGGAGCCCGCCAGCGATGATCTTGCTGGCCGCAACCGTGCTGCCCACCAGCACCATCGCCAGTGCGAGGTAGAGGCAGCCTTCGAGGCGTCTGGACATGTCGAACCCTGCGTCTGTGAAAGACCGCAGGATGGCGGCGCCCGAAGCGCGCGTCTTGAACGAAATTGCAGGGAAGAGAGCGGCCGGTTACCGCGTCGCCGCCACCATGCCAGGCGATACGCCGTATTTGCGCACGAACTGGCGTGTCATATGGCTCTGGTCGGCAAAACCGCAGGCTGCAGCAGTCTCTGCCAGCGGCAGGCCCTGGGCGATCAGCCGGCGCGCGAGGGCAACGCGCCGCTGCAATTGATAGGCATGCGGCGTGAGGCCCGTGACACGCGCAAAGCCTCGCAACACCTGAAAGCGGCTGAGCCCGGTTTCCTGCGCCAGGTCGAGCAGGGAGACCCCGGTGGCTGGGTCATCGTCGATGCGCATGCGCGCCATGCGGATGGCGTCGGGGGCATCGTTGGCGTGGCTGTTGACGGTGTGCAGCGCATCGGCCAGTACCGATAGCAGCAACTGTTCGCGCAGCAGTGCATCGCATTGTGTGGCGGGTGCCGTCATTTGCGTGAACAGCAGGCGCACGCGCCGCGCCAGGTTGGCATCGCGCGCGACTGGGCGGTTGAACTCCATATTGTTCTTGCCGATCTGCAGGTCATGCGCAAGTGTGCCGATCGTGCCCGGGTCGAAGTACAGCATGCGCCAGGCGCGGCCTGCATCGCCGATCGGGGTGCCGTCGTGCACCTCGGCCGGATTGACCATGATGACGTCGCCCGCACCGGCTTCAACCATGCCGCGCCCGCTGAACGACTTCTGTGCACCCCGGTCGACAATGCCGATGCCGAACTGCTCGTGCGTGTGGCGCGGGAACGTATGGCCGGAATCTGCGGCAACGGCCTCCACGCCGTACATGGTGCAGCGGAGCATCGAGAACGCGGGGCGGGCCGGCCGGCTGGGCAAGGCGGGTCTCCTGGGTGCGGGACGAATGCCGCAGGATAGCGTGCTTTGCGGGGGCGGGTGAGCGATGCGACAGATCGCGGCACGTGCGCGCGGCGCCATCTTGAAACGCCGTGGAACGTGTTCTTCTCATTTCGCTCAATTTCTGGTGCCATGCGGTTGTTATCCTCAAGGCATCCCGCCCGGGGTCACCCGGTAAGATGACGTGAAGCCTGACGTCCGGCCATGCGGGAATCGTCCCCGCTGGCGCGGGCGACAGTGTGTTTGCATCGATCCATGCGTCCGTCTTTCGGCATTACCTCCAAGCTGTTCGTTGTGCTGTTCGCGTTGAGCATCGTCGTGGCGCTTGCCATGGGTGCAGCCGTGCGGTGGCGCTTCGACGCCAACTTTCTTGAGTACGTCAACACACGCGAGGCGGAGCGTATGACCGTGCTCGCCCGCGGCGTTGAAGCGGCTTACGCCGAGCACGGCAACTGGGAATTCCTGCGCAACGATCGTCAGGCGTGGTTCCGCCTGCTGCGCCGTGAAGGTGCCCGTGCCCGTGCCAATGGCATGGGGGGCGAGCACCTCGACCCGCCGCCCGGTCGACACTTTGATCCGCTGCCGCCCGATATGGGGCGTGGCATGCCTGCGCCGCCGGATGTTGCGCGCGCCGGCAGCCTGCCTCCGCATCCGCCAGGCGAGCCGCCGCCGATGCCCCGGTCGCCGATCTGGCTGTTGGATGCCGAGCGCCACGTCATCATTGGCGATGGGCCACCGCTGGGCCCCAACGCAAAATGGCATGAACTCCGTCACAACGATCTGACGATCGGCTGGTTGGCCATGCCGCCGCGCATGCGTGTGCCCGAAGGTGCAGACCAAGCTTTCCTGGGGCAGCAACTGCGGGCGACATGGATCATCGCCGGATTGTCGGTGCTGCTGGCCGCGCTGGTGGCGGTATTGCTTGCGCGTGGGCTGCTTGCGCCAATGCGCCGGCTGACCGACGCCGCCCGCCGCATGGCCGACGGCGACTACGCCACGCGCGTTGATGTGCATTCGCGCGACGAACTTGGCGGGTTGGCGGCAGACTTCAACCACTTGGCGGCATCGCTGGAGGCCAATCAAAAGATGCGCCGCCAGCTCACTGCCGATATCTCGCACGAGCTGCGCACACCGCTGGCCGTGCTGCGCGGTGAACTGGAGGCGATGCAAGACGGCGTGCGTCCGTTGACGGTCACCTCGCTGGCCTCGCTGCAGGCTGAAGTGGCCACGCTCAGCAAGCTCATCGACGATCTGTACGAGTTGTCACTGGCCGACGTGGGGGCGCTGGCCTTCCACATGGAAGCGCTTGATCTGGCCGATGCCGTGTGCAGTGCCGTGCAGGGCTTTACGCCGCGCCTGATGGAGAAGGGCATCGCGTTGCAACTCGATCTGCCGAGCGTGCCTTCGCAAGAGGCCATGGTCAACGGCGATCCGCAGCGCCTGCGTCAGGTCATGCAGAACCTGCTGGAGAACACCCTGCGTTATACCGATGCCGGCGGCACATTGCGCGTGCATGTCCACCAGGACGGCCAGTGGCAACAGATCGACGTGCAGGACAGCGCGCCGGGCGTACCCGAGGCGATGCTGCCGCGCATCTTCGACCGGCTCTTCCGCGCCGACCCTTCTCGCAGTCGTGCGCAGGGCGGCGCAGGGCTGGGCCTGAGCCTGTGTCAGACTATTGTTGCCGCGCATGGTGGCACCATTGAGGCCAGGCCCTCGCCGCTGGGCGGGCTCTGGATCATCATCCGCC
>NZ_JAELUI010000169.1 GCF_016429285.1 Ralstonia sp. ASV6
GCTCACCAGTTTCCCGAAGCGACCTCCTTGAGCATCGCCTTCTCCAGCGACAGGTCGGCAACCAGCCTGCGCAGCCGGGCGTTCTCGCGCTCAAGCTCCTTGAAGCGTTTGGCTTGGTCGTGCTGCAAGCCGCCGTACTCCTTGCGCCAGCGGTAATAGGCCTGCTCGGAAATGCTGGCCTCCTTGCAGGCCAACTGGGTGGTCTTGCCACTGCCCATCGCTACTTGGAGGAGCCGCAGCTTCGCGATGATTTGTTCGGGGGTAACGCTCTTGCGGGGCATCTTGGGTTGCTCCTTGCCAGGGTTGATTTCTCTCTTTCAACCTGGACTCGAAACAACCGGTCACGTCAGAAAGGCACGTAATCAGATTTATCTACAACATCACGAGATACAGTTAGACACAGTACTTCGCGCTGACTGCATTATCGTTCCGCCGTCGGGGTTCGATACGCTCCTCTTTCCCTGAACCTCGACACACCCTGTTGTGCCAGGCGACGTCCCGTCCGCCTGGCATTTTTTTTGGGGCAGTTCTATGACGACGCCCGCGCTGGCCGCGCTGATCGGAAGCGCTGCTTCGATGTGTTGGGCCAGCGTCTGGCGAACTTCGAGCCAGAGCGTTCGCTTTCACCTTTGCTCTTGTGGGGGGCGCCTCGAATACCCTAATGGCACTTGCGCCACCGCGTTGGCCAGCCCACAGACCTCGCGCCTCACTTCACACCCAAGTTTCTTGATGTGACGGCTGCGCCGCGTGGTCCGCAGCCGCTTCGCATGCTTGTGCGAGTGCTTGGCTTGCACGGTCGCACCGTTGCAGCCGTTGTTGCGTGTCGCCCCCGCCACGGCTCCGATATTGCCGGGCTTAACGATTGTTTTTGAGCGGCCAAGCCTTTGTCCGATAACCTGCCATGGTTCGCTACCTGCAGATGACATGGAGGAGCGGGGGCTTCTGATCGCTGATCGAGCCGGGGGGCGAGACACATCTCTCATGTCGAGCTTTGGTGTCGCAAAGGGGGATAACAAAGATGGGGCGGCACCTGAAATGATGTTGAGAAAACAAGACTTTGAAAAGGCGATCGGCGAAGAACAGCTATCGCTGGTGTTCCAGCCAAAGGTGAGACTCGCTGACGGACGGGGTGAGGGCTTTGAGGCACTTACACGATGGAGCCATCCCGAGCACGGCTATATCTCACCCGAGGTCTTTGTCCAGATCGCGGAGGCATGTGAGCTCATTCATCCATTCACGAAGTGGGTGATGAGGCGGTCTTTTTCGCAGCTTCGCTATTGGTGTCATGCAGGGTTGAGAACATCATTGTCGATCAACGTTAGCGTACGGAATTTCGCATCACCACATTTCGTCGACGACATGAGAGCGATGTTGGATGAGTTTGAAATTCACCCGGCATCGATTGAATTGGAGATCACGGAAAGCGCGCTCATCCAAGACTCGGCCATCGTATGCAAGCGATTGCTGATGCTTCGAGACCTTGGCGTCAAGCTGTCCATCGACGATTTTGGAGCAGGCTATGCCTCGCTCGCTTACCTGAAGATGCTGCCGGTGGATGTGCTCAAGATCGACAGATCATTTATCGCGGCATTGGACAGCAACAAGGCGGACCAAAGAATCGTGGCGTGGACCATCCGGCTTGCTCACGACTTCGGCATGCAGGTCGTGGCGGAGGGTGTGGAGACAAAACAAGTCATGGACTTGCTGCGGGAGATGGGGTGCGATATGGCGCAAGGCTATTTCATTGGCCGCCCGATGCGGGCTGACGACGCCCACGCATGGTGGGCAGCGAATGCATCAAGCCAGGCATCGATTGATGCCCCCTGTTTAACGCTACGTTGACTGCCGAAAAATGAGTCACGCGTGATTATCGATAGCTACGAAAAGCTGCAGTCTGCGCTGCTCAGCGGCCAAGTTGATGCTTGCACCGCATTCCTTGCGTCGCGCCATGATTCAGATAAGGGGCAGGCCGATTACTGGTACTGGCAGGCACAGATGTACTACCGGTCGGGCCGGCTTCTGCAGGCACTGGATATCTGCTTCATGCTTACGCGGGAGGCCGGCGCCTTCGGTATGCACTTCCATTGCCTTGCGGACATCTGCGCCCATCTTGGCACAAAGGAAATTGGCCTCGCGGCACTTGAGATGCTGGCATCCAAAGCGGAACTTCCCCGCGAATCGTCCTACTACGTGCGGCTGTCTGGCTCCCACTATCTTGGCGAAGATGATCGGGCACTGAGCACCCAGCCCGGCCATGTCGTCCAGCCATCGTGCATGAGCGAACATATTCGCGCGCGCAGCCTCATGCGGAGGCGCGGTATCCCGGCAGGTATCCACGCTTTCCATCAGACCTATTGCAGCCAACAGGCTGTTGCCGAGCTATGGCCCGCGCAGGATGTCGAACGTTACTGGTGTGGGCAGCATGAGCTACCCAAGCAACTGACCATCAAGGGGTTCTCATGTGGATTCGGCGATTTCATTCAGTGGATTCGGTATGCACGGGCCCTGCAGGCAATTGGCGTTGAGATTGGCCGGGACGTTCAGTTCGATGGACTGTTGGGTGATTGCCGCCTCAACGATCAAGACCATCAATCCGCGCAGCAGTTGAAGCTCGCGGATTTCGTGTATGGGCGTAGCGATGCGCATATGTGGACCACGCCATTCGCGCTATTTTCGTCGCTATTTCCCGTGCTTGGCTATGGGTCTACCAGTCGCCATATCGAGCCGCGTAACGATCTGCAGGTTGAGCAGCAACTTAGTGAAATACGCAAGCGGGCGCAAGGTAGAAGATGCGTTGGTATCTTCTGGTCGTCGTGTGAATCAAACGACCTATATGCGCGCAAGAGCCTGCGCCATAGACATCTTGATCCGCTGTGGGAGGCCTCAGGCGACATCCATTGGGTGGTCATGCAGCGTGGATACGAACGAATGTGCTGGGCCGATGGGGCGTACGCGAAAGACCCTCAAAGCTGCACCGTTCTGCCGCAGCACTTTAGCCTTGCGCAAGTAATTGGGATCATCGATCAGCTAGATGGATTCATTGGAAACGATGGGGTCCTCACGCACGCCGCTGGTGCACTGAACAAGCCTGGCTGCTTGTTGCTGAATGCGCAATGCGCAGATTGGCGCTACGAACAGAGCGTGAATGCGACGCCTTGGTACCCGTCTCTGAGTGTGCTCAGGCCCGACACGATGGGCGATTGGGACGGACTGATATCTAAGTTGATACCGCGCGTTCCGTATGTGGGTGCGCCGTAAGCGGATGGCTATGGGAAACGGGCTTCCGGCTCGCATGGGCTGTCGCCAATGATTCGCACGCGCGCGGCGTAAAGGTACGCTTGCGTTGGCAGCCGACGGAAGTTTGGTTTGAGAAAAGGTGCTCTATGTTTCCAGAACAGCGTGCGCTGTCATTCATTCTTGCGGCGACCAATCATGGCACGCTGATCGTCAATCGCAATGACTACGCATTGGTCGAAGGGCGGCCCAGTTACGGCGTAGGCTTGAACCTACTGGAAACGGCTTCGTTTGACGGTTCGGAGGTGGATTTTCTATTGTCGCTCTTGCATGTTCAGCGACAGCGGTCGGGAGACGGCGTGGTATTCCTTGATTGCGGTGCCAATATTGGCGTGTTCTCGGTAGAGGCCGGACGCTTGATGACGCACTGGGGCACTGTGCATGCCTTCGAACCGCAGGATTTTATTTTCTATGCGCTGGCAGGCAACGTTGCCATCAACAATCTCTTCAATGTTCAGGCACATCATGTGGCGCTGGGTGCGATAAACGAAGTCATCACGATACCGCATGTGAATTACTGTCAGCCCGGCTCCTACGGAAGTCTTGAAATCAGAAAGCCCGAGAACCCGATGCTGTCGGTCGGGCAGTCACTTGACTACACACCGGAGAAAGGGCGTCAGGTTCGCCAGATCGCTCTGGATAGCTTGAACCTAAAGAGAGTCGATTTGCTGAAGATCGACGTGGAATCAATGGAGCTTGATGTGTTGAGGGGAGCGCGCTCGCTCATCGCGGCATACGCACCGTTAATTTGGGTGGAAATTCTAAAAACGGACAGAAAGCGTATAAAAGATTTTTTAGCGCCGCAGAATTACCACTTCTTCGAGGTGGGGCAAAATATGCTCGCAGTGCCTAGTCGCGACAGTGAACTACTCAGGCGTTTTTGGGTGGACGAACAAAACACTCTTTTCGTGAAAGTGTAATGGGAGACTGCCGGTATATTGTTCGCCGCATTGAAGACGTCGCAATAAAATCAGCGTTTTAGTGACTATGGCATGTTCAAGGTTGCCGTCCGCTCCCGTCATAAAAATATCCAACCGCGTTCGCCTAACCAGCAAACCTTCTTCCCCCAATGATCGATCGCGCATTTTATCTGAGACATCGTCAGGCGATCCACGAATATCAAGTTTAGGACGAGTGTGACTGCTGCCCCATGCAACACGGCAGCTAGTGGTGGTGCGGTGACTAGGAGGTAGGCATGGCAAGCATCGCGATTTGGGCAACGCGGCCTCGATCGCGGCTGGCGGTGGTGAAAATTTGGCATAGCAAAGCTCACTTAGTACGACCCGGTGCCGATACTAGTATGAAGACGGCAAGTTGGATTGACCGGGGAGCGAGCGATGACTTTGCAACAACTGCATGTTTTCCTGAACGTGGTAACACAAGGCAGTATCCATGGCGCAGCGCGCGCGCTTGGCGTGACACAGCCAGCCATCACCGCAAGCATGCGTGAACTGGAAAAAGCGTTGGGCGTACCGTTACTGTTGCGATCGGTAAGGGGGGTGAAGCTGACATCTTACGGGGCGGTGTTTTACCGTCGCGCGAAATCCATCACGGCTGACATGAAACGTGCTGAGGACGAACTGCTTGAAATGCAGGGAGGGCAGCCAGGAAGTGTCGTAGTGGGGCTGTCTGAATTGGCAGAGTGCTCCATGCTGCGGAAGGCATTCAGTGAGTTTCGGCGAGCAGGGCACAGCACATTGCTGTCCTTCTACCAAAGCAGCTTTTCCTCCGCGTTGGGCAGGCTGTTTGAAAACGCCATCGACTTCGCGATTGTCAATGGGCTTAGGGATATGAAATTCCCGGATTTCGTGGTGCCGAAGCGGCTGTTTTCGATGTCGGTGGTGGCCGTTGCCAGGCCCTCCCACCCCAAAATTCGTGCACAGCGTATCGATGCACTGATCGATGATGAATGGCTGTTGCCATGCGAGGCGGGTGACGATACCGACCGCGCGTTCACGTACTACTTCGACGCTATTGGCTTGCAAGTACCCAGGGTCTCTCGTTGCCTGACGGTCTCGGCGGCTGCGCTCTTGCTGCAGGAGGCAGACATGATTGCGCCTGTTCAGTATCCGACATTCAAACTGAAGATGGAGAGCCACGGTCTTGAGGTGATCCCGATCGAGCTGGAAGGGGTTGTCATGTCCTCTTATCTTCTGACGCGGCGCGACCATCGCTTGTCGGACGCCGCTGAGGCGCTTCTCGCAATCTTCGAAGAAGTGGCCAGGGAGGTTCCATTCGTTGAGCGTGATGCCTTGACCACCTGATCTTCCCTCAAACGTTACATAGAGGCAGATTAGCGAGTCGTCACGGTTGGTCGACGAGCACTTTGCGATGCGTTGGCCATGCCGAATTTTTCTCAGAACGTCTTGCAGAGCATCACCCCGTCTAGGTTCAAGTCGGCTGCCAAACGTTTGGCTTGACACTCTCCTTATCAAGCCGGCCGTACGGTGAAGCTCAGCAACACCGATACCACTGCACTTCCCCGTCGACTTCTTCACGGCAAGTGCCCGCGTTCGGGCGGCAATGCTGTGGGTTCTTCTCTAGGTCTATCGCGTCCAGGGCTTGAGGGTAAGAAGGGGGCAACTGTGGTCTGTTGAAGCTTCGCGCGTACGAGTGCAGCTCTGCCACCAAGTGGACGTGGCGCCGTGTGTCAGTCCGAATGGCGGCGCTGGATACGGTATGGCACGCATCCATAATTCAATTATAAGAATGATGTCAATAATAATATGTATTTATATTAATAAAAGCATCTTATCTTGTGGGTTCAAAAATGTCTTGGTAGATTTGGCTCGCCTGAGTCTACCTAGAGAATAGTCTATGAATCGGGTTTTGATATTAAACAATTGTATATAAATATTTTTTTTTTGTGAGCGTGCGAGAGGCTGGCTATATGGATTTGGAGTTGCCTGTTCCATGCTGGAAAGCATTTGATGTGGTGTGGGGAAGCATTGTAAGTGCGCGGTTTTAATCCGTGCTGGTATGAGGTAAATATGAAGATTGCTTTGGTAGAGGACAGTGAGGATCAAGCAGAGTTGGTTTGCAGGATTGTCCAGTCCACTTCACATGAATGTGAGAGCTTTATCAACGGCGTGTCGCTTATTCGCGCATTGAGGGACCAGTCCTTTGATTTATTCATACTGGACAAGAACTTACCGGATTTAAGCGGCGACGAACTGGTGGTATGGATTAGGAGGACCGTAGGGCTGCATACGCCAGTCATGTTTTTGACGTCGTGCCAGGCAGAGGAGAGTCTTGTGGGCGCGCTCAATGCGGGGGCGGACGATTACGTCTCGAAACCAATTCGCCCTGCCGAACTGGCGGCCAGAATTGTGGCATTGCTTCGGCGCGCTTATCCGTCCAGCCACGCCGACGATACCGTGATTGAGTTGGGGCCATACAGTCTGGATGCGGTGACTAAGACTGCACGTTTGCACGGTGTTGATGTTGGTCTGGCTCCAAAGGAATTCGAGGTCGCTTTGTACTTGTTTGGAAATGTTGGACGACTGGTACCGAGGGACGTCATCGAGAAGGCGGTTTGGGGGCGCGCCATTGGTCCAGACTCAAGGACGCTGGACACGCATGTCTCGCGCGTGCGAACCAAGATGGCCATCAAGCCGGAGCACGGTTTCAGGCTGGTGAATGTGTATTCACACGGGTTTCGCCTGACGCAGTTGAGTGCGGAAGATGGGCAGGTGAGCTGCAGTTATTAGGCGTTCGCGTACTCCACCATGCAGTGTGTGCTTGGGGCCATGTGCATCATCAATCAGCCTGCCCGGCCAACTGGCGCGCGATTTTGGAAATCAGTTGTTCTGCCCCGAGTTGAAGGTCCAGCGCAATGTCAGCGCCGCGTTGATTGACGACACGTACCAAGTATTTTGCGCGATCGCTGTCGGGCAGACCGGCGACATGCACGGTTTCGCAAAGACGAAGCCAGCTACCTCGGTGCGCAAAACAGGTGGCTTTGCGTTGAGCCAGAAGGCAATTGAGAGCGAGCTGAATATCCTTGCGCGACACCATAGAAAAGCTGATTGATTGCTGCTTTTTGAAAAAGATGCTTTGGATAGTAAATCAACAAAGATAAGGGTAAAAAAATGACTGTTACGGTGTGGTCTGCTCTACCTGCTGATCCATCGCATCGTGGTGGTTTGAGCTTCTTCAGTGGCGCTGGCGTTGCAACAGTAGAACTTTTTTTGAGGGGGGCTCGGAGTCGATTGGAGGGTGGTGAGGTCCACCAGCAATTTCCCAGGCTGGGCGCCGCATTGGAGCGCATGTTGCGTAACACTGAGGTGGTGATGAATATGTTGGAGCTCTGGCGCAGGACGGCGCGGGCCTGGTCGGTAAGCCAGTGCACCCCGATGGCCGTCAGCGATCCGGGCTTTTCAAAGTGACGTCATGCAGCGGCCTGTGCCGACTGGACTCCAGGGCAATGCTTGGTGGAGTTGTTGCCGTCTGAACACGGCGAGCATCGCCTTGCAGAAAACAGGCAGACACAGTTGTTTTGAGTGGTTCTGATGCATGCAACCGCTATATCCGCGGGTGCCTCATGGCGTAACTGCGCCAAATGTGGCAGGGCTCAGCTGGCTCGGCACACCTCTGTTCGCAACCGAGCGTCTGTTGTCCCTTGGAGGCGGTGCGATCCAGACACACGAGTTTTTATTCCCCTGGCCACGCCGGGGCACGATGGTCGACAGATAGGGATTTAGCAACTCTTCTTTGACATCGTGTCCGACGTGCAAAACGCGGGCGGGTCGCGTTTGCGTTCCCGTAACCATCGTATGCCTTTGATTGCAGCACTCACCCTGGTGAATCTCATCACCTGGACACGTGCGCTGCACGCACTGCATGCCTTGCTTTTCTGACCAACCTGCTCGCGCCAAGAAAAAGAGGGATCAGTATGAACAAGACTTACAAAAGCATCTGGAGTGAGGCGCTTGGCGCTTGGGTGGCTGTTTCAGAAGTGCAATCTGCCCGAGGGAAGCGCAGCAAGGGCGGGCTGGCCAGAGGCGCTGCGGCGGTGCTGATTGGCCTGGTGTCGGGTGGGGCGCATGCGACGATATTCGCGCCTGTTAATACGAGTGCGACCAGCGGGGCAACGTGCCCTGGCGCTGGAACAACGGGCTCAGGTGCCGGACCAGATGGTGTCACCCCCACCATTGGCACCTCAACTGATGGCAATGGCTATTACTCCTCAGTGACAGGCTGCGGGGCTAACGGCGGCGGCTATAACGGCGTTACCCTCTTTGGTTTTAATACGACTGCGACTAATTCCGGTGCCTCCGCATTTGGGTATGCGGCAAAGGCTGCACAAAACGCCGTAGCTTTTGGCGAGGGTGCAACTGCCTCTGTTATTGGAAGCGTTGCAATCGGGGCACTTGCGAGCGCAGGGGGCACTCAAAATTCCATCGCAATTGGCCCTTCTGCAACGGCAACTGGCGCAAACGCCACGGCGCTGGGATGGAACTCCAAGGCATTAGGCTCGGATAGCGTTGCACTTGGAGATGCGGCATCGGTATCGGCGGCGGGTACGAGCAGTATTGCAATTGGGAACTTTGCTTCGGCAACGGTTGCGAACAGCGTTGCACTGGGAAACAACGCCGTAACGGCGGCGGCGGTGGCCACAGCCAGTGCAACCGTGGGAGGGCAAACGTATAGCGGATTTGCCGGTGCTACCCCAACCGGGGTGGTTAGCGTCGGGGCCGTAGGTAGCGAGCGCCAAATCAGCAATGTCGCTGCGGGTCGAGTTTCCGCAACCAGTACAGACGCCATCAACGGAAGTCAGCTCTACAGTGGCTTGAGCACAACGAACAGTTCGATGGCGTCGCTGTCGACCTCAGCGTCGACGGGCATCAGCACGGCGCAGAGTGGGGTGAACTCGCTGTCCACTGGCTTGAGCACGACCAACAGCACGGTGACGTCGCTGTCGACTTCGGCGTCGACGGGCATCAGCACCGCACAAAGTGGGGTGAATTCGCTGTCCACTGGTTTGAGCACGACGAACAGCACGGTGACGTCGCTGTCGACCTCAGCGTCGACGGGCATCAGCACGGCGCAGAGTGGGGTGAACTCGCTGTCCACTGGTCTGAGCGCGACGAACAGCACGGTGACGTCGCTGTCGACCTCAGCGTCGACGGGCATCAGCACGGCGCAGAGTGGGGTGAACTCGCTGTCCACTGGCTTGAGCACGACCAACAGCACGGTGACGTCACTGTCGACCTCGGCGTCGACGGGCATCAGCACGGCGCAGAGTGGAGTGAACTCGCTGTCCACTGGTTTGAGCGCGACGAACAGCAATGTCACATCGTTGTCGACGGGCTTGAGCGCGACGAACAGCACGGTGACGTCGCTGTCGACCTCGGCGTCGACGGGGATCAGCACGGCGCAAAGCGGGGTGAACTCACTGTCCACTGGCTTGAGCACGACGAACAGCACTGTGACGTCGCTGTCGACCTCGGCATCGACTGGGATCAGCACGGCGCAAAGTGGAGTGAACTCGCTCTCCACAGGCCTGAGCACAACCAACACCGCGCTGACATCGCTGTCGACCTCGGCATCGACTGGGATCAGCTCGCTTTCCACGAGCGTTGCCAACGCTGTGCAGTACGACGACAGCACGCACACCAAGGTGACGCTGGGTGGTGTTGGCGCCAGCACGCCGGTGACACTGACGAACGTGGCAGCGGGTGCGGTGAACGCGACGAGTACGGATGCGATCAACGGCAGCCAGCTGTCTTCGCTGTCGACGTCAGCGTCGACGGGCATCAGCACCGCGCAAAGTGGGGTGAACTCGCTGTCCACTGGTTTGAGCGCGACGAACAGCAACGTTGCATCGTTGTCGACGGGCTTGAGCGCGACGAACAGCACGGTGACGTCGCTGTCGACCTCGGCATCGACGGGGATCAGCACGGCGCAAAGCGGGGTGAACTCGCTGTCCACTGGTTTGAGCGCGACGAACAGCAATGTCACATCGTTGTCGACGGGCTTGAGCGCGACGAACAGCACGGTGACGTCGCTGTCGACCTCGGCGTCGACGGGGATCAGCACCGCACAGAGTGGAGTGAATTCGCTGTCCACTGGTTTGAGTGCGACGAACAGCAACGTTGCATCGTTGTCGACGGGCTTGAGCACGACGAACAGCACGGTGACGTCGCTGTCGACCTCGGCGTCGACTGGGATCAGCACGGCGCAAAGCGGGGTGAACTCGCTGTCCACTGGCTTGAGCACGACCAACAGCACGGTGACGTCGCTGTCGACTTCGGCATCGACTGGGATCAGCACGGCGCAAAGTGGAGTGAACTCGCTCTCCACAGGCC
>NZ_JAELUI010000016.1 GCF_016429285.1 Ralstonia sp. ASV6
TTGCGCGCATGTCGTCACTTTTCGATTTATCGTGACGTAACAATAACACGCAGGGGTTGAGTGTCCGAGAACGAGGTTCGGGCGCTGGCGCGGGAAATCAGGCACTTGTACTGGCATATCCGGACGCTGCGTCGTGGCATGCAAGATGCGGCGAGGCGCCGCTACTACCGAAGGATCGCTAAGAAGAAAAAACGCCTGCTGGATGCAGGCGTTTCGAAGAGGGAGGTGTTGGATCTGCTGATGTGTTGCCGGTCACGCGGGTGCCGGTTCCGTGCGTGCCTGGATTGCACGCAACGCCTGCTGTAGACGCGCACGAGTCCGGCGTGCAATTTTACATAATGCAAATTATGCGGTTAATAACTGCCCAAGCCAAGCAGCAGTGCAGCTGGCAAGCTGGTTAGCCCGCCAGCACGCAGCCACTGATCACTCAACCAGCACTGCCGCCGTCTCCACACGCTTCGGCACCCCCGTCACAATCGTAGCAACAGCAATGGCCAGCACCACGGCCGCACCGATAAACACGCCAGAGGCGCCGTTCGCATCGAACACGACCCCGCCAACAGCAGCGCCGGTCGCAATCGCGAGCTGCACAGCAGCGACGATCAGGCCACCCGCGCTTTCCGCCTCGTCGGGCACGGTGCGCGTCACCCACGTTGACCACGCCACCGGCACGCCGCCGAACGCCATTCCCCACAGCGCGATGAGCACGGCGTCGATCACCGGCGCACGCCCCAGCGCGACCAGCGCGATGCCGAGCACCACCATCAGCGCCGGCATTGCGATCAGCATTGGCCGCAGCCGATGCTCAAGCACGCGGCCTGCAAGCGATGTGCCGACGAAGTTGGCGATGCCGTAACCAAGCAGGATCGCCGACAGCCCGTTCACGCCAACACCGGCAACCTGTTCGAGGAACGGCCGCAAATACGTGAAGAATGCGAAATGGCCGGTAAATACCAAGATCGTCGCAAACATGCCCACACCGACGGTCGGCCGGCGCAGCACGTCAATCAGCGTGCGCAGCCGCGTTGTGCCACTCGGTGCCATCGACGGCAGCGTTGCGACCTGCGACATGAAAGCCACCACACCGAGTACTGCTGCAGCCATGAACACGTTGCGCCAGCCGATCAGGTGGCCGAAATAGCTGCCGAGCGGCGCGGCGGCGATGGTGGCGACGGCCACCCCGCTGAAGATGATCGACAGCGCGCGCGGCACCATCGCGGCTGGCACGAGCCGCATCGCCGTCGCGGTTGCCATGGTCCAGAAGCCGCCGAGTGCAATGCCGAGCACCACGCGGCCGATGAGAATCGTCGTCAGATTGGTCGCAAATGCAACCGCAAGATTGGATGCAACGAGCAGTACCGAGAATGCCAGCAGCACGCGGCGGCGGTCGATCGTGCGGGTCGCGGCGGCGGTCAGCAGGCTCGTAACGAGGGCCACCGCAGCAGTCGCCGTGACGGCCTGCCCGGCAACGCCTTCGGTCACGCCCAGGCTTTCGGCCATTGGCGTGAGCAGGCTGGCGGGCAGGAATTCGGCCGTGACGAGCCCGAACACGCCGAGCGTCATTGCAAAGACTGCGCCCCAGGCCGGTTCACGGGGAGCCGCGATGGAGGCGGCAGCGGAGATTCCGGGATTCATGCGTCGTTCCGTATGAGGAAACATCAGGGAAAGTACCAATAGGGCCACATGGTAGGGGCTGATGATGGGACGGTCTATGACATACAATCCGTTATTGTTGATTGATCGTCCGGAACCCATGTCCGAGCCCCTGCTGTCTCCCCTGCCCGACGTGCATGACCTTGTCAGCGAGTTGTTGCTGGGCATGCGGCTGAGCGGCGTCCAATACCGCCGCATCCAGGTTGCACGGCCCTTCGGGTTGAGCTTCGGCCATGCGCCGGGTCGCGCGCAGTTCCATTTCGTTGGGCGTGGCCCCGTGCTGCTGCGGGACGCGACCGGCGCAACGACATGGCTTGAAGCCGGTGATGCGATCCTGCTGCCGCACGGCAGCATGCATGCGCTGATGTCTGACGTGGATGCCCCGTGCCGCGAGATCGCTGGCTTTGAGGCTGCAAAGATCTGCGACACGGTTGCGTCGGTCGGTGTGTCGCCGACGTGCGCCGGGACGGAGCAGACGGCCGGCGATGCGCTGATCTTCAGCGCGTGCATGGAGCTGGATCTGGGCGGTATGCAGCCGCTCGTCGGCACGATGCCGGAGTTTATGCATGTCGGCACCCTGCTCGCGCGCTACCCCGAAATCCGCCCGATGCTTGATGCGATGGAGCGTGAATCGTGCTCGGAGCGCGCGGGTTTTGCGGGCATCCTGGCGCGGCTCGCCGATGTGGTGGCTGCATTCATCGTGCGTGGCTGGGTCGAGTGCGGCTGCGGCGATGCCACAGGCTGGGTGCAGGCACTGCGCGAGCCGAAGCTTGGCCGCGCGATCGTCGCGCTGCATCGTGATCCGGGCCGCAACTGGAGCGTTGCAGAGTTGGCCGCGCAGGCGGGCGTGTCACGCTCCGTGTTTGCCGAGCGCTTTCTTGCGGCGACCGGAATGACCCCGGTGCGCTACCTGACCGAGCTGCGGATGCGGCTTGCCGCACAATGGATCGCGCGCGACCGCGAGACGATCGAAGCCGTTGCTTACCGGCTCGGCTATGGGTCGCTCGCCGCGTTCAGCCGTGCCTTCAAGCGGGTGGTCGGACGGCCACCGGGAGCGGTACGCGCAGAAAGCGGCGCGTGATGCACTACGCGTGCCGGCGCATCGTCTTGCCGACGTTCAGCGTTGGCGATAGCTCTGCGCGAAGTGCCGAATCTCCTTGCTGAACTCCGCACAGGCATGCGTCATCAGGTCAGCCGACCGATAGACCATGTAGACGTGAAAATCCGGTAACTCGTCTTCCATCGGCAGCACGTCCAGCGAGCCAGGCACCATGCGCAAGGGGCCGCCGGTACCGCTGAAGACAAAGTCCGACCACATGCTGATGAGATCGGTCTTGGTGGCCAATTGCAGCCCGAGCAGATTGGATCCGCTCAGCACGATACGCCGTGGAATGTCGAGCCGGTGCAACCGCATCAGGCTGACCATCGGGCTGCCGGGGTCATCCAACGGGTCCAGCACCAGCCAGTCGGCATCCAGCAGCGGGCGCAGCCTGCGCACGCGTCGTAGCGGATGGCCCGGCCGTACCGCAAGGCGCATCGGTACGGAGAACAACGGCTCCCACTGGAAGCTGCTCGTGCCGGGTCCGCTGTTGCTTGAGATCAGTGCGAGATCGAGCCGCCCTTCGCGCAAGCCTTCCAGAAGCTGCTGTGGACGTTGCTCGAAGCCGCGTAGTGCAACGTTGGGAAAACGCGTGCGCAGCGCTGCCATTGCATCAGGCAGCGGCCCGCTGGACGCCACGGCGGTAAAGCCGATGTTCAGTTCGGCCTCCGCATGCCCGCGGATGGATTCAATATCTTCCAGCGCGTGACGCAACTCCTGCTCGACCACGCTGGCGCGCTTGACCAGCGCCATCCCATACGCCGTCAGGCTCACACCACGCACCGAGCGCGACAGCAGCGTGACGCCAAGCTCGCGTTCCAATTCAGCAATGGCCTTGGAGAGCGCCGGCTGGGATACGTGCAGGCTGCGCGACGCCTCATGGATGCTGCCGTGCTGTGCCACCGCCAGCAGGATGCGCAATTGGTGCAGCTTCATGTGGCTCCTCCTCTTTTTCTCCTGGGCTGGGCCCTCGCGCGGGGCAAGCCACTTCACCACGGTGCGCCCCGGCGATAGGTGACGCGGCCGTCTCTGCACGTCTGATGCCTGTCGGGCAAGGCTTCGCGGGCTTTCCCTGATGGCGGATATGCACCGGTTATGACGGTGATTCTATTTGGTTATCGGGATGAATATTTGCGATTTTTTCTGCGCGCGCGTTCCCGGAATACTGCAAACGCCCAAGGACTCACAGAAGCCCTTCCTCAACATCATGGACGGAGACCCCCATGAACGACGCCACCCTGCAGCCGGCCCTGCCCGCCTCGGCCATTGCCGCACCCAAGCCCGCCAGTCAGGCCCGGCTGATTGCCGCGTGTTCGATCGGCAATGCGCTGGAGATGTACGACTTCACGGTCTACAGCTTCTTCGCGCTGATGATCGGCAAGCTGTTCTTCCCGTCGGATAGCGCGTATGGCTCGCTGCTGCTGGCGGTGGCGACGTTCGGCATTGGCTTTGTGATGCGGCCGCTGGGTGGTTTCGTGATCGGCAACTATGCCGACCGCCACGGGCGCAAGGCCGCGATGACATTGACGATCGGCCTGATGGTCATCGGCACGTTGTGCCTGGCCGTCGCGCCGACGTACGCCATCGCAGGCCTGTTCGGTCCGCTGGTGCTTCTGGCGGGACGTCTGCTGCAGGGCTTCTCGTTGGGCGGTGAGATCGGTGCATCGACCGCCATGCTGATGGAGTCCGGCGGCATCAAGGGGCGTGGTTTTCGCGTGAGCTGGCAGTTGGGCAGCCAGGGCATCGCCGCACTGTGTGGCGCGCTGACTGCGGCCATTCTGTACGGCAGTCTGTCGTCGGAAGCGCTGCAGAGCTGGGGCTGGCGCGTACCGTTTTTCCTGGGCCTGCTGATCGCGCCCGTCGGGCTCTATATCCGCTCGCACCTGGATGAAACCCATACGGCCGAAGCGCACGCACCCAGCCCGCTCGGCATGCTGTTCCGCGAGCACGGTGGGCTGGTGGTCAAGGGCGTTCTCACCATCATCGGCGGGACGGTGGGCACATACCTGGTGATCTATTTCATGCCGACCTACATGATCCGCGAGCTGCATCTGCCGGCGTCGCTGTCATTGCTCGCAGGTTGCGTAACCGGGCTGACCAGTTTTGGCGCTTCGCTGCTTTCCGGCTGGCTGGCAGATCGTCTGCCGCGCCGCAAGCCGCTGGTGGTGGGTGCAACGCTGGTGACCGTGGTGCTGCTCTATCCGGCCTTCTGGCTGATGACGCATTACCCGAGCGTGCCGCTGGTGCTGGCGCTGTCGGCGCTGCTGACCGGCAGCCTGTACCTGGGCACCACGCCGATGCTGCTCATGATGATGGAGTTGCTGCCCATCAAGGTGCGCGCCAGCGGCCTGTCGGTGATCTACGCGATTGGCGTCACGGTGTTTGGCGGCTCATGCCAGTTTGTCGTGACCTGGCTGCTGGCCCGCACCGGCAATCCGCTCTCCCCTGCCTTTTACATGATGGCGTGCAGTGCCATCACGCTGCTGACCGTACTGAGCCTGCGCGAAGTGCGCGAGTCCCACTAACCCCCGATTCCTACCAGGACCCCAACATGACCAAAGCGCCTACGCTCACGCCCTTCCAACTGTTGCCGCATCTGCTGCCCCCTGTCCACATCGACGCAGAAACCTTTGTCAACATCCGCCGCCAGATCCATGCCCAGCCCGAACTGGGTTTCGAGGTGGGCGCCACGAGCACGCTGGTCGCCGATCTGCTGAAAAGCTGGGGCTACGAGGTGCACACCGGCATCGGCAAAAGCGGCGTGGTTGGCCAATTGAAGCTCGGCAGCGGCACGCGCAAGCTCGGCATCCGTGCTGATATGGATGCCCTGCCCATCATTGAAGCGACTGGCTTGCCCTATGCCAGCCGCAACCACGGCAAGATGCACGCCTGCGGTCATGACGGGCATACCGCCATCCTGCTGGCGGCAGCCAAGGCATTGGCCGACAGCCGCAACTTTGACGGCACGCTCAACCTGATCTTCCAGCCTGACGAAGAAAACCTGTGCGGTGCACGCGCCATGATCGAAGACGGATTGTTCGAGCGCTTTCCGTGCGATGCGGTGTTCGCGCTGCACAACATGCCGGGCGTGGAGGCCGGCAGCTTCCGCGTATTGCCGGGGCCGGTCAGCCTGTCTTCCGATGTGGCCGATGTGACCATCAAGGGTGTGGGCGGACACGGTGCGATGCCGCACCGCGCGAGCGATCCGATCGTGGCATCTGCGGCCATGGTCACTGCCCTGCAAACCGTGGTGGCACGCAATGTGGCACCGGATGACACCGCTGTGGTATCGGTTGGTTTCATCCGTGGCGGCATGACGCACAACGTGATTCCCGAGTCTGTGACGATCGGCGTCAACGTACGCGCGGCACGGCCGGAAACGCGCGCCATGGTGGAAAAGCGTATCCGCGAGATCGTCAGCCTGACCGCACAGGCACATGGCGTGGAAGCGCAGATCGACTATCGCCAGCTCACGCCGCCCATGATCAATACCTTGGCAGAGACCCAGCTTGCGCAGCAGGTTTGCACTGAGCTGGTCGGCGCAGACAAGGTCGTCACGCAAGCGCCCAAGGGGCTCAACGGTAGCGAAGACTTCGCCTGGATGCTCAATCAGGTGCCCGGCTGCTACCTGATTCTGGGCAACGGCGAAGGCGAATTCGGCGGCTGCATGGTCCACAACCCCGGTTACGATTTCAACGATCAGGTGTTGCCGCTGGGCGCAGCCTGCTGGGTGCGACTGGCGCAAACCTACCTGACCGCCTGATTGCCCGATGAGCGCCTGAGCCGCAGAAGAGAGCCATGCAGAACACCGCCCTGACCCCCGCAGCAACGCATTCGACGATCCAGCAGGAGATTGTGCAGTGGAGCGCGATCGAGCTGTCCAAGCGCATTCATGCGCGTGATGTTTCCTGCGTGGAGGTCATGGAAGCCTTCCTGGCCCAGATCGACCGCCTCAACCCAACGGTCAACGCCGTGGTGGCCCGTGTCGATGCCGCGTGGGCGATCGACCAGGCGCGCGAGCGCGATGTGCTGTTGTCGCAAGGTCTGTCGGGCGGCTGGATGCATGGCTTTCCGCAGGCGCCAAAGGATCTGACGGCTGTCGCCGGCATGGTGACGACGATGGGCAGCCGTGCGCTGGCGCGCAATGTGCCGGCGCACGACAGCATCATGGCGGAGCGCCTGCGCCGGCAGGGCACGGTATTCATCGGCAAGACCAACACGCCTGAGTTCGGCCTGGGCTCGCATACCTACAACCAGGTCTACGGCATCACGCGCAACGCGTGGAACCCCGCGCACTCGGCTGGGGGCAGCAGCGGCGGTACGGCAGTTGCGGTGGCGCTGCAGATGCTGCCCGTGGCGGACGGCAGCGACATGATGGGTTCGCTGCGCAATCCCGCCGCTTGGAACAACATCTATGGCTTGCGCCCCAGTCTTGGTCGCGTGCCTTACGGCCCCACCGGCGACGTGTTCTTTCAGCAGTTGGGCACCGAAGGCCCGATGGCGCGTAACCCGCAAGACCTCGCCTGGCTGCTCGCCACGCAGGCGGGCTACGACCCGCGCGCGCCGCTTTCATTGCAAGACGATCCTGCCGGTTTCACGCAGCCGCTGCATCGGGATTGCCGGCAAGCGCGTATTGGCTGGCTGGGCGACTTTGGCGGCTATCTGGCCGTTGAACCGGAGGTGATGGCCGTCAACGAGCGCGCACTGAACACCTTCCGGAACCTGGGCTGCCAGGTTGAAGCTGTGCCGCCGTTCTTCCCGATGGAGGCACTATGGGAATGCTGGTGCACGCTGCGTTCCATGATTGTGACCGGCAACCTGGGCCAGCTGTACGCCAACGCGGCAACGCGAGAGCTGCTCAAGCCCGAAGCGATCTGGGAAGTCGAGCAAGGTCATCGCCGTGGCGTGGCAGACATCAACCGCGCCACCGCGACCCGCGCGCGCTGGTATCAAGCGTTGCTGGCGCAGTTTGCCGTGTACGACTTCCTGGTCCTCCCGAGCAGCCAGATCGCACCGTTCCCGGCTGAGGAACATTGGCCCAAGACGGTTGCCGGCCGCGCGATGGATACGTATCACCGCTGGATGGAGGTCGTTATCGGCCCGACGCTTGCCGGTATTCCAGCGGCAAGCTTGCCGTCGGGCTTCACAGCCGATGGTCTTCCGCTGGGTCTGCAGGTGATTGCACCACCGCGCTCAGACTTTGCCTTGCTGCAGCTTGCTGCCGCATGGCACGAGGCGTTTGCGCCAGCGCACAGCACATCGCCCTTGCTGCGCTGATCGCCGACAGAACGGACTACGCAGCGGCTTCCAGATCGGCAATCACTGCCGCCAGGAATCTTGCAGCCTCACCGCCGGTCACGACGCGGTGGTCAAACGTCAGGCTCAGCGGCAAGACACGGTGGATGGCCGGCGCGCCGCCGACCGCAACCACCTGCTCGTGGATACGCCCCGCGCCCAGAATTGCCACCGTGGGCGGCACGACGATCGGCGCGGCGTACTTGCCCGCGATCATGCCGAAGTTCGACAGCGTGATCGTGTTGCCGCGCAATTCTTCCGGTGGAATCTTGCGCGCCTTGATGTCAGCACGCATGCGGTCAAGCCCCGCGCGCAGGTCCGTGGCATCCCGATGCGCTACGTTGCGCAATACGGGCACGAACAACCCGTCTGGCAGATCCACGGCGATGCCCACATCGATTTTTTCCAGCACGTGGCGCCGTCCGGCATTGCCGTCAAACCAAGCGTTCAAGCCAGGCACCGCACGGCAACCAGCCACTAGCGCGCGAATCAAACGGATCGTCACGTCGGTGCCCGGTGCCCAGGCGTGAATGTCCGCATCGTCGATGACGGTGGCGGCAGCCACCTCGTTCTGCGCGCGGGCCATGTTCTGTGCCATCGCACGCCGCACACCGCGCAGCACTTCGGGCGGGCCCAGGTCGGCAAACGTCTTGGCGGCACGTTCGACATCGGCGGCGGTGATCACGCCATCCGGCCCCGACGGCGTCACCATCGAGAGGTCCACATCAAGCTTGCGTGCCAGCGCCCGGACAGCAGGCATCGCCTTGACACCACCCGCGCCCGCGCCGGCACCTGCAGCGCCCCGGCCCACCACGGCAGGCGCTTCGTGCACCACGTGCTGCCCTGCCGGCATCTGGCCCACCACCGTGCCGGCATCGGCATCGCCCCCACCGGCGCCCTCAAAAGCGACCAGCGCCGCGCCAAGGTGCACGATGTCGCCGGGCTGTCCGAATAGCTTGGCAATGCGGCCGGATTGCGGCGACGGAATTTCCACGATCGCCTTGGCGGTTTCGACGGACACCAGCGGCTGATCCGCCTGGATGGTGTCACCTACGTTGACGTGCCATTGCACGATCTCCGCCTCTTGCAGCCCCTCACCGAGGTCCGGCAGTTTGAAGACGATCATTGTTCAAGCGCCCTCCAGCGTTTTCCTGACCGCCGCGAGAATGCGTTCCTCGCTCGGCAGGTAGTGGTGTTCAAGCCGGGGCAGCGGCATGACCACGTCGTAGCCTGTCACGCGCTGCACGGGCGCCAGCAGCGAGTACAAGCCATGCTCGGCAATGTTGGCGGCAATCTCCGCGCCTACGCCTGATGTGCGGGCGGCCTCGTGCACGATCACGCAGCGGCCGGTCTTGGCCACCGATGCCAGGATCGAATCCATATCCAACGGCTTGAGCGTGGCCACGTCGATCACCTCGGCGGCGATGCCCTCTTCGGCCAGCGTGTCGGCGGCGGCAAGCGTTTCCTGCAAGGCGCCGCCCCAGCTCACCAGCGTGACGTCGGTGCCGTCGCGCAGCACGAAACAGGTGTCCAGCGGCAAGGCTTGGCCGTCGTCTTCCACCGGTTGCTTGAACACGCGATACAGCCGCGTCGGCTCGAAGAAGATCACCGGGTCCGGATCGCGAATGGCTGCCAGCAACAGCCCATACGCCCGCGCTGGAGACGATGGCACCACCACACGCAACCCCGGCATATGCGTGAACAGCGCCTCCGGGCTCTCCGAGTGGTGCTCAGGCGCGTGGATGCCGCCACCGCTGGGCGCGCGAATCACCATCGGGCACGAGAGCCGCCCGCGCGTGCGGTTGCGCAGTCGCGCGGCATGGTTGAGCACGTTGTCGATGGCCGGATAGATGAAGCCGCTGAACTGGATCTCGACCACAGGTTTGAGCCCGACCGCCGCCATGCCGATGGCCGTGCCAGCCAGCGCCGTTTCCGCCAGCGGGGTATCCATCACACGCTGCGCCCCAAACCGCGCCTGCAAGCCCGCCGTGGCGCGAAACACGCCGCCGTTGACGCCAATATCCTCGCCCAACAGCACGACGGATGGATCGTGCTCCAGCGCATGCGCCAGTGCCAGGTTGACGGCCTCGACGAGGTTGACGTCAGCCATGGGTGCCTCCGTTGCAGGCGAATGCCAGCGCCATGGCGCGCTGCCACGTCAGCGTGCTGGGCAAGGTCGCGTACAGGTGGTCGAACATCGCATCCGGCCCCGGGTGTTCGACGGCCATGTATGCGGCAACCGCCTCTTCCACCTGCGCATAGCAGGCGCGGCCGAGTTGTTCTTCCTGCGTCTTGTCCCACGCATTCACGCTGGTCAGGTACTTGCGCAGTCGCAGGATGGGCTCGGCTTCCCAGGCTTGCTTGACGATGTCGGAATCGCGGTAGCGCGTGGCGTCATCGGCGGTGGTGTGGTCGCCCAGGCGGTACGTCACGGCTTCGATGAGGGTGGGGCCGCCCCCTGCCCTGGCGCGATCCAATGCTTCCTGCGCGGCTTGCCGCACTGCAATCACATCGTTGCCGTCGACCTGCAAGCCGGTAATCCCGGCGGCTACGGCTTTCTGCGCCAGCGTCTGCGCAATGGTCTGGCGACTGCGCGGCACCGAGATCGCCCACTGGTTGTTGTTGATGATGATGACCAGCGGCGCATTCCATACGCCCGCGAAGTTCATGCCTTCGTAGAAATCGCCCTTGGATGTGCCCCCGTCACCGATGATCGCGACCGCCACACGCGGCTCGCCACGCAACTGGAACGCATAGGCCGCACCCGCCGCATGGCAGACCTGGGTGCCGATCGGCACGCAGTTCGGAAAATCATGGGGCATCCTGCTGAACGCGCTGCCACGCTCGTCGCCGCCCCAGTACAGCAGGCTCTCGGCCATCGTGACGCCGCGCAGCAATTGCGCGCTGTGGTCTCGATAGGACGGGAACAGCACGTCGTCCGGGTGCATCACGCTGGCGACGCCCACGCCAATCGCCTCCTGCCCCACGGAAGACGCAAACGTGCCGAGCTTGCCGGTGCGCTGCAGCGCAACCGCCTTGGTGTCGAATGCACGGGTGAGCACCATCGCGCGATAGAGCGCGAGGAGCGTTTGCACATCCTGCGCAAACGCCGGGAGTGGCTGAACCGGCTTGCCCTCGCGGTCCAGGACCTGCAGATAGTCGATCTGAAAGCTGCCGACCGTGGTCATGACTGCAGCCCCTTTTGTTCTTTTGGTCTCCTTCCCACACTAGACGCTGGGCGACCGAAAACAAGTCCAGCCGTTTGGCTGAGGCGCGTTGGGGTGTGGACCGGGGCTTACGTTTTTGCGGTGCAGCGTGCTGCGTTCAGAACTCCACGTCCAGCTCGTCGATGTCCTCGGTCTCAAGCTGGGCGGCTTCCATCCACTCGCGCACGAACGGATGTTTGAGCACGGTCGCACAGTACCCGGCGATGTCCGGGTCGAGCTTGACATCGTAGGTGAGAAAGCGCGTGACGACCGGGGCGTACATCGCATCGGCCATGCCGGGCGTCTTGCCGAACAGCCATGGGCCACCATAGTGCTGCAGGCATTCGCGCCAGATGGCGACGATGCGTTCGATATCGTCCTGCGCACGCGACCAGACCCGGAAGTTTGGAAACTGCGCGCGCAGGTTCATCGGCAGTGCAGAGCGCAGTGCGCTGAAGCCGGAGTGCATTTCGCCGCAGACGGCCCGACTATGCGCGCGCGCCGCGCGGTCGGCCGGCAGCAGATGCGCTTGCGGACGGATCTCGTTGAGATACTCGGCAATGGCAAGGGTGTCCCACACCTTGATGCCCTCGTGGTGGAGACACGGCACGAGAATGGACGGCGAGAGCAGCAGCAACTCTGCACGCGCGGCCGCATCATCGACCGGCACCACCACCGTTTCGAATTCGATGCCCGCCAGCCGGGCAAGCAGCCAGCCACGGAACGACCACGACGAATAGTTGCGGCTGCTGATGGTCAGCGTAGTGGTCGTCCGGCTCATGGCGGTCTCCGTGGTTGCCTGCCTGGGCGCGCTTCACCAAATCTGGACGTTCTGCACCGAAACGCCGCATGCGCACCATTGCATGACGTGGCACGCAGCCCGCGCAAAGCGCGCCGCCATGCCCTGGCGCGCGCTAGGTTGCCCTGGATGGCGCGCCGTGTCTGGCGATTCGCAAACACCATGCCAGTGCAAACCGGTCTGGCACATGACTTGCCTTGCCTCATGTCTGACCGATGCGCCCACGCTGCAGGCTTGCGCCAACGACGCCATGAACATCCTTGCCTATCCCGCCTACCAGGCCATCACGGAGTTGATGCGGCCGTGGCGGGATGCTGCAGCCATTGCACGAGCAACGATTGCCGCGACCCCCGCATTGGCCGAAAGCCCACACGGCCGCTACATCGATGCCTGCTGTGAGCTCGTACAGATGGCCGGCCTATCGCACCACCGGCCGCCCTTTGGCATTGACACCGTGCACGTGTGCGGTGAGCCCGTCGCCGTGACGGAAGAGGTCGTCTGCAATACGCCCTTTGGTGCCTTGCTTCATTTCCGCAAGGCCAGCGGTCCACAGCAACCGCGCGTGCTGATCATCGCGCCGATGTCCGGACACTTCGCCACGCTGCTGCGCGGCACCGTGCGCACCATGCTGGCCGACCATGATGTGTACATCACCGATTGGCACAACCCGCGCGACATTCCGCTTTCCGCAGGCAGTTTCGGCTTTGGGGACTACGTTGGCCACGTCATCAGGTTTCTGCAGCAACTCGGGCCCGATGCCCACCTCGTGGCGATCTGCCAACCCACCGTGGCCGCGCTGGCTGCCGTGGCGCTCATGGCCGAAGACGGCGACCCCGCCCAGCCCGCCAGCATGACGCTAATGGCCGGGCCGATCGATTGCCGCATCAATCCGACCAAGGTCAACGCGCTGGCCAACAGCCGGCCGATCGAGTGGTTCGAGCGCAACCTCATCAGCGTAGTGCCGGCGGGCTTTGTGGGCGCACAGCGGCGCGTGTATCCGGGCTTCGTGCAGTTGTGCGCGTTCATGTCCATGAACCTGGATCGGCACGCAGCGTCGTTCTCTGACCTGCACCACGAGCGCGCAAAGGGTGACCCGGCCAAGGCTGAGGCGATCCGCAGGTTCTACGAGGAGTACTTCGCCACCACTGACCTGACGGCCGAGTTCTACCTGGAAACCGTGAGCACGGTGTTTCAGCAGTACGCGCTGCCGCTCGGGGAACTGCACGTAGGCGGTCGGCGGGTCGAGCCGCGTGCCATCCGACATACCGCACTGCTGACCATCGAGGGCGAGAAGGACGACATCTGCGCGGTGGGCCAGACGATGGCCGCGCAGGACTTGTGCAGCAGTCTTCGCCCGTACATGAAGCGGCACCACGTGCAGACCGGCGTGGGGCACTACGGTGTATTCAATGGCCGCAAGTGGGAAACGCAGATCTACCCGATGGTGCGCGCCACCATCCATGACCACGAGCCGCGCGCGCCCAGGGCTGCCACCGCGTCGCAGACCGGTGGTCAGGTTGTCAGCCTGCGCGACTGGGTCGAATCCTCAAAGGCCGCGGCTTCCGGCCAGACGTAGCCAATCCCACACGGCCCGTGCGGCGCCCTCCTCCAGGCGCGTTTCCGGCGCGACCGCCCAGAAGGCATAGCGGCGGATGACCGGCCCGTCGAACGGCTGCACGAGCGTGCCCGCCTCCAGCGCGTCGCGCACCAACGGCAGGTTCGCCAGGACCACGCCCTGCCCCGCCAGGGCCGCAGACATGGCATGCCCGTCGTCAGACAGCACGATGCCCGACGCGATCTTGAGCACGTGTTCGATGCCAGCGGCACGGGCCCACAGAGGCCAACCGATGGATTGCGGCAATGTGCGCTGCCATTCCGAGTGGATGAGCGGCACACGCGCCAGATCGTCGTGCGAACGGATGTTCAGCCCTGGGTGGCAGACCGGTGCATAGGCATCGTCAAATAGGTGTGCGGCGACGAGGCCGGCGCTGGCGGTAGGCGACTCGCCATAGCGCACGGCCAGATCCGCACTGCCGCCATGCAGGTCGACCACCGTATCGGACGCATGGATGCGCAAATCCACCTCCGGATGCTGCGTGGCGAACTCACCGAGTCTGGGCACGAGCCAACGCGCGGCCAGCCCCATTGGCGCGGTGAGTGTGACGCGCTGGCGCACCGGCTGCACCGCGGGAGCGCGGATGGTATCGATGGCCTGCGCAAACGCATCAAAGCCGGTGTTGAGCACCGGATACAGTCGCTCGCCGGCCTCCGACAACCGCAGCGCGCGCACCTGCCGCTCGAACAGCGTCACGCCCAGCGCCTCTTCCAGGCGGCGGATCTGGTGGCTGATGGCCGTGGGCGTGACCGACAGTTCGTCGGCGGCGCGCTTCATGCTGAGATGGCGTGCAGTGGCCTCAAAGGCACGCAGCGCGCTCAGGGGCGGGAGTTTTCGCATGCGCGGATTGTGTCACGGGTGCCGTGTCCTCATGGTCTGCATGGATGATTTCAAGTCATCCGTCGCGCGCAAAACATGTCGTTTGTCGCAGTGCAGCGCGGTTCATAGAGTGGGCACACCTCCACTCATAACGGATTCGACATGACCCGTCTTTTGCACCTCGACTCCAGCGCCCGGCCGGGCAGTTCCGACACGGCCCGCCACGGTTCGCACACCCGCCGGCTTACGGCCCGCTTCGTGGCGCGCTGGCGCGAACGTGAGCCCGATGCGCATATCGTCTACCGAGACGTCGGCGCCCAACCGCCGTCGCCCGTGGATGGCCACTGGGTGCATGCCGCATTCACGCCGCCCGCGCAGCGGGAACCGTGGATGCACGAAGCGCTGGCGCAAAGCGATGCGCTGGTCGACGAGTTGCTTGCCGCAGACGTGATCGTGGCCGGTGTGCCCATGTACAACTTCGGCATGCCCGCGCAGTTCAAGGCCTACATCGACAACATCGTGCGCGTAGGCCGCACGTTCGGCTTCGACCGCAGCCGCGCAGGCGAGCCCTACTGGCCCCTGCTGGCTGAGATGAACAAGCGCCTCGTCATCCTCAGTTCGCGCGGTGACTTCGGCTATGGCCCTGGCCAGCGCATCGCCCACCTGAACCATGTGGAAGGCGGCGTGGCCACGGCGTTCGGCTACATCGGTATCACCGACGTGGCGTCCGTCGCCATCGAGTACGACGAGTTTGCGGACGATCGGCTGCGTGCGTCGATTGCGTCTGCTGAAGCCGATGTCGATGCGCTGGTGGCGCGCATGGCGGCAAGCACCGCCGCTAAGGCAGCTTAGTCGATCAACCGTCCATCTGGGTTTAGTTTTGTGTGCTGGCGTGAATACACGCGATGCTCGGGAGCACAAACAAATATCGATTGATTATTGGCGCGCCAAGTGTTTTTTCGGCAGCACTACCATCCGCAACGTAAAATTTTCACGAATGGCAGCGCGAAGGATAATTGTATTATGATTCCAGTTTTAAAATAACTCGCCTTTGAATGGGGGCACTCGCCCCACCGGATCCGTACCAAAGTTCCGCATTGATGCCATTTATATTTCCACTTGAGTCATAAGTTGGTGATATAAAATTCAAATGCATATCTGTTGTTTCAATTCCAAAATGAGCCATCACAGGAGAAGATTCACTCCCAATTAAAGACCCGGGAAAGGAACTCCAGTTATTGCGACGTTCCGGATTCTCTCGCTTAAAAGTCTGATGACCCTCATTTTCCTCCAGCGAAGATCTGAGTTGCGTATTGACCATGCTCACGGTGGAATCAGGGTAGATTGTCAACTTATCTCCTTTAATCAAGCCATTCTGGCACAGCGCGCCTGCGTCTTCAACAATGTACACGGCAGCACCTTGTTTCGGCGTCCAATCGCTCACCAGCGTTCCATCCGGTATTCTTTTCTTTTGATAGCGCACCACTTCTCCATCTTTCACATACGGTGATCGCCTCAGAGTAACTCCGGTTTGAATTTCTCCATTAAAATTTGATTTCACAAGCTCGCAGACCGCGCTGGCATCAATTATATTTCCACTGGAGTCATAAGCTAATGGCGTAAGCCGCACGAAAACCATATCCGTGCCCGCCATAAAATCAAAAGTCACTGGAAGGTTAAATGGCTTCTTGATCACGCTTTCAATACCGCCTTTAAACTCTTTCCACTCTGGAATTCGTGCCGCAACCAACTTCGCCGCGCCGTTGTGTGAAATAGTTAAAGTGTCACCCCTGCTCAGTGTTCTGGGTTTGGCTGCAATAATGGTACCTTCATCGTCAACAACGAAGACGACGTCGCCTTCTTTCGGTGTCCAGTCGCTCACCAAATTTCCGTCTGCCATATAACCTCCAAATGATGCAGATATGAACCCATGCCAAATTTAGCATCGGGCAATCAATACATTTAAGACAAGCAAAGACAGGTTGGGTCGCGCCGGATGCGCGCACAAAAATAGTGCACACATTGTGAGTCAATGATGCTCAGGCAATCATTTCCGGCACTGTCGAAGGCTATGCAGAGAACAGCCCATCGTCAAAAAATGAAGGGGCGCTTCTTTTTTAATGATGGCGAAAACCCACCGAACCGCTTGGAAAATGAATCTTGGCCTGGATGCACAAGAAATTGAAAGTTCTTCGTATGCTGCGTAAGGCGCAAGCTGGCCTCATCGGCGGCCAGCATTACTCCTCAAAACGACTCAATCAATTAATCTTCCATCGGCCTCAAAAAACGGGTGCGGGCCATCGAATTCGCCAACGTAAGCGAGATGGCTCACCAGCCCCTGGCCTGGCACCCAGGCATGCACCTTGTAGGCGGGCGGCTCCATCACAAAGCCGGGTTCGCCCGCGGGGTTCAGGTCCAACGCCACCTGATGCGCCGGTGATGGGCAGGTCGATGCCACCGTGCCCGCAAAGCGCACGTCAATGGAGCGATGCAAATGGCCGCAGATGATGCGCTCGACGTTGCCCGCCGCACGCACGATCTGCGCAAACGGCGGGATGTCGTCTTCGGCCAGCGACTGCACATCCATGTGATGGATTCCGGTGGCAAACGGCGGATGGTGCATGGCAATCACCGTCGGACGCAGCGTTTCCTGCGCCAGCGCTTCGGCCAACCAGTCCAGGCGCTGCACGCCCAGGCGGCCGCCCGGGTGGCCGGTGTCCAGCGTGTCGAGCACGATCAGACGCACATCGCCAAGGTCGGCCCAGTACTGGAATGCATGCGGGTCTTGTGCGGCAGCCGGAATGGCCGCGAGCCAGTCGGCAAAGGCGTCGCGTGCGGCATCGCGGGCATCATGGTTGCCAAGCACAGGCAGCATGCGGATGCCTGCCGCATCCAGCGGCGCGAGCACGGCGCGCAGGTGCGCGTATTCCTCGGGGGAGCCGGCATCCACCAGATCACCGGTCAGCACAATGGCCTCGGGGCGCTCAGGCTGCGCAAGGACGTGCTCCACGGTACGTGCCAGATAGGCGGCAGAATCCACACGCCGATATGCCAGCCGCCCCGGGCGCTTGATATGAAGGTCGGTCAGTTGCAGAAAGTGCATCACGCTTGCAAGGTGAGGAGCCGGTCTGCCGGAACATCAAAGCCGACCGCGTGGCCTGGCGCAAAGTGCTGGCGGCCGGGCACGTCAATGAACAACGGCATGGCCGAAACGCCCGCCACGCGCACACGGGTGCGGAACCCGAGAAACACCGCCGATTCCACCGTGCCCTTGAGCGCAGCGTGCGCCGGATCGGCCAGCACGGCGTCTTCCGGGCGGAAGAACACCGTATCGTTTCCATCCTTGCCCTCGCCTGCCAGCACGGGCACACGACCACCCGCGCAGACAAATGCACCATCGCGCCGCAGGCCGTCGAGCCGGTTCATGATGCCGATGAAATCGGCCACATGCCGGTTGGCCGGCTGGAAGTAGATCTCGCGTGGCGTGCCGATCTGCGCGATGCGGCCGGCTTCCATCACGACGATGCGATCCGCCAGCGCCATCGCTTCTTCCTGATCGTGCGTCACGTAAATGGTGGTGATGCCGAGGCTACGCAGCAGGCGGTCCATTTCGGCGCGCACAGATTCGCGCAGCTTGGCGTCGAGTGCCGTGAGCGGCTCGTCGAGCAGCAGCACGCGTGGCTCCGGCGCCAAGGCGCGTGCCAAGGCCACGCGCTGGCGCTGGCCGCCGGAGAGCTGGTCGACAGCGCGATCGGCATACGGTGTGAGATGCATCATCTCCAGCAGCGTGTTCGCACGGACGCTGATCTGTGCGTCAGACAGGCCATTCAGGCGGCGCTGGATGCGCAGGCCGTATTCCACATTGCCGCGCACGCTCAGGTTGGGAAACAGCGCGTAGTTCTGGAACACCATACCGACGCGGCGGCGCTCGATGGGGCGCGCGGTGACATCCTCGTCGCCAAAGCGCACGGTGCCGCCCGCATCCGGCGCTTCCAGCCCGGCTACGATGCGCAGCGTGGTGGTCTTGCCGCAACCCGAGGGGCCGAGCAGCACGACGGTTTCACCGGCGCCGATATCGAGGTCGAGTGGGTCCAGCACACGCTGGCCGCCGAAGTGCTTGCCGCAGCCGCGCAGCTGGATCGGCACAGGTGCGAGATTGAGAGAGTCTTTGCTCATCGGGAGGTCTTTCCGTTGCGGGTGTCGCTCGTGCGCAGCCCGCCAAAGCGCTGCATCAGTACCAGCAGCGGCACGATCATGACGAAGAAGATCAGCGTGTAGGCGCTGGCAATCTCCAGGCGCATCGACGCATAGGTGTCGGCCAGGCCGACCGGCAGGGTCTTGGTCTGCGGCGTGTGCAGCATCCAGGTCAGGTTGAATTCACCCACTGACAGCGTCAACACCGTCAGCGCGCCGGCCAGGATGCCGGGCTGCACGTTGGGCAGCACGATGGTGCGAAAGCGCTGCCAGAACGACGCACCCAAACTGGCGGCGCCCTCCTCCAGCGTCTTCAGGTTCTGCCCCGCACACACCGCCGCTACCGAGCGCACCATGAACGGCAGCGTGAACACCACGTGCCCGACCACGATGAACCACAGGCTTTCGCGAAAGCCGCCGAACCCGCCATACGCAACGATCAACCCCAGTGCTGTCGCCAAGCCCGGCAGCGCCACAGGCAGCGTCAGGAATTCTTCGATCAGGCGGCTCGTGCGGCTCTGACGGCGGGCCAGCACATAACCGGCCGGCACACCAGCGGCCAGTACGATCACCAGCGTGCACAGCGCCACCAGCAACGACATCCAGATCGACGTCTGGTACATGTCCCACACCTGGGCGACCCAATCCAACGTCCAACCGCTCTTGAAACCGCGGATGTAGTTGCGCGTCAGGCCCACAGCCATTGACAGCACAACCGGCACGATCAGGAACAGGCACAGCAGCAGCGTAATCAACCACTGCGAGAGAGAAAGCAGGCGTTTCATGCCGCCGCTCCGGTTTGCCCGCCGCTTGCAGTGCGCGCAATCGCCAGCACCAGCCATGTCACCACACCCAGCACGACCGACAGCGCTGCTGCCATCGCAATGCCTGCGTTGAGCGTGAATTCGGTGTAGATCGTCATCGGCAACACGTCGATTTCGGTGGCAAGCGTGAAGGCCGTGCCGAATGCGCCCATCGAGGTCGCAAAGCAGATGGCCCCCGAGGCGATGAGCGCGGGTGCGAGCCCCGGCACCAGCACGTCGCGCGTGACCTGCCAAGACGATGCCCCCAGCGAGCGCGCGGCCTCTTCCAGCGAGCGATCGAGCTTTTCCGCCGCCGCCATCACCGTCAGCACCACGCGCGGGATCGAGAAATACAGGTAGCCGAGAAACAGCCCGCCGATCGAATAGGCGAAGACCCATTTCTCGCCGGTCAGCGCACGCGTCAGGTCACCCAGCAGGCCTTGACGCCCGGCCAGCAGGATCACCATGAAGCCGACCACCACGCCCGGAAACGCCAGCGGGAACGTCAGCATGGCGGTAATCAGCCGTTTGCCCGGCACGTTATGGCGCACCAGAAACAGTCCAGCAATGGTCGAGAGCACGAGCGTTGCCAGCGTCACGGCCGCCGACAACACGACCGTGGAGACAAGGCTACTCAGATAGCGCGGCGTGGTCAGCGCTGCCGTGTAGGTGGCGATCAAGCCTTCACTGCCACTCACACGCAGCAGCGCAGCCATTGGCAGCAACCAGAATGCGCAGAACAACGCAACGGCCGGCGCCAGCAACGCCACCCGCCACCGTGCGGGCAGTACCGCATCCTCTGGCAAGGTGGTTCGGGTGACGGTGCTCATGCTCAGCGGACCTCGTCCAGATAGCGCGTGCCGAAGGCCTGCTGGCCTGCTGCCATCTTGTTGAAGTCGACCGTCTTCACGCGGGCGTATTCACTGGCCGGCAGGAAGCGTGATGCCGCTTCCTTGCTCATGGCATTGGCGCGCACCGGGCGCAGGTAGGCGTTGGCCCACAGCGCCTGGCCTTCATCCGACAGCACGAAGTCCAGCACCTTCTTGGCGTTGTCCGCATGCGGCGCGCCGGCGGTCAGGCTCATCACGTACGGCACGGCAATCGAACCTTCTTGCGGGATCACGAACTCCACGTTGGCGTGGTCCTTGTACTTGGCGCGATAGGCGTTGAAGTCGTAGTCCAGCAGGATGGGGATTTCACCGGCCACGACGCGGGCGTAGGCCGTTTGCTTCGGCACGATCGGCGCGTTCTTCTTCAGTTGCTTGAACCACTCAATGCCGGGGGTGAAGTTGTCCAGCGTGCCGCCCAGCGCCTGGTTGACTGCCACGGCGCCCACATAGCCAACGAATGCGCTGCTCGGGTCCAGGTAGCCGACCATGCCCTTGTACTCAGGCTTGAGCAGGTCCTTCCACGAGCGCGGCACCGGCTTGCCTTCCAGCGCGTCCTTGTTGACGAAGAAGCCCAGCGTGCCGGAGTGGATCGAGAAGAACGCGCCGTCCGGGTCCTTCATGCCGGCCGGAATGTCTTCCCAGTGCTTGGGCTTGTAGTTGGCGACCAGCCCCTTCTCCTTGGCCTGGTAGGCGGACGTAATGCCCAGGTAGGCCACGTCGGCCACGGGGTGCGACTTCTCAGCCAGCATCTGCGCGATGGCCTGGCCGGAGTTCTTGTTGTCGAACGGCACGGTAATGCCGGTCTTGTCCTTGATGGCCTTGATCTGGCTGGCCCAGTCGGCCCACTCCGGCGGGCAGTTGTAGCAGATGGCGACCTGCTGGCCGGCCGGCTGGGCCTGCACTGGCGCGGCCAGGCCGAAGGCGCCAGCAGCGATGGTGGCACCAGCAAGGCCGCACGCGCGCAGCCATTGAACGAGACGTTTCATCGAGACGCTCCTTGCGTATCAGACGTGAGGGAAGAAGGCACAACAGAAAGCGATGCGGGCGCTCGGGCCAGCGTGCCGCCATGCAGCAGGCGATGCGGTAGCGTGATCGATGGCACGACCTCACCCGCGATGCGGCGCGCCAGCGCTTGGGCGGCACCCTCGCCAATCTGGCGATGCGGTTGCGCCACCGTAGCAAGCGTGGGCATGAGCCACTGCCCCATCGCCAAGCCGTCAAAGCCGATCACGCTCACGTCTTCCGGCACGCGCAGGCCCATCTCGCGCAGCGAGCGGATCGTGAGCAATGCCAGGCGGTCGTTGCTGCAGAAGATGGCGGTCGGGCGCGGCGGCGCCAGCAGGCGGGCCAGTTCGGCGGGCAGCATGGCATCGGCGTTGAAGTCGATTTCCACCGGTGGCTGCGGGGCAATGCCGGCGGCTTCCAACGCCTCGCGGTAGCCGTCGTGTCGTAGCGCCGCACGGTCGGACGCCGACAGCGTGCCGGTCAGCATGCGGATCTGCTTGTGGCCCTGCGCCAGCAGTGCACGGATGGCATCACGCGCAGCGGCCCGGTTGTCGACCGTCACGCAGCAGCGAGCGGGAATGCGCGGCTGGCCGACGGTGTCGTTGTAGACCAGCACATACGGCACGTGCTCGGCGTCCAGACGATCGAGGTGGGGGTTGGCCGCGGCATCGGCCACCGTCAGGACCAGCCCATCGACGCGCTGCTCCAGCAGGGTCTCGATGGCGCGTGCTTCGCGCTCGAGGTCGTAGGCGGTGGTCATGAGCATGACGCGCTGGCCCGTGACGGACGCCGCGTCCTCAATGCCCTGCATGCACTCCGCAAACACCGGGTTGGCCAGCGAGGGCAGCACCACGCCCAGCAGACCGGTATGCATTGCGCGTAGCTGGCGGCCCAACGCGTTGGGGCGGTACTGCAGCGCATCCATGGCGGCCTGCACGCGGGCGAGCGTCTCAGCGCTCACACGTTCCGGCGTATTGACCGCACGCGACACGGTGGCGATGGAGATGCCCGCCCGCGTTGCCACGTCTTTGATGCTGCTTGCCACGGCGCCCTCATTTGAATTTGTAAACGTTTACATCCTAGGTGACCGGAGTGACTGTTTCATGACAAGCGATGCTGCGCTGCAGCCATCACTGCAACGCAGCATGGCCACTGTTGCGCATAGCAAAGTTACAAAGCTCGCATATGCTTCTTACGAAACCGAGACATGCGCGGGTGAGCATGGCGCGCCAGCGTGCGCTCTGCAGCATGGCCCACTTGCTGCTCTGCCGTTCTGATCGCCTGTTCTTGCCGCCAGCCTGGAGACTGAAGACGTCATGCGCGTATCGCCCGCCTTCGATGTGCCCGCCAATACCCGGCCTGCCCTGCCCGACCTCCTGCAGCACTACAGCGCCGTGCGGACACAGTCCCTGGCACTGGCTGCGCCGCTGTCGGACGCCGATGCCACCGTCCAGTCGATGGACGACGCCAGCCCCGCCAAATGGCACTTGGCCCACACCACGTGGTTTTTCGAAGAGTTCATTCTCGGCCCCAACGTGGCCGGTTACCGCTCGCCGGATGCGCGCTACCGCTACCTGTTCAACTCGTACTACGAGACCGTTGGCGCAAGGCATCCACGCCCACGCCGGGGCATGCTCACGCGCCCGACACTCGATGCGGTGCGCTCCTATCGCGCGCATGTGGATGCGGCCATGCAGCGCCTGCTGGCCGAAGGCGTGTCTGCGGAGCTTGCCCGGCTGATTACGCTCGGTCTGCATCACGAGCAGCAGCACCAGGAGTTGCTGTTGACCGATCTGCTGCACCTGTTTGCGCAGAACCCACTGTGTCCGGCCTACGCGCAGACACGGCCCGCACCCGTACGCGCGACTGGAGCCCAACCAGGCTGGGTCGCATTCCAGGGCGGCGCCGCACAAATCGGCAAAACCGATTCCGGCGCCGATTTCATGTTCGACTGCGAGGGCCCGCGCCACACCGTCTGGCTGGAGCCCTACGCACTGGCAACACACCCCATCACCAACCGCGAGTGGATCGCCTTCATGCAGGACGGCGGCTATCGCCAGCCCACGCTGTGGCTATCCGATGGCTGGGCTTGGGTGCAGCGCGAAGGGATCGACGCCCCGCTTTATTGGCGCTCTGACGTAGATGGCGCGGAGGGTTGGCAGCAGATGTCGCTGCACGGTCTGCACCCCGTTGACCTGGATGCACCCGTCACGCATGTCAGTTTCTACGAGGCCGATGCCTATGCCCGCTGGGCCGGCGCCCGCCTGCCCACGGAAGCCGAATGGGAGCACGCCGCCGAGGGCATGCCGGTGCAAGGCAACTTCGCCGATCGCGGCGCGCTCATGCCATTGCCCGACCACGGCATCGCCCAGGCCGGCGGACTTCGGCAACTCTTCGGAGATGTATGGGAGTGGACTGCCAGCCCTTATGGCCCCTACCCGGGCTTTCAGCCGGCCGAGGGCGCCGTGGGCGAGTACAACGGCAAGTTCATGTGCAGCCAGATGGTGCTGCGCGGCGGGTCATGCGTGTCGCCCGAGGGGCACCTGCGGGCGACGTACCGAAATTTCTTCTATCCGCACCAGCGCTGGCAGTTCACCGGAGTGCGGTTGGCGCGGCGGGTGTGACAGGTATCACAGGCATCACACCCGTCCCGCATTGTCGGGCTTAGTTACCACGCAGTTCGCCCGGCGCCACGCGGCTGCTGCCATTGCTGTTGAACAGCGCATCGGTTGGGGTACCGATTGCATCGCGATTGCCGGATGGCGCTGCGGCCGGCTGAGGCGCTGGCTTAGGGGCCGCCATCGGCGTCGGTGCCTCTGGTGCTGCAGGCTTGGCCGCAGGCGCGGGCTGGCCAGACTGCGCAGCCAGCTTGCGCCGGCGTGACTCCAGCCCCGCGGCAATCTCGTCCTGGTGATACCGCTTGGCAAAGTCGATCACGTCCATCTTCTGCTGATTGCGCAGGTTCATGTCCGCGCCCTCGTCCAGCAGCAGCTTGACCGTGGTGATGTGGCCGTTCATGGCCGCCATCATCAGCGGCGTCGTGGCGTTGGGGCTTTCCGCATCAATATAGGCGGCGTGGTCGAGCAGGTATTTGACGACGTCGTCGTGCCCGTTGGTGGCGGCGTAGTGCAGCGCGGTCCAGCCGGTCTTGTTGACCTCCACCTCGTACGTTTCCACCATCAGCTTCACCATGGGCAGCAGGCCCTGGTAGGCGGCCATCATCAGCGCGTTCTCGCCGGCGGCGTTGGTGCGCTCGAAATCGAGGTTCTTGGCACGGATCAGCGCCTCGGCCACTTCGATGTTCTTGTCCTTGAGCGCGTCCACCAGCAGCGGCGTGCCTTCGCGCGTGTTCAGGTTCGGGTCGACGCCCTGCGCAACGTACTTCTGCACCAGCACTGGCCGGTTGTATTCGACGGCAGCACGCAGGTCGTCCTGTGGCGTGGCGAGTGCGACGCCCGACAGGGCCATCGTCAGCCCGACGGTCAATGTAATTTTTTTCATGCCGAACTTCAAGTTATCGCGGTATTGCGTTGAATAGATTGAAAAAATTCTCTGTCGTGGTGTTGGCAATACGATCCAACGGTTCCCCACGGAGCGTTGCGATAAATTCACCCACGTGCCGTACGTATGCTGGCTCGTTGGTTTTGCCGCGGAATGGCACCGGCGCAAGGTAGGGCGAATCGGTCTCGATCAGCATGCGGTCCAGCGGCACCTTCTTGGCGGTTTCCTGCAGGTCCACCGCGTTCTTGAACGTGACGATGCCCGAGAACGAGATGTAGAACCCAAGATCCAGCGCGGCCTTCGCCACGTCCCAGCTTTCGGTAAAGCAGTGCATGACGCCGCGTGCGGCCTGGGCATCCTCTTCGCGCATGATGGCCAGCGTGTCGTCCGCCGACGAGCGCGTATGGATCACCAGCGGCTTGCCGGTCTGCTTGGAGGCACGGATATGCGTGCGAAAACGCTCGCGCTGCCACTCCATGTCGGCCACGGTGCGATCGCCCAAGCGGTAGTAATCGAGCCCCGTCTCGCCAATGCCGACCACACGCGGGTGGTCCGCCAGCGCCAGCAGGCGCTCCAGCGTTGGCTCTTCAATGCGCGTGCCTTCTTCAATATCGGCTTCGGCATCCGGGTGCACACCCACAGTGGCGTACACGTTCGGCTCCTGCTCGGCGATCTCCAGTACGCTCGGGAAGTCTTCCAGCGTGACGGAAATGCACAGCGCGTGCGTAACGCGGTTTTCGCGCATGCGGGTCAGCAGATCCGGAAGGCGCGCCCGGAGATCCGGAAAATTGATATGGCAGTGGGAATCAACAAACATCAGAAAATCAGCAAGTTACGGCACAAATTTCATGCGCCGTCTCATAAAAGGTATCAGAGCGTTTGCGTGGGGCGTTGCGAGTTGATCTGCTTGCCCAGCAGCTCCTCAACCACGCGGCGCAGCACGCGGCAGGGTTCGTCTTCCCCCAGGTGCACGCCGATCCCCGGTGTTCTGTTTGGCGTGCCAACGGGCGTGATCCAGGCCACCTTGCCGGCCACTTGATATTTCTGCGGGCGGTCCAGCAGCGATAGCACGAGGAAGACGTCTTCACCGATGCGGTAAGGCCGCTGGGTAGGCACAAAGATGCCGCCGTTCTTCAGGAACGGCATATAGGCGGCGTGCAGGCCGGCTTCATCCTTGATGGCCAGGGAGACAATGCCCGGGCGCGTCGGGGCGCCAGCAGCCATGCCTGGGGCAGCAGGAGCGCCAGGGGTGACCGGTGTACCAGGCGTACGAAGAGGTGCAGTGCTCACAGAGGTTCCAGGAGTTCAGTTTCAGGCAGCAGGAAAAAGCTGCCGGTAATCCAGCAAAAGGCTTTCGATGACGAGCCGTGCAGCCAGCGGATGCTGCTCGGTACGGCGCCGTTCGGGCAAGGCACGGGCGAAACGCTCCAGGCGGTCCAGCGGGATGGCGCTTGCGCAACGCTGCAATGCGTCGCGCTGGGCCGGGAAATACCGTGGGCGCCCTGCCAGCCTTGCAGCCATCAGATCAAATACCCATCGGTGCATGGTACTGAGAACGGCGGGAACCGACAATTTCTGTAAATGATCGGCGGTGGCCAGTGCGTCGAGTTTCGAACCTTGGCCCAGCTGCTCGAGCAAAAACTGCAACAGTGGCCGGTCTTCGGACTCGGCGGCCGATAGCGCAGCCAGCGGTGCATTGCCGTATTCAGCCAGCAGGTTTTGCGCGTGCGGTACGCCCTGCTGCTCCAGCCACTGGCGCGCGGCGTCGGGCTGAGGCGGCTGCAGCGGAAACTGCCGGCAACGCGACAGGATGGTCGGCAGGATGCGGTCGATACGATCCGTCACCAGCAGGAAGATGGTGTCCTGTGGCGGCTCTTCCAGCGTCTTGAGCAGCGCGTTGGCGCCTTCGGTCTGCAGCGCATCCAGCGGGTACAGCACTACCACGCGCAGCCCTGCCCGGTGCGTGCCCACACCAATCGCCTCAATCAGGCTGCGCACCTGCTCCATGCGGATGATCTTGCTGGGCGCCTTCTTCTTACCCTCGGCGTCCTTCTCGGTCTCGGGCGCATCTTCCATGGCCTCAGGGCGCACAAGATGGAAGTCCGGATGGTTACCCTGCGCGAACCAGTTGCAGGCCGCGCACGTGCCACAAGGCTGACCGTCGGCCGCGGGTGTGTCGCACAGCAGGCCCTGCGCAAAGTGCATGGCGAAATCGCGCTTGCCGGTGCCGGCCTGCCCGTTCAGCAGGATGGCGTGCGGCAGCTTGGACCGCATGGCCTGCAGGCGCGCCCAGTCAGCGGATTGCCAAGGATAAAGCATCATAAATCAATGGGTTGCGCTAGATTGTTGATGCGAAAGCTCGCCGTGAAACCATTATTTCAGTATCGGAAATTGCACGCAAAATCAAAGCACTGCAAGCAACTTCTCTAAGTCTTTCTGGAGTTCGCCGCGCTCGCGGTTGGCGTCCAGCACAACAAAACGCAGCGGCTCGGCGGCGGCGCGGCGCAGGTATTCGGCACGCGTGCGCAGGAAGAACTGGGCGGACTCTGCCTCGAACTTGTCGGGCGTGCGGGCGTCTGCCAGGCGCGCGGCGGCAATTTCGGGGGCGAGATCAAAGAGGATGGTCTTGGTTGGCTGCAGGCCCTGTTGCACCCACTGCTCCAGCGCTTCAAGCCGGTCAATGGCCAAGCCCCTGCCTCCACCCTGGTAGGCGAAGGTGGCGTCGGTGAAACGGTCGGAAATGACCCAATCGCCGCGATCGAGCGCGGGTTGAATCACCTCGGCGATGTGCTCGCGGCGGCTGGCGAACATCAGCAGCGCTTCGGTTTCCAGGTGCATGCGTTCGTGCAGCAGCACCTCGCGCAGGCGTTCGCCCAGGGGCGTGCCACCCGGCTCACGGGTGACGACCACATTCTTGCCTTGCGGCGCGAGCTTGGCCTGCAATTGCTGGGCGAACCACGCCAGGTGCGTGCTCTTGCCCGCGCCGTCGATACCTTCGAATGTAATGAACTTGCCGGTCATGGTTGGCCGCGCTGGTATTTGTTGACGGCCCGGTTGTGGTCCGTCAGGTTGGTCGAAAACTGGCTGCTGCCGTCACCGCGCGCCACGAAGTACAGCGCATCGGACGCCGCGGGGTTCAGCGCCGCTTGCAGCGAGGCCATGCCCGGCAGCGAGATCGGCGTGGGCGGCAGGCCGGCGCGCGTGTAGGTGTTGTACGGCGTGTCTGCCTGCAGATCGCGCTTGCGCAGATTGCCGTCAAAGCCGGCACCGATGCCGTAGATGACGGTCGGGTCGGTCTGCAGCAGCATGTTCTTGCGCAGGCGGTTGACGAACACCGCCGCGATCATCGGTCGGTCGACCTTCTGGCCGGTCTCTTTCTCGATGATGGAGGCCATGGTCAAGGCTTCGTACGGGGTCTTGTACGGCAGGTCGAGCGGCCGCTTGGCCCAGGCGTCGGCCAGGCGTTTCTGCATGGCCTGGTAGGCGTGGCGATAGAGCTCCACATCACTGCTGCCACGTGCAAAGAGATAGGTATCGGGGAAGAACAGGCCTTCCGGATTGGCTTCGGGTGCGCCGATCTTGCGCATCAAATCGGCGTCGGACAGGCCCGCCGTGTCGTGCTTGAGCGCTGGCTCCGCATCCACCACCGCGCGCATCTGGCGCATCGACCAGCCTTCAATGACGGTGACGACGTAGTGCGTGACCTCGCCGCGCGCCATCTTGTCGAGGATGGACAACGGCGTGGCGCCGGTCTCCAATTCGTAGCCGCCGGCCTTCAGGCTCTTGGCGTTGCCGGTAGCGCGCGCCACGAGCGAGAACAACTGCGGTTGCACGCCCACGCCCGCGCTGGCGAGCTGCTTGCCGACCGAGATCACGCTCGAGTTCGGCTTGATCACCACTTCCAGCGACGGTGCCGGAAGGCTCACCGGTTGCTGGGCCCACCACACCACGCCGCCTGCCGCCGCCAGCGCGATCAGGATCGCCAGCAGAATCAAGCGCTTGAGAAAAGAGAACATTGCGTTGCGTATTGACGGAATCCACGTGCGGAACGACTCGGCCGCAGCTTTGTCCGCACTATTGACATGGGTTGAGAGGACACAAACTGCCCTTCAGACAGCCTCATATAATACCGGGTCAATCTCAGGCAGCCTGCACACCATGAATGTCGTTTTCCAGGATTTCGTCGATACGCTCAGCTTTCCTCCGCTCGACGTCCAATTTGACGCCGCCACGCGCGGCAGCGTGCTGTCTGCGCCGACCAACCTCGCGCGCATTGCCGTTGAAGGCGCGGATGCGGCCGAATTCCTCCATAACCAGCTGACCAACGCCGTCACGGGCCTGGGGCCCAACCAGGCTCGTCTGGCCGGCTACTGCTCGCCCAAAGGGCGCCTGCTGGCCACGCTGTTGATGTGGCGCCAGGCCGATACGATCGTGCTGCAGGCCGACAAGCTGGTCGCCCCGGCGCTTACCAAGCGCCTGTCGATGTTCGTGCTGCGTGCCAAGGCCAAGCTGCGTCCGATGGACGAGTTCATCGCCATCGGCGTCGCCGGGCCGGATGCGGCCGATGCCCTGCTGGCGGCCGGCGCCGTGCTGCCGGAGTCGGATGCCATCTACGCCGTTGCACAGCAGCCGGCCACGGTGGGCCAGCAGGTTGGCGCAGTGATCCGCCTGCCCGACGCCGACGGCCGCCCGCGCTATCAATGGATGGTGCACGCCGAGCATTTCCAGCATGCATGGAAGATGCTGTCGTCGCGCCTGTCGCTGATCGGCACTGAGGTGTGGGACTGGTTGAGCCTGCAGGCAGGTGTGCCGCAAATCACCCTGCCCACGCAAGAGCAGTTCGTGCCGCAGATGGTGAACCTGGAGTTGCTGGGCGGTGTCGATTTCAAAAAAGGCTGCTATCCCGGCCAGGAAATCGTCGCGCGCAGCCAGTATCGCGGCACGCTCAAGCGGCGCATGCAACGCGCCCACGTGAATGCTCCCACCTCGGCAGGCGCCGAGGTCTACAGCGCAGCCGATCCGAGCCAGCCGTGCGGCATGGTCGTGAATGCGGCAATGGCACCGGACGGCGGCACGGACTTGCTGGTCGAGTTGAAGCTGGATGCGCTCGACACCGTCATCCACCTCGCCACGTTTGACGGCCCGGTGTTGACGTTGCAGAACCTGCCGTACACGATTCCCGTTTCAGAAAACGCCTGATACCGGACACCCATCATGGCCGATCACCTGTTCGTCTACTTCCGCATCGCCGAGCGCGACGCCGCCGCTGCCCTGCCACGCTGGCAACGCTGGCTCGACACGGTGGAAGAAGCGACCGGCGTGACCGGCACCGTGATGCGTCGCCCCGAGCTACGCGACGGGCAGGCCACGTGGATGGAGTGCTACCACGATATCCCGCCTGCCTTTACCGCTACGCTGGCCGGCCTGTGGGAGACCGGCGGCCCGCGCGAATTCGTTGCGGGCGAACGCCATGCGGAGCTTTTCGTTGATCTGGAGAACGGTTAGCCCCGTACTCGCGTAATCGTCATCGCAAAAACTCGGCTGGCTGCTATGCTTGGCCGAAGCCCTCGCGACACAGGTCGTCACATTGACCACTCGCTTGGCACGTTCAAAGGAAGTGCTCATGTGTTTGATTCTCACGGCCTGGCACGCCCACCCCGCCTACGCACTAGTGGTGGCCGCCAACCGGGACGAATTCTATGACCGCCCCGCGGCGCCGCTGGCGTGGTGGAGCGATGCGCCCAACGTACTCGCCGGGCGCGATCTGGCCCAGGTTGTCGGCCACGCAGGCACGTGGATGGGGATGACACGCGACGGCCGTTTTGCAGCGCTGACCAACTACCGTGCGCCGTCCGAGCGCCGCCCCGATGCGCGCTCACGCGGTGAATTGGTCTCCAATTTCCTGACGGCCGATGAGGCGTCGATCCCGACGTACCTCGATAGCCTGACCACTCGCGACCGCGCTTACAACGGCTACAACCTGCTGACCGCCACGCGCGACGAACTCTGGTGGACCAGCAACCGCGCAGACGCCCCGCTCAAGCTGGCGCCCGGCGTATACGGGCTGTCAAATGCGTTGCTCGACACGCCGTGGTTCAAGGTACGCCACCGCATGGCCGCGTTTGCCGAGGCCTTGGCCGCTGATACCGGCCGACACGGCAACGCGCTGGACGTGTCCCGCTATATCAACCTGATGGCCGAGACACGAGAAGCCCCCACCGGCGCCCTGCCTGCCACCGGCGTGGCACCAGAGTGGGAAAAGCTGCTCTCCGCCGCATTCATCCGCTCGCCGCGCTATGGCACGCGTGCCACTACCGTGCTGCGCATCCGCCACGATGGCTGCTTCGACGTGACCGAGCGCCGCTTCGACGCGCAAGGGCAGATTGGCGAGACACGCTACCTCGGCGTGCTCGATACCGTTACGCACGCCGATATGTAAGCGCGCATCGACTCATGCCGTCTCTTGTTTGGCGGCAACAAGCTGGTCGATTTCGGTGATGGCCGCACCGCCCGGACGCAGCGCAGAATGCTCACGCTTGGACTGCACCAGCGGGTAGAACATTTGCGCGGTCCAGCGCTCCTCGCCAAACAATACGTCGTCCTGCAAGCCGATCTGCGCGGGGTACTTGCGCGTGATGTGGGCGGTGCCGAACAGCACGTCCCAGAAGAACAGCAGGTTGCCGAAATTGCCCTTGTAGTGGCCGATGCCATCGGCGTTGGTAAGCGCGTGGTGCGCCCAATGCGTAGCAGGCGTGGAAATGGTGCGCTCAATCACCCACATCAGTGGGCGCAGCGCGCGAATGCGGTACAGCGGCGCATCCCACGGCCAGGCGCAATGCGCGCCCAGAATGACGGCCACCTTCACCAGCAGATACACCCCGTAGACGCTGCCGAAACCCAGATACACCGCCACACCGCCAATCCACAGGCCGGGCATCATCAGGTAGTAGAAGAAGTTGTTGCGGTATGTGACACGCACGCTCATGTACGACGAGCTGTGATGCGCGCGGTGCAACGGCCACAGCAGTGGTGTGTGCGAGGCACGGTGCCAAAGATACTGCGTGAGGTCATCGCCGATCAGCAGCAGGCCGGTCATGGCCCACCACGGCAGATTGGCCCAGGCGTTGTGCTGCGCAGGCATGAGCCAGTTGCACAGCGCGTTGCTGCCCAGCAGCGCAATCGGCTGGGTGATGGCGACCAGGCTAACGAACATCAGCACTTCCAGCCATGCGTCGTTGGCGGTGGCCTTGCCGCTGACACTGGCCTGGTAGCGCCGTGTGACGAACTCCATGGCGCCGAAGCCCAGGATGCAGGCGACGATCAGTGCCAATTGCAGGTGTGAACTCATCGGGTGTCTCCTCGCTTTTGTAGCGAATTTTTATGAAGACAAGCCTAGGCGTGGTAATTCAATGCGTCCAATGCATAATAAACATCTATTCAATGCAATGGACGCAACAGCATGGACTTGCGCCGCCTGAGTCACGTCGTTGCCCTGGCTGACACCCTGCATTTCGCCCGCGCCGCCGAGTTGGCGCACCTTAGCCAACCTGCCTTCAGCCGAAGCATCCAGGCCATCGAAGATGACCTTGGCATCCGCCTGTTCGACCGTGATGTGGGCGGCGTGCGCCCCACTGCAGCGGGTGAGTTCGTGATCGCACGGGGGCGCAAGCTGCTGTTCGAGGCGCGGTGCCTGCAGCGTGACGTAGATCTTTACCGTGACAGCCAACTCGGCGATACCGCCTTTGGCGTGGGGCCGCTGCTGACTGCCACCTTGATGCCGCAGGCGTTGCGTGAGTTGCGGCAACTGCATCCACAAGTGGCGCTGCGCATGGAAGTCGGCAACTGGGTACAACTACTAGAAAGCCTGCGCACGGAAAGCATCGAGTTCTTCGCTGCGGACGTGCGCGACATGCCAAAAGACGCCGCGTTGGATATCCAGCCCATCGGCGGTCAACCGCCCCATCTGTACGTGCGGGCCGGCCACCCGCTGGCGCAGCGTGAGCACACGTTGCGCGAAGTGTGGGAATACGGCATTGCCGTGCCGAAGCTGCTGAGCCCGTCGAAGGTGGAATTGGCCGCCCTGCTGGGTTTGCCTGCGGGCGAGGAAGTCAGCATTGCGCTCGAATGTGACAACTACGGCGTGCTCAAGACGGTCGCGCTCACCACCGACACCGTGCTCGGCGCAACAGATGCCGCCCTACGCGAGGAACTGGAGTCCGGCGCACTTGTACGGCTGGCGGTAAAAGGCTGGCTGTCGCCGCCGTCCATCACGGGGATTGTGCGACTGCACGGCAGAACGTCGTCGCCGGCGGCACAGGCTGCGATCGAAGCGATCGTGCGCGCCGCCCGCGCGATCAACGTGTAGGCGGTCTGTTACAGCACGCGGCGCATGGTCCGGTGCGGGATGCCCGCCTCTTCAAACTCTGCGCCCTCGGCGGTAAAGCCAGCGCGTGTATAGAACGGCATGGCGTGGGTTTGCGCGTTCAGGATCAGTTCTGGGTAACCGAGCGACCGGGCCTTGTCGATCAACGCTTGCAGTACACATGCGCCAACGCCCGTGCCGCGCGCCTCCTTGCGCACAGCCATGCGGCCGATGTGGCCGTCCGGCAGTAGACGGCCGGTAGCAACTGCGCGGCCGGCCGTATCGTGCGCCAGGGCGTGCCAGCACTGGTCGTCCCACTCGTCCCATTCGAGTTCAACAGGCACGCCCTGCTCGACCACAAACACGTCGTAGCGAATGGCGCGCGCTTCTTCGCGCACGGTGTCCCAGCGGTCGATTTCAACGCCGGCAAGCGGGCGGACAGATTCAGGGGCAGTCATGTTTCAGGCTTGAGAACTTCAAAATTGAGAATGCGATCGCGCAGCGTCTCGGGAAGCGGCGCGGAGGTCTGCGTAGCGGGATCGGCGCATACGTAGATGACCTCGCCGGTAACGAGATGCTCGTCTTCGCGATACATCTCAATGATAAAACGCATGCTGGAGCGGCCCAAGCGCGCCACGCGGCAACGCAGGTCCAGCTCGTCGTCAAAGCGCGCGGACGCATGGTATTCGAGCGTGGATTTGACCACGTAGAAGTCGACACCAAACGTATCAACCACATCCACCGGATATCGCACGCCGATGCTGCGCCAATACTCGGTGATGCAGACATCGGCATACAACAGGTAGTGGCCATTGAAGACGATGCTCTGCGCATCGACTTCGGCCCAGCGCACACGCAATGGCGTGCTGTGGCGGAAATCCTCAATCGCCATGCGGGTCTCCTCTCATTGTTGCTTACTCCGTCTCGGTGCCGAAGGCGCGGCGCAGTGCAGTGGCGGCGTCGCGGTGTGCATCTTCGACTGCCGGCACAAAGCGGCCGATCTTGAAGAAGTCGTGGATCATGCCTTCGTACAGCTTCAGTTCGGCTGGCACACCGGCATCGCGCAGCTTGTTCGCGTAGCCGATGCCGGCATCGCGGATCGGGTCGAAGCCAGCCACCGCAATCCACGCGGGGCACACGCCTTGCACATCGGCGCCGTGGCCACCGGCATCCAGCGGGGCGAAGCGCCAGTCGTCGCGGTCGGCATCCGTGCGCAGGTATTGCGAGAAGAACCAGTGGATCATCTCCTGCGTGAGCAGGTAGCCCTCGGCGAATTTGCGGTGTGACGGCGTGGTCTCGCGCGCAGTGGTGCCGGGGTAGATCAACAGTTGCAGAACAGGCGCGAGGCCTCGGTTACGTGCCTCGATGGCACTGATGGCAGCTAGCGTTCCGCCCGCGCTGTCGCCGCCGAACGCGATGCGCGCGGGGTCGGCGCCGATGGTGACGGCTTCATCGAACACCCACTGCAGCACGTCAAACGCGTCGTTTGCTGCGGTCGGGAATTTCCACTCCGGCCCGAGCCGATAGTCCACCGACAACACCATCGCCCCGGATTTGGCTGCCAATGATCGGCAGAGTTGATCGTGCGTCCTGATGCTGCCCACGGTGAAACCGCCACCGTGAAAGTACACCAGCAACGGCAGCGGATCGGCCCAGCTCACCTCACGTGCGGCATAGGTACGGATGGGAATCGCATGACCGTCGCGCGCAGTGACCGTCAGGTCATGTACGGCTTCCAGCGGAATGGCCGGGATGTCGACAATGGGGCTGCTCTTTTCGTAGGCGATCTTGGCGTCGGCGGGGTCGAGCGCATTCAACGGCGGACGCTTGGCACGCGCAACCAGGTCGAGCAACTGGGCAACGTGCGGGTCGAGAGACGGGTGCTGCATGAGGGCGTTAACTGAACGATCGTTCTAATTTAGCTATCATCGGAGTATCCATTGAACCACGCCCGCACGACAAGACGGGTGATGCACACATCCATCGGAGACAGCGCATGGCCCTCATCTACTACCTCACCCACGTCCACCTCGGCTTCGGCACGGTCAACGAACTGAAAAGCGAATGCGCGCGCGTCGGCATCCGCCGGCCAATGATCGTGACCGACAAGGGCGTGGCCGCCGCCGGGCTGGCCCAGCGGGCCATCGATGCCACGGGCGGGCTGCCCATCACCGTGTTCGACGAAACGCCCTCCAACCCGACCGAGGCGATGGTGCTGAAGGCCACCGCGCAGTACAAGGACGCCGGCTGCGACGGGCTGATCGCCATTGGCGGTGGTTCGTCGATCGACCTGGCCAAGGGCATCGCCATTGCGGCGACGCACCCCGAGCCACTGACCACCTACGCCACCATCGAGGGCGGCAGCGCAAAGATCACGGAAGCGGCGGCACCGCTGATCGCCATTCCCACCACAGCCGGCACCGGCAGCGAGGTGGCGCGCGGTGCCATCATCATCCTGGAAGACGGTCGCAAGCTTGGATTCCACTCGTGGCACCTGCTGCCTAAATCGGCGATCTGCGATGCGGAATTGACGCTCGGCCTGCCGCCCGCGCTCACGGCCGCCACCGGCATGGATGCCATCGCGCATTGCATTGAGACCTTCCTCGCCCCGGCCTTCAATCCGCCCGCCGATGGCATCGCGCTGGATGGACTGGAGCGCGCCTGGGCCAATATCGAACGCGCCACGCGTGATGGTGCCGACCGAGATGCACGGCTCAATATGATGAGCGCCTCGATGCAGGGTGCGATGGCGTTCCAGAAGGGGCTGGGGTGCGTGCATTCGCTGTCGCACCCGCTGGGCGGTGTGAAAGTGAACGGCAAGACCGGGTTGCACCACGGCACGCTCAATGCGGTGGTGCTGCCTGCCGTGCTGCGCTTTAACGAAACAGCGGAAACCGTGGTGCGGGACAACCGCTACGCGCGCATGCGCCGCGTGATGAACCTGCCCGCGGGCGCTGATCTGGCCCAAGCCGTACACGATCTAACGGCGCGTTTGGGACTGCCGACCAGCCTGCGCCAGATGGGTGTGCCGGAAGACGCGCTGGAGCACGTGGTGGAAGGCGCACTGCTCGACCACTGCCACAAGACCAACCCGCGCATCGCCACGGCAGATGACTACCGCCGCATGCTTGCGGAGTCGATGTAAGCCGGCGCGTTACGAAACGAACGGCCGGATCAGCGCGGTGATGCGCTCCGGCTGTTCGTGCACCACCCAATGCGTGCCGTTGGGAATGCGCTCAAGGCGCAGATCGGGAATGAAGCGCTCCAGCCCGTTGAGCAGGCCTTTCGGCAGCGCCATATCCATCTCGCCCCAGATCACCAGCGTGGGCACCTTCACGACAAACGCGTCGGGCGGCATCTGGTCGATGCGCAACGGTGCGGTGCCCTCGGTGGGCGGATGCAATGGTGAAGCACGGTAATAGTTCACGCCCCCAGTTAGCCCGTGCGAGCCGCCCTCGCCCGGCTGGCTCCATGCAGCGTGATAGCGTGCCCGCACCTCCGGCGTGAACCACTCGGCCACCGGCTGGCCCATGCCGTGGAAGAAACCTTCCAGCTTCTCGAATTCGTTGGCGGCCAGCGCCTCTTCCGAGCCCGGCTTGCGCAGCCAGTTCATGTACGCCGACGAAGCCTGCTGCGTCGGATCGCTCAGCAACGCATTCGCAAACACCCACGGGTGCGGCGAATTGACGATCACCAGCCGCTCCACCAACTCCGGATGCTGGATTGCCAGGTTCCAGCAGATCGCCCCGCCCCAATCGTGGGCAACCACGATGGCGCGCTCATACCCCAGCGCCGTAATGAGCTGCGCCAGATCCTGCACCAGGAACTTCGGACGATACGCATCCACCGCCGCTGGCTTGCTCGACAGGTTGTAGCCGCGCATATCGGGCGCCACAGCAAAGTGCGTATCACCGAATGCCGCAAGCTGTGACTCCCACTCGTACCAGAACTCCGGAAAGCCATGCACGAACAGCATCAGCGGCGCACCGCGCTTGCCGGCGCTGGCGTAATGCAGCCGCATGCCGTTGGGCAGATCGGCGAACTGCGATTCAGTGATGGCGGCGGTCGTCATGGCGGCTCCGGAGTCTTGGGTGTCGGCGTTAGTCGCGCAGTGCTTCCACCAGACGTGCACGCACATCCGGCTTACCTTCGAACGGATCGGACGGATTGCGCTGCGAGATGATGTCTTCAAAGCGATGCTGCACCGGTGCCAGCGCGTGCGGGTGCGAATAGATGTAGAAGCTCGCGTCGCGGATCGCATCAAACGTCATCTGGCCGACCTGCTCCGCCGTCACCTTGCCAGAGCTGACGGCCTTGTCCGACATGGCTTGCGACACAAGCTGTGATTTCGTGGGCGGCGCCGTATTGGCAAGGTCCTGCGGGCGATTGCGGTGTGACTTAGTAATGCCCGTCGGCACAAAGTACGGGCACAGCACCGAGCAATGGATCTGCTCGGTCACCAGGCTCAAGTCCTGATACAGCGATTCGGACAACGCCACCACCGCATGCTTGGACACGTTGTAGATACCCATGGCCGGCGCATTCAACAGCCCCGCCATCGATGCCGTATTGACGATATGGCCTTCGTACGACGGGTCCTTCTTGGCGGCTTCCAGCATCAGCGGCGTGAAGATGCGCACGCCGTGGATCACGCCGTGCAGGTTCACGCCCAGCACCCAGTCCCAATCGCGCTCGGTGTTCTCCCAGATCAGCCCGCCGGCGCCCACGCCTGCGTTGTTGAACAGCAGGTTGACCTTGCCGAACGTCTTGATGGCAGCATCGGCCAACGCCTGTACGTCTTCCACCTTCGACACGTCAACGCGCAGGCCGATGACTTCCACGCCCTGCGCTGCAAACTCAGCCACAGCCGCATCCAGCGCGTCCTGCTGGATATCGGCCAGCACCAGCTTCATGCCCAACCCGGCCGCGTTCTTGGCGAACTCCTTGCCGAAACCCGACGCACCGCCCGTGATGACGGCCACGCCGCCTGCGAATTGCTTCATACGTGTCTCTCTCGTGTTGTTGTCATGAAAGGGGATCAAAGCGGCAAAACCCGCCTGTCCAACGCCTAGCCCGCCGCTTCGACCTTGCGCACGGCGTAACCCACGCGCGGGAAATGCACCACCACCTGGCCGACGCGTGCGTCTTCGCGCAGCAGGCCCACCGTGTCGCGGGTGGAGACGATCAACTCGCCTTCGATCGGGTCGACGCCGTAGTCGACTGCGGCCACCGTCACGCGCGTACCCTTGGGCAGGCCGTAGCGATCGTCGAATGGCGCATTCGGCTCGGTCAGCGCGTGCGGTGTGGCGGCGCGGGCAACGTCCAGCGCTTCAGCCGGCGTCATCGGCTGGGCCTGCGAATGCCCAAACGCGGCAACGCGATGCATCCACGCCACAACCTCCGGATGCGCGTCCAGAATGCCCGCCACGCCCGTCGCACGGCGGATGAACCACAGGCAGTGGTAGACAGAGAAATCAGCCACGCTCGGCTGCTCACCGAACAGGAAGATGTGCTCACCGGTGGCGAGTTGCCGCTCCAGTTGCGCGAGGAAGACATGCAGCGTGGATGTCGCTTCCTGCGGCGGTGTGCGCAGGCCGGTACCGCCTGCGCGCATGGCCTTGCGGTCTTCCACGAACGCTTTGACGAACGCCTCTGGCATGCTGCCGAACAGACTCTGAAAACCGGCAGGCTGCATGACAAAGGTCGCCGCTGCCCAGAACAGCGTCGTATCCGCCCATTGCGCCATGGCAAACACGGCAGCGGCATGATCGGCCGGATACAGCGTCGGCACCGGATGGATCGACTCCAGCACCTGCGCAATCAGCGCGGTATCACAGTAGATATCTGCGCCGATCTGCAGGAACGGCGTGCGCCGGTAACCGCCGGTAAGTGGCATCACATCCGGCTTGGGCAGCACCACGGGCACCGTGACGGATTTCCACGGCTGGTCTTTGTAGCCGAGGATCAAACGTACTTTCTCTGAAAACGGTGAGGTGGCGTAGTGGTGCAGGATCAAGTCCGTCATGGATGCTCCAGGTGTTTAGAACCGATCAATCGAGCAGATCGGGTTGTTCCTTGACGATGCGGGCGTATAGCGGCTGGAACTGGAACCACCCTGCCTGCGCCGAGCCGACGATGGAATACGCCTGTCGCGCGGCGGCATCGGAAATCGTGCGCGGTGCCTCGCCGGTGCGCGCGGCTGCGGCCTCGGCCAGCAACTGCACCTGGCAGGAACGCTCCATGGTGATGAACCACCAGGCAGCCTCGTCGACCGTCTTACCGACGGTCAGCAGGCCGTGGTTCTGCAGGATGGCGGCCTTGTTGTCGCCGAGTGCCTCGGCAATGCGTTGGCCTTCGTCCAGTTCGACCACCACACCACCGAAATCGTCGTACACGGCATGATCGCCATAGAAGGCGCACACGTCTTGCGTGAGCGGATCGAGCTTGCGTCCGAGCGTCGACCATGCGCGCCCGTACGTGCTATGCGAGTGCGCTGCGGCTACGGCATCAGGCCGTGCTCCATGCACGCGCGAGTGAATCGCGAAAGCCGCTGCGTTGACCGGGTAGTCGCCCTCGACCACGTTGCCGTGGTGATCGCAGCGGATCAGGTTCGACACCGTCACCTGGCTGAAATGCACGCCGAACGGATTCACCCAGAAGCTGTCCTGGTGCTCCGGGTCGCGTGCGGTGATGTGCCCGGCCACGCCTTCGTCGAAACCAAATTTGGAGAACAGGCGAAACGCCGCAGCCAGACGCTGCTTGCGATGCAAACGCTCTTCGGCCACGGTGGCGAACTGCGGCGGCCGCGGCAGGTTGCGGTAACGGGCAGCGGCCTCGGGGCTAAGGTTGCTGGCCATGTCTTCGGGCCGCTTGGCGTGTGCGGTGTCGGGTGCGTTCATGGTGTCTCCTTCACGCAGTCGTTGTAGGTGGAGCCATTCTGTTGTGGCCCTCACCCAGCGGACTGTCAAACGATTGACAGTCCGCGCATTGACGTCAAAACATCAGACCAGCTTCACCAGTTGCTTGCCGAAGTTCTTACCCTTGAGCAGGCCCATGAAGGCTTCCGGCGCACTTGCCAGCCCTTGCGACACGCTCTCGCGAAACTTCAGCTTGCCCTGCGCCACGAAGCCGCCCAGCTCGCGCAGTGCTTCCGGCCACACGTCCATATGCTCGGAGACGATAAAGCCCTCGATGGTCAGGCGCGACACCAGGATCAGTTGCGGGTTCTGCAGCGGCAGCGGCTGGCCGTCGTAGCCGGCGATCATGCCGCACATGGCGATGCGGCCGAAGGCGTTCATGCGCAGCAGCACGGCATCCAGAATGGCGCCACCAACGTTCTCGAAATACGAGTCGATGCCGTCAGGCGTAGCGGCCTTGAGCATCTGGTAGAGCTCCTTCGGGTCCTTGGCGGCCTTGTAGTCGATGCAGGCATCAAAGCCCAACTCGTTGACCACGTAGTCACACTTGTCCTTGCCGCCGGCAAAGCCCACGGCACGGCAGCCCTTGAGCTTGGCGAGCTGGCCGACCACGCTGCCCACCGCGCCCGAAGCGGCGCTCACCACCACGGTCTGGCCCGGCTTCGGGAGCATGATCTTGTTCAGGCCGTACCACGCGGTCACGCCAGGCATGCCCACCGAGCCCAGGTACGCCGACAGCGGAATGTGGCGCGTATCCACCTTCTGGATGCCGCGCCCATCCGACACGCCCACTTCCTGCCAGCCGAACATGCCAACCACGTTGTCACCCACGGCAAACGACGGGTTCTTGGACGCTTCCACCACGCCCACCGTGCCGCCGATCATCACTTCATCCAGCGGCTGCGGTTGCGCATAAGACTTGCTGTCGTTCATGCGACCGCGCATGTACGGATCGAGCGACAGGAAATGGTTGCGCACCAACACTTGGCCGTCCTGCAGTTCGGGAATATCAGCCGTCTCCAGGCGGAAGTTGTCCAGCGTCACTGCACCCTGCGGACGGGACGCCAGAACGATGCGCTGATAAGTCTTCGACATAAAAAACACTCCTAGGTATGCAAATGGATCACTTCTGGTGCATCAGGAAATCCGCCAGCGCGCCAAAGGCTGGCAGCGTGATCGGATCATTGGCGCCATTGGCGGCGATGGGGTGCGAGGCATAGCGCACGATCGTCATCTGCGCCACCGGATCAATATAGATGGCTTGACCATGGATGCCACGCGCCTCGAAAGCGTGGTGGGCATTGTTCGAGATCCACCACATATCGCGGTACGACCAGCCCGGCAGTGTGGCGTAGCCGGCCTTGGCAAACTTGGCAGGGTCACCACCGCGGCGGATGTCGTCGATCACGCTCTTGGGCAGAATCTGGCGGCCATTGAAGCGGCCGTCGTTGCGGATCATCTCGCCAAAGCGGGCCAGATCACGCAGCGTGGTGTTCAGGCCACCGCCACCGGATTCGGTGCCGATACTATCCACCCCAAAGTACGCATCGTTCTCTGCCCCCATCGGTTGCCAGATACGCTCGGACAGCAGCGCCGCCAATGATTTGTTGGACGCGCGACGGACGATCCAGGCCAGAACTTCTGCGTTGACGGTCTTGTACGAAAACGCCGCGTCATGCTCGCCTTCCTTCTTCAGCGTGACGAGATAATCGTAGAAGTTGTCCGGTCCTTTGTAGCCGGCCGGGCGCGGCAGCATGCCGCCAGCACGGGCGTAGGCCCAGACATCGGCGTTCGGGTCGGCGTAGTTTTCGGAATAGTGCACGCCGATAGTCATGTCCATGACCTGGCGCACGGTGGCATCGCCATAGGCACTGTTCTTCAACTCCGGCACGTATTGCGTGACGGGCGCGGCCGGATCGAGCTTGCCGTCGGCCACCAGCATGGCGGCCAGCGTGCCCACAAACGATTTCGTAACCGACATGGCAATGTGCTGGGTGTGTGCATCGAGCGCGCCAAAGTAACGCTCATACACCACCTTGCCCTTGTGCATGACGAGGATGCCATCGGTATACGTCAGCTTCAGAGCCTCGGCGAAGGTGCGGCGCACACCCTCGGGATCGGTGAAGAGCACGCCGCTGATATCACGTTCAGCGCGCGGCAGCTTGCTCACCGGGCCGTCACCGTGCCAGACCGCGCGCGTGGGCACGAACTCACGCACGTGGCTGAAACCGTAACGCGTACGCGGGAACATGTTGCCCGCCAGATCAAAGCGGATGATGCGATCGGGCGGCGGCGGGAAGCCCTGCATCCAGCCCATCTTGTTCGGGTCGGATTCGTCCGCATTGAGCGGCTTCTGCATGGGGGGCTTCGGTGCGGACGGCGCCTGTACGGTCGTTTGGGCGTCAGCAGCCGGCGCTGCGGCCGGCGCAGAATTCGAGGCGCATCCTTCCAGGGTCATGATCAATCCGGTGCAGCAAAGCAGAGTAATGGCAAGGGCAGACGCCGTCCGCCGTGCGGGTTGTTGCATGGTTGTCTCCGTGATTGCTTTTCTTGTTGTCCAGGCCCCCGGGCCTGGGATGTGCAACTGGGTACTGCAACTGCAATCTTTGTGATCAGCCGTCCGCGCCAGGCTCAGGCGTGCGCGGCGGCGGCATGCGCTTGACGAACTTGAACGTGCCCGAGCCACGCGCGACCAGCTTGCCAGTGTCGTCAGTCACCTCACCCTCGCAGAAGGCCATGGTGGTGGACTGATGCACGCAGCGCGCACTGGCCTTGAGCGTGCCGCGCCCGGGCTGCATGAACGCCGTCTTCATCTCGATCGTCACCACGCCGCGGCCATGCACGTCAGCCGAGCGGCCGGCCATCGCCATGGCCACGTCCAGCATCGTCATGGTCACGCCGCCGTGGGCCATCTCCCAGCTGTTCATGTGGCGATCTTCCAGCGTCAGCTCGACGATGCCCTCGCCATCCGCCGCCTTCAGGCAGCGCATGTCGATGAGTTTCAGGAAGGGAATGTCGATCGGAAAACCGTTGTTGTCTGCGCTCATGCTGCGTTCAAAAGAGTGGGAAGCAGCCGAAATTAGACCACGCTCACGCCACCATCGACGGCGAGGATCTGCCCGGTGATGTGCTTCGAAGCATCCGATGCGAACAGCGCGGCCACGCCCTTGAGGTCTTCGTCGTCGCCAATGCGATGCAGCGGCGACTTCTCGGTCAGCTTGTCGACACCCAGCTTTTCCAGCGAGCCGCGCGTCATCTTCGAGGGGAAGAAGCCCGGGGCGATGGCGTTGACGGTGATGTTGTGCTCGCCCCATTCGCCGGCCAGCGCACGCGTGAAGTTGACCACGGCGCCCTTGCTGGTGTTGTAGGCGATCGTATCGAGCGAGCCTGGCGGATTGCCCTTCAGGCCGGCAATCGATGCCACGTTGACGATCTTGCCGTACTTGCGCGGGATCATCGATCGCTTACCGATCTGCTGCGTGAGCAGGAACAGGCCGCGAATGTTTAGGTTCATCACCTTGTCCCAGGCTTCGACGGGGTGATCTTCCGCTGGCGAGCCCCACGTGGCGCCCGCATTGTTGACGAGAATGTCGATGTGCCCCAGCTTGGCCAGCGCCTCGTCTGCCAGGCGCTGGATGTCGGCTTCGACGGCACCGTCGGCGGCAATCCAATCCGCCTCGATACCGAGCGACTTCAGATGCGCCTGCGCCTCCTTCAGCTCATCGGCCTTGCGCGCCGACAGCACGATGCGTGCTCCCTGCTCGCCCAGTGCTTCGGCAATCTGCAGGCCAAGCCCACGCGAGCCGCCAGTGATCAGTGCCGTCTTGCCGGAAAGATCGAACAGATGCTTGAGCGTACCCATGGTGTCTCCTGTGTGGTTGTCTTAGTTAGAACCAAGCGTCCTGCATGTCCAGCGTGGTCGTGTCGAGCGAGCCCAGCAGCGCAATCTGTGGGTCGATCTTCGGCAACTCCCACTGGAAGAAATACCGCGCCGCCTGCAGCTTGCCGCGGTAAAAGTCGGCGTCTTCACCCGTTGCAACGGGCAGTGCCTTGGCTGCGGTCAGGGCCTGTTCCAGCCAGAGCCATGCCACGACGACGTGACCGAAGGCTTCCAGATAGACCGACGCATTGGCCAGCGTCACACGCGGGTCGCCAGCGGCCCACAGCGCTTGCGTGACCTTGGCGAGCTTCTGCGTGGCCATGCCGAGTGCGCGACCTTGGCCCACCAGCGTTTCGTCATCCGTCTCAAGCGCCCGGCCAACGGTGCCCTGCACGCGCTCGCCCAGCGCCTTGAATGCCGCGCCGTCCTGCATCACCACCTTGCGGCCAAGCAGGTCCAGGCCCTGGATGCCGTGCGTGCCTTCGTGGATCGGGTTCAGGCGGTTGTCGCGGTAGAACTGTTCGACGTTGTATTCGCGCGTGTAGCCGTAGCCGCCATGTACCTGGATCGCCAGGCTGTTGGCCTCCAGACACCACTGCGATGGCCAGCTCTTGGCGATGGGTGTAAGGATGTCGAGCAGCAGGCCGAGCTTGGCGCGCTTGGCCTCATCCGTTTCGCCACGCTCCTCGTCGACGAGCTTGGCGCAATACAGGTTCAGGCCGAGCGCGCCTTCCACATAGGCCTTCTGTGCCAGCAGCATGCGGCGCACGTCGGCGTGGTCAATGATGCGGATTTGCGGCGAGGCGGCGTCCTTGCCCGATGGCCCAATCGGGCGGCCCTGCGGGCGATTGCGCGCGTAGTCCAGCGCGTGCAGATAACCGGTGTAGCCGAGCATCGTCGCACCCATGCCGACGCCGATGCGCGCCTCGTTCATCATGTGGAACATGCACGCCAGGCCTTTATGCGGCTCGCCAACCAGGTAGCCGATGGCACCCGCACGCGGCTGGCCGTCTGCACCCTTCGGTCGGAACTGCGTGCCCTCGCCAAAATTGAGCAGGCAGTTGGTCGTGCCCCGATAGCCCATCTTGTGGTTCAGGCCGGCCAGCACCACGTCGTTGCGCTCGCCCAGCGAGCCATCGGCGTTGACGAGGAACTTGGGCACGATGAAGAGCGAGATGCCCTTCACGCCCGGGATCAGCTTGCCGTCTGGCCCAGGAATTTTCGCCAGGACGAGGTGGACGATGTTGTCTGACAGCTCGTGCTCGCCAGCGGAGATCCACATCTTGTTGCCGGTCAGGCGGTACTGCGCGCCCAGCGGTGATTCGCCTTCGTACTCGGCACGCGTCACGATGTCCGACAGCGACGACCCGGCCTGCGGCTCCGACAGGCACATCGTGCCGTAGAAACGGCCTTCCATCTCGGGCTGCACGAACGTTTCGATCTGCGCGGGCGTGCCGTGCGCGAGCAGCAGGTTCGCGTTGCCGATGGTGAGGAATGGGTACGAGCTGGTGCCGACGTTGGCGGCCTTGAAGAAGCCGAAGCCGGCTTTCTCGACCACGGTCGGCAGTTGCATGCCGCCGCGTTCGAAGTCTTGCCCTGCGGCCATCAGGCCCGCCTTGTTGAAGGCGTCCAGCGCAGTCTTCACCTCGGGGATGATGTGGACCGTGGTGCCGTCAAAGTGCGGCTCTTCCTGGTCGTTCTTCTTGTTATGCGGGGCGAAAAGATCGGTCGCGATGCGCACGCAGGTATCGAGCGCTGCGTCGAAGGTTTCGCGGGAGTGGTCGGCGTAACGGGGAATGCTTGTGAGTGACTCGACGTTGAGCCATTCGTAGAGCAGGAAGCTCAGGTCGCGGCGCGACAGCAGCAGAGAAGACATGATGTTTTGTGGTCCATCCCTTGTTTCATCCCCTGCCGGGGCTGACTCACTTTCTTTGGTCTTGCCCAAAGAAAGTAAGCAAAGAAATGCGCGCCCGAGATGGCGAAAGACTCCTTGAATTTCTGTAACCGGGCGGAGAACGGGAAACCTCGCTGCGCTCAGACAGTTCCCGTTCTTTTTTCCGCCCGCTTACAGAAATTCAAGGCGCCATCTAGGGCAGGAACGTCAACGGCCAAACCGGCGGAATGCGTGGGTTGGCGTTTTACTGGGACGTTCCCGTCCAAAAAAAACAGGCTCCCGTTTTGAGTGGGAGCCTGTGTCTCTTTAGAGCACCTCGAACAGACCAGCAGCGCCTTGGCCGCCGCCGATGCACATGGTCACAACCACGTACTTAACGCCACGGCGCTTGCCTTCGATCAGCGCATGGCCGACCAGGCGTGCGCCCGATACGCCGTACGGGTGGCCCACGGCGATGGCGCCGCCGTTGACGTTCAGGCGGTCCATCGGGATGCCCAGCTTGTCTGCGCAGTACAGCACCTGCACGGCAAACGCTTCGTTGAGCTCCCACAGGCCGATGTCTTCGACCTTCAGGCCGGCCTTCTTGAGCAGCTTGGGCACCGCAAACACGGGGCCGATGCCCATTTCGTCCGGCTCGCAACCGGCCACCGCAAAACCGCGGAACACACCCAGCGGCTGCAGCCCCTTGGCGGCTGCCACCTTGCCGTTCATCACCACGGCAGCGGATGCGCCGTCGGAGAACTGGCTGGCGTTACCTGCAGTCACCACGCCGCCGGGCATGGCGGTGCGGATCTTCGACACGCCTTCGAGCGTTGTGTCGGCGCGGATACCCTCGTCAGCCGAGATGGTGACTTCGCGCGTCATGAGCTGGCCGGTCTTGGCATCGGCCACGCCCATCACCGTGGTCATCGGCACGATTTCGTCGTTGAACTTGCCGGCAGCGGCAGCGGCGGCGGCGCGCTGCTGACTTTGCACGCCGTACTCGTCCTGGCGGTCCTTACCGATGTTGTAGCGCTTGGCGACGTTCTCGGCGGTCTGCAGCATGCTCCAGTAGATTTCGGGCTTGTGCTTGTTCAGCCAGCCTTCGGTCATCATGTGGCGGTTCATCTCTTGCTGCACGCACGAGATGGATTCCACGCCACCAGCCACGAAGATGTCGCCTTCATCGGCAATCACGCGCTGCGCGGCCATGGCGATGGTCTGCAGGCCCGATGAGCAGAAACGGTTGACGGTCGCACCCGGCACCGTCACCGGGCAGCCGGCACGCAGCGCGATCTGGCGGGCGATGTTGGCGCCGGTCGCGCCTTCGGGGTTGGCGCAGCCCATCAGCACGTCTTCGACTTCGCCCGGCTCGATCTTGGCGCGCGCGATGGCGTGCTCGACCGCGTGGCCGCCCAGCGTGGCGCCGTGCGTCATGTTGAAGGCGCCCTTCCAGCTCTTGGCCAGGCCGGTACGTGCGGTGGAAACGATGACTGCTTCGGTCATGGTGTTGCTCCTCGTATCTGGTGGCGGGCGCGGCTTCTGTTGCGCGCCCGTTGTATTCCGTTATCCGTTCAGAACCTCGTGCGACTGCAACCGCGCGACGCCCGCATCCGTCATGTGCTGCCACGCTTGCGCAAGCGACCCGTTCAGGTCAATCGCGCGGCAGGCATCTTCGATGACTGCGACTTCCAGCCCCGCCGCACGCGCATCCAGTGCCGACCACGCTACGCAAAAGTCTGTAGCCAGCCCGACGCAGAACACGCGCGCGATACCCAACTCGCGCAGATAGCCCAGTAGGCCGGTCGGTGTCTTGCGATCCGCTTCAAAGAAGGCAGAGTAGCTGTCGATGTGCGGGTGATAGCCCTTGCGGACGATCAACTGCGCATGCGGCACGTCCAACCCATCGGCCAGTGCTGCGCCGGTGCTGTGCTGTACGCAGTGGGTAGGCCATAGCACCTGCTGCCCGTATGGCAAATCGATCGTACCAAACGGTTCCTTGCCGGCATGATTAGCCGCGAACGACACATGCTCGCGCGGGTGCCAGTCCTGCGTCAGCACCACCCGGCCGAATGCCTGGGCGAGCCGATTGACGACCGGGATGACCTGGTCGCCGTTCGGCACGGCCAGCGCACCGCCGGGCAGAAAATCGTTCTGCACGTCGATGACCAGCAGGCAGTCGGTGGGCGTGAGTTGCATGGCGGCTCAGTCGCGTTTGTCGGTTGATTAGCCGCTCATTTACCCATTGAAGCCCTTGCCCTCATCGGCCAGCTTCTGCAGCAGCGGCGCAACCTTCCACGCTTCACCGTGGTAGCCCTTGCTGTAGCGGTGCATGGTCTGCGCGACGTTGTACAGGCCGACGGTGTCTGCGTAGAGCATCGGGCCACCACGGAACAGCGGGAAGCCGTAGCCGGTCAGGTAGACCATGTCGATGTCCGACGCCTTGGAGGCGATGCCCTCTTCCAGGATCTTCGCGCCTTCATTGACCAGCGCAAATACCAGGCGCTCGACGATTTCCTCATCGGAAATCTTGCGGCGCGTGATGCCCAGATCCTTCGAGTGCTGGACGATCATGTCGTTGACCTGCTGGTTCGGATACGGCTTGCGGTCGCCCGCCTTGTAGTCGTACCAGCCGCCGCCGGTCTTCTGGCCGAAGCGGCCCATCTCGCACAGCAGGTCAGCCGTCTTCGAGTACACGATGTCCGGCTTGTCCACGGCACGGCGCTTGCGGATGGCCCAGCCGATGTCGTTACCGGCCAGGTCGCCCATGCGGAACGGACCCATCGCAAAGCCGAACTTCTCGATGGCCTTGTCGACTTGCTCCGGCAGCGCGCCTTCGTCCAGCAGGTAGCCGGCCTGGCGGCTGTATTGCTCGATCATGCGGTTGCCGATAAAGCCGTCGCACACGCCGGAGACGACTGCAGTCTTCTTGATGGCCTTGGCCAGCTTCATGACGGTGGCCAGCACGTCCTTGGCGGTTTCCTTGCCGCGAACGACTTCCAGCAGCTTCATCACGTTGGCCGGGCTGAAGAAGTGCATGCCGACCACGTCCTGCGGGCGCTTGGTGAAGCTGGCGATCTTGTCGACGTCCAGCGTAGAAGTGTTCGAAGCCAGGATCGCGCCCTGCTTGACGACTTCGTCCAGCTTCTTGAACACGACTTCCTTGACGCCCATTTCTTCAAACACGGCCTCGATGACGAGGTCGGCGTCCTTGATATCGTCGTACGAGAGCGTCGGGGTCAGCAGAGCCATGCGCTGCTCGACCTTCTCCTGCGTGAGCTTGCCCTTCTTGGCGCTGTTCTCGTAGTTCTTGCGAATGGTGGCAACGCCGCGGTCCAGCGCTTCCTGCTTGGTTTCCAGCATGGTGACCGGAATGCCCGCGTTCAGGAAGTTCATCGAGATGCCACCGCCCATGGTGCCGGCGCCAATCACGGCCACCTTCTCCACCTTGCGCACCGGCGTGTCTTCCGGCACATCGGGGATCTTGCTGGCAGCACGCTCACCGAAGAAGGCATGGCGCAGTGCACGCGATTCCGGCGTATTCACCAGTTCGATAAACAGCTCGCGCTCGAACTTGATGCCATCGTCAAAGCGCTTCTGCACAGCGGCCTGCACGGCGTCCACGCACTTGCCCGGTGCCGGGAAGTTCTTGGCAACAGCGGCCACGGTGTTGCGAGCGAATTGCAGGAAGCCTTCGGGGTTGTCATGCTCGATCTTGCGATCACGCACCTTCGGCAGCTTGCCTTCGGCAGCGGCCTTCAGCGCAAAGTCGATGGCGCCAGCCATCAGGTCACCCTCGACCATCTGGTCGAACAGGCCGCTCTTGGCCAGTTTTTCCGACGGAATGGCGGTGCCCGAGACGATCATGTTCAGCGCTGGCTCCAAGCCGATCGCGCGCGGCAGACGCTGCGTGCCGCCGGCGCCCGGCAGAATGCCCAGCTTCACTTCCGGCAGCGCGATCTGCGCGCCCGGTGCGGCCACACGGTAATGGCAGCCCAACGCCAGTTCCAGGCCGCCGCCCATCGCCACCGAGTGAATGGCGGCCACGACCGGCTTGCTGCTCGACTCGACCGCCTTGATGACGGCGTGCAGCGTCGGCTCTTGCGTTGCCTTGGGCGTATTGAACTCGCGGATGTCTGCACCGCCGGAGAAGGCCTTGCCAGCCCCGGTGATCACGACCGCCTTGACGTTGGGGTCATCACTGGCCTTGACCATGCCCTCGACAATACCCAGGCGCGTGGAATGGCCGAGACCGTTGACCGGCGGGTTGCTGAGCGTAATGACGGCAACGCCGTCCTGGACCTTGTACTCCGCTGTCATGCTGGTTCCTTTGGTGATGCGAGGGTCGGCTCGAATGACGCCAGAACTGCGCGCCGTGCCTCGCGGTTGAACTGTCTCTCAACTATCGTTTTTTTAACGCGCGGTAAGGCCGCGACTCGACACAGAATACACAAAATAGCACGGTCGTTCAATTTTTATTTTTGCGCTGCACGGCGCCGTCCGGCGGGCAATGCAGCGGGCTGCGGCAGGTTCAAACGCGTGTGCTGCAGCATCGATTTTTTGCCCGGCACATGACGGTTTTGATAGAGTCGCGCATTTCGTCCGCCGGGTGCCCATCAGGCGCGGGGACGTCTCGTCACATTTCGTCGATTCCATTCGTGATCCGAGCGGAATCGCCCACTCTGCATACATGTCAGAACACGCTACCCCGTCCACAGAGACGCCGGGCTTGCGCCGCACATTGCGCGCGCGCCATCTCACCATGATCGCCATTGGCGGATCGATCGGTACCGGGCTGTTCGTGGCCTCGGGTGCATCGGTCTCGCAGGCGGGCCCCGGAGGGGCACTCGCCGCCTACATCCTGATCGGGGCCATGGTCTACTTCCTGATGACCAGCCTGGGCGAGCTTGCAGCCTACATGCCGATCTCAGGCTCTTTCGCCACCTACGGCGCGCTCTATGTCGATGAGGGCTTTGGCTTCGCGCTGGGCTGGAACTACTGGTACAACTGGGCGGTGACGATTGCCGTGGAGCTGGCGGCCGCGCAACTCGTCATGCACTACTGGTTTCCAGATGTGCCGGGTGTGCTGTGGAGCGCGGTGTTCCTGCTCATCATGTTCCTGCTCAACGCCATTTCGGTACGTGGCTTTGGCGAGGCGGAATACTGGTTTGCGCTCATTAAGGTGATCACGGTCATCTTCTTCATCGGCATCGGTCTGGCGATGATCTTCGGGATCATGAAGGGCGGCCCGCAGTCGGGCCTGCAGAACCTGACGCTGGGCGATGCGCCGTTCGTGGGCGGGCTACCGGCGATGATCGGCGTAGCGATGATTGCGGGGTTCTCGTTCCAGGGGACGGAGCTGATCGGCGTGGCAGCGGGTGAGTCGGCCGATCCGGCACGGACGATTCCGCGAGCAGTCAAGCAGGTGTTCTGGCGGATTCTGCTGTTCTATGTGCTGGCGATCTTCATCATCGGTGTACTGGTGCCGTACACCGATCCGAACCTGCTCTCAACGGAAGTCACCAACATTGGCGTGAGTCCGTTCACGCTGGTGTTCAAGCATGCCGGTCTGGCGTTTGCAGCCGGGCTGATGAACGCGGTGATCCTGACCGCCGTGCTGTCAGCGGGCAACTCGGGCATGTATGCGTCCACGCGCATGCTCTACAACCTGGCGACCGAGGGCCGTGCGCCGCGCATCTTTGCCCAGCTCACCAAGAATGGCGTGCCACGCAATGCGCTGCTGGCGACGACTGCCGTGGGCGCGCTGTGCTTCCTCAGCTCGCTGTACGGCGACAAAACGGTCTATCTGTGGCTGCTGAATACCTCGGGCATGACGGGCTTCGTGGCGTGGCTGGGCATTGCCATCAGCCACTATCGCTTTCGCAAGGGGCTGGTAGCGCAGGGGCATGATCCGGCGCAGTTGCCGTATCGCTCGAAGTTCTTCCCGTACGGCCCGCTGTTCGCGTTTGGGTTGTGCCTGGTCATCACGCTGGGCCAGAACTATCAGGCATTCACCAGTGGCACGATCGATTGGCCGGCGGTCATTGCCACGTACATCGGTATTCCGGTTTTCTTCTTGATCTGGATCGGCTACCGGCTGGTACGCGGTGGCGGCATCGTCCGCTACCAGGACATGCACTTTCCGCGCCCGCCCGTGGTGCGTGATCCGCTGGCCGGGCAAGACCCTGGCCCGGAACTGCCGACCGTCGCCGCCCGCACCCAGCAATAACATTTGCCTCGCCTGCCGTTTGCATTGCATTCGGCGGGCGTTTTGATTTGCGCGCTCCACTTTGGCGCCACCCGCTATGCACACACCCATTACCCCCACCGGCCTCGAAGCCCAATCCGAACTGCGCCGACGCCTGCGCTCGCGGCACATCATGATGATCGCCCTGAGCGGCGCCATCGGTACGGGGCTGTTCGTGGCCTCCGGTGCATCGATTGCGACGGCGGGCCCCGGCGGCGCGCTGCTCACCTACACGTTGATCGGCGTGATGGTCTATTGCCTGATGACGAGCCTGGGCGAGCTGGCCGTGCATTTGCCGGTGTCGGGCTCGTTCGTGACGTACAGCCGGTTGTATGTAGAGGAAGGCTTCGGCTTTGCGCTGGGGTGGAACTACTGGTTCTCATTGGCCGTAACGGTTGCCGTTGAACTCGCGGCTGCCCAACTGGTGATGAAGTACTGGTTTCCGGAAGTGCCCGGCATGGTGTGGAGTGCCGCGTTCCTGCTGCTTATGTTCGGGATCAACGCCTTCTCCGTGCGTGGTTTCGGTGAGGCGGAATACTGGTTCTCGATGATCAAGATCGTAACCATCGTGGTGTTCCTGCTGATCGGATTGGCAATGATCTTCGGCATCATGCACGGCGGTCCGCAATCGGGTTGGCAGAACTTCACCGTGGGCGACGCTCCATTCGTGGGCGGCTTGCCTGCCATGGTTGGGGTGGCGATGATTGCTGGGTTCTCTTTCCAGGGCGTGGAAACGATCGGCGTAGCCGCCGGCGAGGCGGAGAACCCCTCCCGGACCATCCCTCGCGCCATTCGCCAGACGTTTTGGCGCATCCTTCTGTTCTACGTGCTGGCGATCCTGGTTATCGGTGTGGTGCTGCCATATACCGATCCGAACTTGCTGCGCAACGAAGCGACAGACATCGGCGTGAGCCCATTCACACTCGTCTTCCAGCATGCCGGACTCGCTTTCGCTGCCGGAATCATGAACGCGGTGGTACTGACCGCGCTGTTGTCGTCAGGCACGTCGAGCCTGTATGTGTCGACGCGGATTCTGTATGACCTGTCGCTTGAGGGTCAGGCGCCGCGCTGGTTTGCCAAGGTGTCAGGCAACGGCGTGCCGCACCGCGCCCTGGTCGCCACCTCAGCGGTGGGCGCGCTGTGCTTCTTCAGTTCGCTGTTTGGTGATCAGGTGGTCTACCTGTGGCTGCTGAACACGTCTGCAGTAACGTGCTTCATTGCCTGGTTTGGCATTGCGCTAGCGCACTATCGGTTCCGCAAGGGGTTCATCAGCCAAGGGCATTCAGTCCAGCAACTGGCATACCGGTCGCCGTTCTTCCCGTTCGGGCCGATCATGGTTGCGATCGTGTGTGTGGTGATCATTCTTGGGCAGAACACCAAGGCGTTGCTCGCGCCGATCGATAACTTTGGCGCCTTCGTCGCGACATATTGCGGTGTGGTCGTGTTTGTGGCGATCTGGCTGGCTTACCGCTGGAAGTTCAAGACGCGGTTTGTGCGTTATGCCGACATGCAATTCAGTACCGAGCATCTCGAGCACAATGCAGCGCCTCCCAAGGCTGGCGCTCCCGCCTCGGGGGTGGCTGCCAACTAGGCGGTGATCACGGCCCGACCGCACGCAGGACCGAGAGATTGATGGCGTTAGCCATCGCCGCGTAGCCTGCGTCATTGGGGTGGAGGTGATCCCCGCTGTCGTACGCTGCCAGAAGCGCCGCAGGATTGGCCGGATCACGCACTGCCGCGTCAAAATCAACAACGGCATCAAAGGCGCCGCTGATCCGGATCCATTGGTTCACGGTTTGGCGGATGGATTCCTTTTGCGGTGACCAGTAGCCCTTATACGCGGCGTCCTTGAACGGCGTGATAGTGCCCCCCATGACCTTGATGCCTCGCAGATGGCTACGCGCAATCAGCTGCCGGTAGCCGTTGATGATGTCTGATGCGGGCACCAGGGGGGCCGTGGGCTCCAGCGATGTGCCGGGGTAGCCAATATCGTTGACGCCCTCCAGCAGAACCACCCACTGAACGCCCGACTGGCTCAACACGTCGCGATCAAACCGGGCAAGCGCACTCACGCCAGCCAGATCCGAAAGGATGCGATTTCCGGCAATGCCCTGGTTGAGCACGGCAAACGCGCCCCATGGACCATGACTGTTGAGCCGCCGAGACAAATAGTCTGGCCAACGATGATTTGCGTCGATCGTGGAGTAGGCGCCATCTGTAATGGAATCACCAAATGCGACGACGGTGCGTGGATTGTTGCGCGCCTTGACCAACAGGCCCGAGAGATAGAACCGGCTGGTATAGGTCGACGATGATGGCTGATCCTGGGCGGCGGTGTTGTCCCCGCTCGATATATAGGCCGTCTGGTTGCCAAGCTGATGGATCGTCTCCAGCTTCGTGGCATTGGGCAAGAACAAGCTGATCGCAACGTCCGCCAACGGCGTGATCGGGAGGTCGATCGGGTCGCTGATCAGCGGTGCGCCCGCAGCCAGTGTGGCACTCGTTTTTCCACTGAACGTCACGGGCCGGTCCGTATTCGGAAAGATTTTTGCACCACCGGCGGATAGCGCCACGTGAACCGCCCCGACCGCCACCGGCGCCGCCCCAAATTCATTCGTCAGCAGAATACGCAGTTGGTCGCCGCCGACACTGCTATGGACGATCTGCCGAATTGTCGTTGCGGCAGGAAAACTCTGCGGTGTCGTGGCGTAGTTGTTGCGGTCGGCGCTGGCTGTCCAAGTGGCTACCCATCCGCTATCTCTTGCGTCATCGGCATGTAGCGCTGGAGAGGTCAGTGAGATCAGGGCAATCGCGGCTACACGGCACAGCCGCTGTCGAAGAACGCTGCTACGCATGATGTCTCCATTGAATGTGATCGGATGAACAAAGCCATGTCGAACGCATGGCCCACTCGAAGTGGTAATGACCGTTCGCACCGACTTCAAGGAGAGATTTGTCAACTGGTGGTTGCTGCTCGACAAAAGAAAAGGTAATTCCTACCCAAACCGGACCAGAGTTACCCTGGTCCGACCATGAAGCGATGCCCGGATTGTTCCGCAAGCAGGCCCTACAAACTCTCCGATGGGCGGCTCAAATGCCGCGCATGCGGCAAGCG
>NZ_JAELUI010000170.1 GCF_016429285.1 Ralstonia sp. ASV6
GCATCGAGTGGATCTGGCTGACGTATTCGACGATGTCGGGCAATACCTCAGCACGTTCGAGCAGGCCACTCACCAACTGGTGGAAGTAGCGCGCCTCGTAAGGCGAATACATCAGCAGCGGCTTGCCTTCGCAGTCGCGCAGGCTGGGGCGCAGCGGCCAGGTATCGGCAACGGCCTCGGGCAATGCCAGCACCAATGCTTCCTGCGAGCACGGCACCGCCGTCAACTCACCGTGCTCCACAGGCGGGCGCAACAGGCCGACATCAATCTCACGTGCATCGAGCGCCGCAAGCTGCGCCCCGCTCACCATCTCCTTCAACGTCAATCGCACCCCCGGTGATACCGCTCGCACGGCGCTCACCAGCGCGGGCAATTGCCCATAACCGACCGTCGCCGTAAAGCCGATCGCCAGTGAACCGGCGGCACCCGTGGCGACGCGTCGTGCCGTGGCTGCTGCCTCATCAGCCAACCGAAGAATGCGCGAGGCATCAGGCAAAAAGCTGCGCCCGGCAGCAGTCAATCTGACGGACCGGCTGTTGCGCTCAAGCAGTTCGGTGCCGACTTGGTGCTCCAGCAGACGCACCTGGCGCGACAACGGCGGCTGCGTCATATGCAGGCGCTCAGCAGCGCGCCCGAAGTGCAGTTCTTCTGCCACGGCGACAAAACAACGGAGTTGGCTCAGCTCAAACATCGATTCAAAACAGGTATGGATTGGTGTTCTTGCTTATCTTGAATTGGAATGATGCGGAGTGCAAGAATCGGCCCGCATGACAGGCCCCTGGGCCATGGCAGCCGCCAGGCATCGAAACCTGCTCGCATCGAGCAATAACGTGTCTGGGTGCCAGGCGGCGGTCACTTCATGTGCAATTGCAGCATCTGATCCGCCCGCTAGGGGAACACCCTGTATCAATACAAAATATGTATCAATCGAGTCATTAGTTGTTTTGGACTTGAATCGTTCCCGATGCAAAAATTCGCTCACCAACAACACCTGACCACTGCCCTGGTGGTCTTCAGGCAGAGCGAGACATGTCCCGATATACCCCCAAAGAATTTGCCCAGCAGATCGGTTCCGGCCTGCTGTCTTTCCCCATCACGCACTTCAAGGCGTCCGATCTTTCGTTTGACGAAGAGGCATACCGCAAGAACCTGGCTTGGCTGTTCAGCCACGATGCAGCCGGCCTGTTTGCCGCAGGTGGTACGGGTGAGTTCTTCTCGCTGACTGCCGCAGAAACCGACCGCGTTGTACGCGCCGCTGTGGCCGAGACGGGCGGCAAGATTCCGGTGATCGCCCCGGCGGGCCGCGGCACCGCTGAATCGATCGAGTACTGCAAGGCCGCAGAAGCCGCTGGCGCAGATGGCATCCTGCTGCTGCCCCCGTACCTGACCGAAGCCTCGGCCGATGGCGTGGCCGCTCACGTTGAGCAAGTCTGCAAATCGACCAAGCTGGGCGTGATCATCTACAACCGCGCCAACCAGATTCTCGACGCTGACCACCTGGAACGCCTGGCTGATCGCTGCCCGAACCTCGTCGGCTTCAAGGACGGCGTGGGCGATCTGGAACTGATGACGCGCATCTACGCCCGCCTGGGCGATCGCTTTACGTACATCGGTGGCCTGCCCACCGCCGAGACCTTCGCGCTGCCGTACCTGACGATGGGCGTGACGACGTACTCATCGGCCATCTTCAACTTCGTGCCGAAGTTCGCCCTGGAGTTCTACGCTGCCGTGCGGGCGTACGACAACGCCAAGGTCTACAAGATGCTCAATGAGTTCGTGCTGCCGTACATCCAGCTGCGCAACCGCAAGCGCGGCTATGCAGTGTCGATCGTCAAGGCCGGCATGAAGGTGATTGGCCGCAGCGCGGGCCCGGTGCGCGCGCCGCTGACGGACCTGACCGACGCGGAACTGGCCGAGCTGTCGGCACTGGTGTCGCGCGTGGCCGAAGTCGAAAAGCTGGCTGCTTGAGCGCAACCTGAACAAGGAACCCAACATGACTCTGAGCGGCGAACTGCTGCTGGGTGCTGCCCGCGTTGCGGGCGGTGCCGGCACGGTTCGCGCCATGAACCCCGCCACCGGGGAATGGCTCGAACCCGAATTCACCCTGGCCTCCAAGGCCGATGCCGCACGTGCCGCTGAACTGGCCGCTGCGGCTTTTGACGTTTACCGCGAGACCGCGCCGGAAGTGCGTGCCGCATTCCTCGAAGCCATCGCCAGCCAGATCGAGGCCCTGGGCGATGCGCTGATCGAACGCGCGATGGCGGAATCCGCGCTGCCGCGTGCCCGTCTGGAAGGCGAGCGTGGCCGCACGTGCGGTCAACTCCGCCTGTTTGCGAACGTGGTGCGTGCCGGCGATGCCGTGGGCGCGCGCCTCGATTCGGCACTGCCTGAGCGTAAGCCGCTGCCGCGCTCCGACCTGCGCCTGCGCCGCATCGCGCTGGGCCCGGTCGCCGTGTTTGGCGCGAGCAACTTTCCGCTGGCGTTCTCGGTGGCGGGCGGTGATACCGCATCCGCGCTGGCTGCCGGTTGCCCGGTCGTCGTGAAGGCGCATCCGGCACATCCGGGTACGTCCGAACTGGTGGGCCGCGCCATCCAGGCGGCGGTTGCTCAGTGCGGCCTGCCGGAAGGCGTGTTCTCGCTCATCCTGGCGGACAACGATGTGGCAGGTGCCCTGGTGGCCGATCCGCGCATCCAGGCGGTGAGCTTTACCGGTTCGCGTGCTGGCGGCCAGGCACTGCTGCGCATTGCGCAGGCGCGTCCGCAGCCGATTCCCGTGTATGGCGAACTGAGCGCCATCAACCCCGTTTTCCTGCTGCCGGATGCGCTGGCCAAGCGTGCTGCTGCGCTGGGGCAGCAGTACGTGGCATCGCTCACGATGGGCGCCGGCCAGTTCTGCACGAACCCAGGCTTGCTGCTCGCAATCGATGGCCCGGATCTCGAAACGTTTGAGGCCGCCGCCGCCGTTGCCATGGGGCAGGCACCGGCCCAGCCAATGCTGACCGCCGGCATTCATGCGGCCTACGCCCGTGGTGTCGACAAGCTGGCTGGTGAGGCCAACGTGCGTTGTGTTGCACGCGGGCAGGGCAGTGATCAGCCCAACCGTGGGCAGGCCGGCTTCTACACCACGGATGCCAAGAGCTTCCAGGCACAACCGACGCTGCACGACGAGATCTTCGGCGCCACCGGACTCGTCGTTCGCTGCCGCGACGCAGAGGAGTTGCGCGCGCTGGCTGAATCGCTCGAAGGTCAACTGACGGCCACGTTGCACCTGGATGCAGGCGATACGGCGATTGCCCGTTCGCTGTTGCCGATCCTGGAACGCAAGGCCGGCCGCATCCTGGCCAACGGCTGGCCAACCGGCGTTGAGGTGTGCCAGGCCATGGTGCACGGCGGCCCGTGGCCTGCCACGACGGATTCGCGCACGACTTCGGTCGGCACGGCGGCCATCGAGCGCTTCCTGCGCCCGGTGTGCTACCAGGATCTGCCGGCTGACCTGCTGCCGCAGGCGCTGCAAGACGCGAACCCGCTCAAGCTGCGCCGTCTGGTTGATGGGCAGTGGCAGTAACCAAGCAGTCAACAAGCGAATAAAAAGCCGGGCCGTACAGGACCCGGCAGCTTGAAACCCGGCGCATCTGGCGCCGGAGTACGGAGGAGACAATGGATATCAAAGCCCCAGCCGTGGGAGCGCAAAGCGTGCCGCGCACCGAGCGCATGACCCGTGTGCGCTTCATGATTCTCACGATGCTATTTGTCGTGACGACTATCAACTACGCCGATCGCGCGACCATCTCCATTGCTGGCTCAGCCATGCAGAAGGAGCTTGGCATCGATGCCGTGTCGCTTGGCTACATCTTCTCGGCGTTTGGCTGGGCCTATGTGATTGCGCAGATTCCGGGCGGTTGGCTGCTCGACCGCTTCGGCTCCAAGCGCGTGTACACGTTCAGCATTCTGCTATGGTCGCTGTTCACGCTGGCGCAGGGTGCGGTCGGCTTCTTTACCGGTGCGGCCGCCATTACCTTGGTGTTCTGCCTGCGCTTTCTGGTGGGGGCTGCAGAGGCGCCGTCCTTTCCGGCCAACAGCCGCATCGTCGCAGCGTGGTTCCCGGCCAATGAGCGCGGCACCGCATCCGCCATCTTCAACTCGGCGCAGTACGCAGCCACGGTGGTGTTTGCCCCGCTGATGGCATGGCTGGTGCACGAATTCGGCTGGCATCACGTCTTTATCGTGATGGGCGTGATCGGCATTGCCATGGCGGTCGTGTGGAAGACCTTCGTGCACGATCCGAAAGATCACCCTGGCATCAACCGCGCCGAGATCGAGTACATCGAAGCCGGCGGCGGTCTGGTCAACATGGACCGCGCCGGCGTGGCCAAGACCGAAGGGCCGAACCTCGGCTACGTCAAGCAACTGCTCGGCAACCGCATGCTGATGGGCGTGTATATCGCGCAGTACTGCATCAATGCGCTCACGTACTTCTTCATCACGTGGTTTCCGGTGTACCTGGTGCAGGCCCGTGGCATGTCGATCCTGAAGGCCGGCTTCGTGGCGTCGATTCCGGCGGTGTGCGGCTTCCTTGGCGGCATTCTGGGCGGGGTCATTTCCGATGCGCTGTTGCGCAAGGGGGCATCGCTGTCGGTGGCGCGCAAGGTGCCGATCGTGCTGGGCATGCTGCTCTCCATGAGCATGGTGATCTGCAACTACGTGGATGCACAGGCCATCGTGGTGGCGGTGATGGCGCTGTCGTTCTTCGGCAAGGGGCTGGGCGCGCTGGGCTGGGCAGTCAACTCCGACACGGCACCCAAGCAGATCGCGGGCCTGTCGGGCGCGCTGATGAACACGTTCGGCAATCTGTCGAGCATCACTACGCCCATCGCCATCGGCTACATCGTCAATACCACGGGCTCGTTCAACGGGGCATTGGTGTACGTGGGTATCCATGCTGCGGTGGCCATCATCTGCTACCTGGTCATGGTGGGCGAGATCAAACGCGTGGAACTCAAGCCGCTGTAAGCCAACAGGAGACATCGTTGTGACGTTGCAATCGATCGAATTCGGCGCTCGCACCAGTACACCGCGTGTGACGGAGATGCAGGTGATCCCCGTTGCCGGGCGGGACAGCATGCTGCTGAACCTGTGTGGCGCGCATGCCCCGTTCTTCACCCGTAACCTCGTCACCCTGAAGGACAACGCTGGGCGCACAGGCGTGGGCGAGGTGCCGGGCGGAGAGGGCATCCGCCAGGCGCTGGAGCGCGTGATTCCGCTGGTTGTCGGGCAATCCATCGGCCGCACCAACGGCGTGCTGAACAGCATTCGCCGTGCGCTGGCCGGGGGCGGCAACGCGGCACATCAGGCAACGGTCCATCAGGTGACATCCGCATCGGAAGCGGCGGTGCTGCGCCAGCCGCACGAGATCAACCTGCGCATGGACAACGTCATCACGGCGGTGGAAGCAGCGCTGCTGGACCTGCTGGGTCAGTTTCTGGAAGTGCCGGTAGCGGAACTGCTGGGCGCCGGACAGCAGCGCGATTCGGCCCCGATGCTTGCCTATCTGTTCTACGTGGGCGACCGCCGCAAGACGGATCTGCCGTATTTAGACGGAAATAGCGGTGCGAATGATTGGCTGCGCTTGCGCCACGAAGCCGCAATGACACCCGAGGCCATCGCCCGCCTGGCTGAAGCCGCCACCGAACGCTACGGCTTTGCCGACTTCAAGCTCAAAGGCGGCGTGATGCGCGGCGCGGAAGAGATGGAGGCGATTGCCGCCATCAAGGCGCGCTTCCCGCAGGCACGTGTCACGCTGGACCCGAACGGTGCCTGGTCGCTGAATGAGGCCATTGCGCTGTGCAAGGGGCAGGGTCACCTGCTGGCCTATGCCGAAGACCCCTGCGGCCCCGAAGCCGGTTACTCAGGGCGAGAGATCATGGCTGAGTTCAAGCGTGCCACCGGCATCCCGGCCGCCACCAACATGATCGCTACCGACTGGCGCCAAATGGGCCACGCGATCCCGCTGCACGCCGTGGATATTCCTCTGGCGGATCCGCACTTCTGGACCATGCAGGGGTCTGTGCGCGTTGCGCAACTGTGCGATGAATGGGGTCTCACATGGGGCTCGCATTCCAATAACCACTTCGATGTCTCGCTGGCGATGTTCACGCATGTGGCCGCCGCCGCGCCGGGCAACATCACCGCCATCGATACCCACTGGATCTGGCAGGAAGCCGAAGAGCGCCTGACGCGCGAGCCGCTGCGCATTCAGGGCGGTCATGTAGCCGTGCCGGATCGCCCGGGCCTGGGCATCGAGATCGACATGGACCGCGTCATGGCCGCGCACGCGCTGTACAAGACCCTCGGCCCCGGCGCACGCGACGATGCCATGGCCATGCAGTACCTCGTGCCGGGCTGGGCGTACGACCCCAAGCGGCCAAGCCTGGTGCGCTGAACAGCTTGATTTGCATTACCCCATTCCGGAGTCTGTGATGTCCGAATCCACGCTGGCCGCAGAGGCCGGCACTGAAACTGAGAAGGCGTTGACGATCCGCGTGCATGACGGCGACAACGTCGCCATTGTCGTCAATGCGCGTGGTCTGCCTGCGGGCACAGCGCTGGCCGATGGCACTGTGCTGGTCGAGGGGGTACCGCAAGGGCACAAGGTGGCACTGGCCGACCTTGCAGAAGGCGATGCCGTCATCCGCTACGGCGAGGTCATCGGTTATGCCGTCAAGCCGCTGGCACGCGGCAGCTGGATCAACGAGCATGCGGTGAAGTTGCCGTCCGCGCCGGCACTCGACGAGCTGCCGCTCGCCACGCGCCCCGATCCCAAACTGGCGAAGCTTGAGGGCTACACCTTCGAGGGCTATCGCAACGCAGACGGCACGGTCGGCACGAAGAACGTGCTCGGCATCATGACCAGCGTGCAGTGCGTGGCCGGCGTGACGGACTACGTGGTCAGCCGCATCAAGCGAGAACTGTTGCCACGCTACCCGAACGTCGATGACGTGGTCGCACTCAACCATGTATACGGCTGTGGCGTTGCCATCAACGCACCGGCGGCCATCGTGCCGATCCGCACGCTGCAGAACCTGGCGCTCAACCCGAACTTTGGCGGCGAGATCATGGTGATCGGCCTGGGCTGCGAGAAGCTCGTGCCCGAGCGCCTTGTGCCGGAAAAGCTTGCCCCGGGCGGTCGCATTCCCATCGAAGTCGCCGGTACGGCGGATTCCCCGGTGCTGCGTTTGCAGGACGAAGCATTCGACGGCTTCATCGGCATGACCGATGCCATCATGGAGATGGCCGAGCGCCGACTTGAGCACCTCAACAAGCGCCAGCGCGAAACCTGTCCCGCGTCCGATCTGGTGGTTGGCGTGCAATGTGGTGGCAGCGATGCGTTCTCGGGCGTGACCGCCAACCCTGCGGTTGGCTTTGCAGCCGACCTGATCGTGCGTGCTGGCGGCACCGTGATGTTCTCGGAAGTGACCGAAGTGCGCGACGCCATCCACCTGCTCACGCCGCGCGCCATCGACGAAGGCGTCGGTCGCGCGTTGCTGCGCGAAATGGCGTGGTACGACGATTACCTGAGCGGCGGCCAGACCGATCGCAGCGCCAACCCGTCGCCGGGCAACAAGAAGGGCGGCCTATCCAACGTGGTGGAAAAGGCGCTGGGCTCGATCGTCAAGTCGGGCAGTACGCCCATCGTCGATGTACTTGGCCCCGGCGAGAAAGTGCGCCGCAAGGGCCTGATCTTCGCCGCCACGCCGGCCAGCGATTTTGTGTGCGGCACGCTGCAGCTTGCTTCCGGCATGAACCTGCAGGTGTTCACCACCGGGCGCGGCACGCCGTACGGCCTGGCCATGGCGCCCGTCATCAAGGTGTCGACACGCAAGGCGCTCTCTGAGCGCTGGCATGACCTGATCGACCTCGACGCCGGCCGCATCGCCACGGGCGAGGCCAGCATTGCCGACATCGGCTGGGAGCTGTTCCACCTGATTCTCGATGTGGCCAGCGGCCGCAAGCAGGTCTGCGCAGACAAGCTCGGCTTGCATAATGCGCTCGCGCTGTTCAACCCCGCTCCCGTAACCTGATCTATGACTGTGACCAATACCGACACGCCTGTACACGCCGATCCGCTGGCGGGCATCACCACCCGCTGCCACCGCCTGCTGCTGACGGGGGCGGGTGGCAACCTGGGCAAGGTGCTGCGCGACCGCCTGCCGAAGTACGCCGACGTGCTGCGCATTTCTGACATCTCGGACCTTGGCGCCGTGCGCAAGGGCGAGGAGATCGTGCCGTGCAACCTGGCCGATCCACATGCGGTTGACGCACTCGTGGCAGGTACGGATGCCATCGTGCACCTGGGTGGCGTCTCGGTGGAGCGCCCCTTTGAAGAAATCCTGCCGGCCAATATCCAGGGCGTCTACAACCTGTACGAGGCCGCGCGCCGCCACGGTGTGCGCCGCATCGTGTTCGCCAGTTCCAACCACACCATCGGTTTCTACAAGCAGGGCGAAGTCATCGACAACACCGTGCCGACCAAACCTGATGGCTACTACGGCTTGAGCAAGGTCTTCGGTGAACAGCTCGCCAGTTTCTATTTCGACCGGTACGGCATTGAGACCGTGGCCATCCGCATTGGCTCGTCGTTCCCCGAAGCCAAAGACCGCCGCATGCTGGTCACCTGGTTGGGCTACGACGATCTGGAACAGCTGATCCGCCGCGCAGTGTTCGTACCGAACGTCGGCTTTACGGTGGTCTACGGCATGTCGGCCAACCGAGACCGCTGGTGGGATAACCGCCACGCCGCCCACCTAGGCTATGTGGCCACCGAGACCAGCGAGATCTTCCGCTCGCAGGTCGAGGCGCAGCCGCCGCTGCCTGCAGACGATCCGGCCGCGCTGTATCAAGGCGGTGCCTTCGTCAAAGCCGGCCCGTTCGGAGACTGACCCGATGCACGCGAATGTGGAACGCATCGGCACGATGCACTGCGGCGTCGGCGAGAGTCCGGTGTGGCATGTCGGCGAACAGGCGTTGTACTGGACGGACATTCCTGGGCGCACGCTGTGGCGCTGGAACGCGTCCACAGGCCATTGCGACGCATGGACGTTGCCCGAAATGGCTGGCTGCATCGCCATGACATCCGACGGCTGGGCGTTGGCAATGGAGACCGGCATCTTTCGCGCGCAGCAGGCGAAAGCAGACATTGCGCTTGCGCCGCTGGAGCGCCTCGCCACGGTAAAGCATGCGCGCCCCGACATGCGGTTCAACGACGGCCGATGCGACCGTCAGGGCCGCCTCTGGGCGGGCACGATGGTGCTCGACACCGCGCTGGGTGTGCCTGCCGGCAAGCTCTATCGCTTCGATGCAGCCGCACGCCGCGTTGACGCCATCATCGACGACCTGGTCGTCCCGAACGGCCTGGCCTTCAGCCCCGATGGCCGCACGATGTACCTGTCGGATTCACATGCCAGCCGCCAGACCGTCTGGGCATTTGACTACGACATCGACACCGGCACGCCGCACAACCGCCGCGTCTTCATCGACATGCACGCCCATCCAGGTCGCCCCGATGGCGCCGCCGTGGATGCCGATGGCTGCTACTGGATCTGCGGCAACGATGCGGGACTCGTCCACCGATTTACGCCCGACGGCCGACTCGATCGCAGCATCGCCATTCCTGCCACCAAGCCCGCCATGTGTGCCTTCGGCGGGCCGGGGCTGGACACCCTGTTCGTCACGTCGATCCGCATCGACGACGACCCGCTCTCGGGCGCCACGTTTGCCGTGCGCCCGGGCGTGACCGGACTACCGGAACCTGCCATGCATTGCTAACCGCAGTACGAGCCCCACACCAAAACAATACGTGGGCGCCCTAGGAGACAGACACACCATGAAACCCATCAAAGGCTTGCGCTGGTGGATGATCGGGCTCGTTCTGAGCGGCCTGGTCATGAACTACCTGGCACGCAACGCGCTTGCGGTAGCCGCGCCCGAAGTCAACAAGGTGCTGAACATCACCACGCAGCAGTACGGCTACATCGTGGCCGCATTCCAGGCGGCTTACATGGTGATGCAGCCCATTGCGGGCTACGTGCTTGACGTACTGGGCACCAAACTAGGTTTTGCGTTGTTTGCGGCGGCTTGGTCGGTGGTGTGCCTGCTGCACAGCACGGCGGGCGGCTGGCTGTCACTGGCGGCCTTTCGCGCGATGCTCGGGGCGACGGAGGCCGCAGGCTTTCCGTCAGCACTGCGGGCCACGTCAGAATGGTTTCCGGCCAAGGAGCGCTCGATTGCGACCGGCTGGTTCAACATCGGGTCCTCCGTGGGGGCCGTGGTTGCGCCGCCGCTGGTGGTCTGGTGCATTCTGCAGGGCAACTGGCGCTTCGCCTTTGCCGTGATCGGTGGGCTGGGGCTCGTGTGGAGTGTGCTCTGGTTCGCGTTGTATCGCGTGCCGACCAAGCATCCACGGCTATCGACGGAGGAGCACGACTACATCCGAGCGGGCCAGGAAGCGCCGGATGACAGCGCGAATGCGCCCAAG
>NZ_JAELUI010000171.1 GCF_016429285.1 Ralstonia sp. ASV6
GCTGAGGACCTCGCTGAAAAAGAAGCGTATCGAGCCAGGCTGACCGAGGGGACGGTGACGCCTGATCAGCGACGCAAAGCGCTCCGCGCCAGAAAGCCGTGAAGGTGTGGTGATGTCGAACCCGATCCGCGAGCGCTATCCCGCGCTGTCCCTGAAGGAGCTGCATGACCTTGGCCAGCGGCATCAAGGCGATGCGGTGGTGATCCGGCTGCTCTGGGAGGTCCGTGCGCTGCAGGCGGCCCTCCGTGATGCTTGGCGGATGGAAGCCGAGCACTCTTTCGTCTACCCCGACAATCCGGAAGGCCGGGCGCTGATGCAGCTGCGCTCAACGCTGAGGCAAGAGCCTTGGCTGGGCGAGGCGCTGCCCCATGAGCGCCCGATTACGGCGGAAGAGCAGCGCGCGTACGCCGAGCATAACCGGAAGGCCGGTCGCGCACAGGCGCGCCGCGCGCCGGGCGTATGATGGCCGATCTCTATTGCTGAGCGGGTGTATGCCATGTGCTATAGCGCTCTCGTGCGTGCCCAGTACCACGAATTCGTCCGGATGTTTGGCGCGACGCTCTCATTGCGCGAGTTTGTGGAGCTTTACGTCGAGCGAAGCACCGACAAGACGGTGCACATCCCAAAGGCGATGTCGGCGGCGTTCCTGCAGGCGCAGAACACCCCCGAGGAGCGGCGGATCGTCGAGCTCATCCGGGCGTTCGACGCCAATCGGCGGCTGGAGATCGAGCAGGAGCTCTTCGAGCAGCGCACGCGGCTGAACGACGCAGAGCGGGATCTGCGAGCCAAGGTGACCAAGCGAGCGAGCGAAGAGAAGCGGGTCGCCACCAACAAGAGCGAGCAGGCGCGCCGTCGCCTGGACGATCTGCTGCGCACGGAGCTCAAACCGGGCGACTCCAGAATCTTTCCGAACTGGTACGCCCCTGTGATGGTGGCGAGGGGGGATGGCTACGTGGTCATGCCTATGCGCTACCGGTGTCGGCCAGCTGGCGTGCCGGAGAGCTTCGATAAGCGCTACCCAGGCTGTTTCAATGCCAGGCGATCTAGCCTGAGCGGGTTTTGGAAAAAGCAGTTCGGGCACCAGCATGGGCTGCTGCTGGTAGACGAGTTTTTTGAGAAGGTGCTTAGGGCTCGATTGGAGGGGCGCGAACCGCTGGCGGGCGAAGAAGACGATAAGGTCGAACTCATTTTCTCGCCGAATCCGCGGCAATTGATGCTGGTGCCGTGCGTGTGGGATCGCTGGAAGCGGCCAGACTTGCCGGACCTATTGTCCTTTGCGGCCATAACGGACGAGCCACCGTCCGAGGTTCGGGCTGCTGGCCACGATCGGTGCCTCATCCCGATCAAGCGCGGAAATGTCGACGTCTGGCTCCGTCCGGAGCACAGTAGCCTTGAGGCACTCGACGATATCCTGGTGGACAAAGAGCATCCGTACTACGAGCACAGGTTGGCGGCGTAGCGCCGCTTGCATTAGAGCTCATCGCTCATGTCATCTGAACCGGAATCCAATGCATGCTCCGCACACCTTGTAGCTATCGTTCACCCGATGCATCTGGGCGTCGTAATGCCACACATTGCACACCTCGATCACGCCAATGCAACTTGTGTCTTCGTGTTGCTGGCTCGGCGGTAGTTGCGCGCTCACCGGCGGGCCATCGAGAATTGCATCGAGCTGGGAGTCGGGGACGCGGACAAGTTCATCCCACGAATATCCCATTGCCATGAATGTTCCAGGATCCGGTATTGCTCGTTTGCGACCGCTTTCGATTTTGTAGGTTGTTCCCCCGGGTCGTTCATGAGCGACAACCATGCCGTCCATAATGCACGTTGCCCCGGTTTGAACGCGATCAAGTTCCTCTTGGCTCAAGTTGCGCACATCCCCAATTTTCCAACCTTGCTTGACGAATGCTGGCCAGCTGCTGATTGGATGCTTGGCTCCAGCCTGCATGCAGTAGATCGTCGTCTTCCCGGGGCCCAAATCGTGCATGACAAGTGTCCCGTCCGGCAGGGGCGCGGATTGGCCGAGTGCGGAAACTGAGGCGGAAAGTCAAAGGGCGGCAAGCAAGAGCGTACGCATTTTCTTCCTCGAAAGCGGGGCGAATTAGGGCCATCGGCATGACTCTCGTTTTAGGCCATGGCGGGGACCCCGCTATCGGGGAAACAGACTAAGGAATCGCTCTTACTCGGTGGGGCTCACGGCTCAAAAAAGCGTATGGCATTTCGTGTGCGGCTTAGTCTCGTGACTTCTCCATGCAGTAGCCGTACATGTACACGATGGTTGCTGCGAATGCCGAGGTGAAGCTGGCAACCATCAGCATCACCGCCATGAACAGCCAATGCGGTGCGAAGTACTTGACGCCAGCGAAGACGCCGACCGGCAGGAAGATGGCCAGCAGGGGATGCCACTCGCTTGTGAGACGGTCATAGCCGTCGACGATGGGCAGAACGACCAAACTCATTTTCTTGAAGAAGGTGTCGAGCAATTCCATGGCGGTGTCAACTGTGAGGACAGTGACGATTCCAGCAGAAGCGCGCGCCCGGCGCAAGTCCGAATGAAGCTGCAAACGAAGAGGCTTTCCATTGTATGCGGGCGTGGCACGGAGTCCGACGGTAGTCCACCTTCTCCCGCAAGGTGGGCAAGAAGGAGGGCGCTAGCGTGTATCAATGTTGACATGGTGCACAAGTGCACCTATCATGCGGTGAACAAACTCCGCACAGAAAAGGTGCCGCCGATGATGAGAACAAAGATTAGTGCCGCTCTCGTAGCGTTAGACGCGAAAGATGTCGAGGGCGCGCGAAGAATTCTCGTCGAGGCCTTGTCTGCCTCAGACTCAGGATTGGTGGGCTTCCAAGCGTATGGAGACAAGTCGGGGCCTGCTTCTGCTGGGGAGCAACTGCCTTTCAAGCAAGGGGATTGGGTCATGCGGATTGGGAGGGCCCGCCCCATGATCGGCATCGTTCAGGACTGCTATCTGGTATGTGGCGAGCTCAGCATCGACTTGGTAGTGTACAGAGAAGATGGGAAGCGGATCGGCCGCGTATCACCGGCATGTGGAGGACCGAGACGAATGGAGCCCAGCTTGCCGGCATTAGAGTTCAAAAAGATCCGAAAGCCGAGCTTCCCCCTGGTCGAAGAGGCAATGTTGCCACGCTGTGTGGACTACGCGCACTTGCTCGTACCGTTTGAAGTTGCGGCCTAAAAAGGAACCGGCACAGGGGATATCAAAGATGGGAACGATCACAGTCAGGCTTACCGCACTACAAATTAATGAGATCGCACACAAGCTTCTCATCGTTGCCGATGACACGGATCTTCGCGAGTCGTATGAGTTAAGCGAAGGCGAGGCGCGGACCGTGGCCGAGCACTTTCGTGATGCGAAGCCAGGCGAGGTGTCGTTTGATGAGCGGTATCGAGCCGTGGTGGAAGGGGAGTTGGAGGATCGTATGCGGGCTCTTCACGCCAACTGGATTGATTGCTGTGACGAGGAAGAGGGCGCCACCTACCGGTCGCTGCATAGAGCGCTCAAGAACGTCAAGGATGCTCCCGCCATGCCGGCGTGACCTTTGTATTCTGGGGTATTCGTTTTCCGTGGTTGTTTTCACGTAGTGAGCCGCACAATTCAATGGGTGGTGATATGGCAACGATGATCGAACGCATCAAAGCACGTGCTTGGGTTGCCCATGTAGACGATGAGCGCGATACCGGCAGCGGCTACATGGTTTGTCTGGCGGATGAATACGTCTTTGCGGTCGACCCAGGATGTGGAGTCCGCGGCTTCGACACGCTGCGCGAAGTTGAAAAGGAAACGCGCCGCTGTAACGTGGTCAAGTCTCGATCTGCCAGCGGCTTGCGTGCCGCTCCGCATCAAGAGCACCCCCAATCAGGCACGTAATGCGGATGCCCGTATTTGGTGAGTACCAGTTGCGAAACAGCTTGGCGCGCGAGCGCTCCGTTACCGGCCGGAAGCCGGCCACAAAGGTAGAACATGACGCAACTCACGATTGATCAATTTCACGAGAACCTCGGCATGGCGGCCGCGTCGCGTACCGTAAAGAATGCTGTGATTCTTGGCCACGCCGAGCGTGGCACGACCAACTATCAAATCACGTTTGCGGATGACGTGAAGCTGGATGTGAAGCCGATTAGGGGGCTTGATGGCGAGCCTGCGCTGTCTGTGGAGGTTTCCAAAGGCGACGCGCATCCGCTTCCGGTAAGTAATTTCGAGCGTGTTGCGCAGATGAACGTGGCTTTCGACAATCCCCAAGGGGATCCGCGCGGCATCGACTGGTCACGGGTCAGGAGCCAGTGCAAAAACATCGGTCACGAGTTTGCCGAGTTGTTGGTCGCGCTGGGCGCCGACAAGGAAGAGGTCGACGCTATCGTCCAGCAGATCGATGCACTGCAGTTCAACAGTGACGTGAATCTGAAGCAGGTCCGGGATTCGCTCTGCGATGTTCACGTTTTCGGGTATGGCGCGCATCACCTGATGGGCATTGACGCAGACCGCGATATGGGCAGCGTGATTGAAGGGGTAATGACGCGCTTTGTGAAGAACGATGCCGATCGTGCCGCAACGATCGCGAAACACGCTTCTGCAGGCGTGACCGATGTCTATTTCGTTGGGGAGTACCCGACGATGGTGATGAAGTCCGCGTCCGATCAGCCGGATGCTCCCAAGGGCAAGTTCCTCAAATCGGCTAGCTACACCGAGCCGGAGTTCTACGAACCGTGAGTTGATGCGGCAAGGTTGTCGGAACATCCGATTCAGGTGTTGCTGTCTGCCCTTGGGCGGTGAGCGCACCTGAGTCTGATGCTTAGTGCCCGATCCATGTGTACTCCGCCCCTGGGCGCTTCGGATAGGGGCACAACGGCTGTGATTAATCAGAGGATGAAGATGCTTGAGTGGGCTTGGTTCGTGGTGCTGACGATCGTCGGCGTCGGGCTGTCGGTGTTTTCTGTGGCGCGCAGCAGGGAGAACCCAGAACAGTATCTTGGCGGAATGGAATATGTCCTCGCTTCAGTGAGCGCCCTGTTGCTCTCTCTCAATATCAGTTCGGAAGTTACCGTAGCGCCGCTCTTTCGATGGTTTTGCGAAGCGCTTCCACAACATGCGACAGATATTAATCAGTTCTCGGCTGCGCTACTGACGTGCATGGTGTCCTTGGGCTATATCTTGTGCGTACCGCTGCTCGCTGTGTGGGTAGACTTTCAGTTGGTCGACAAACGCAGACTCGCAACGCAGCTTTTCCAGCCCAGCCAGAAACGGTAATTGACATGGTGCACATGTGCACCTATGATTCGCCTACGGATAAACACAGGGAAAGGATGAGATCGTGATCGTTCATCGGTATTCGGACGGATCGGAGGGCTACCAGTTCGAGCAGGGCGATCGTGTGATCGTCAAGAGGACGATCCACGGGGGATGGTTCGACTACGGCCCGACTCACGCTGAACGCTGTATCGTGCACCGGACTGACGGTAAGGGATCCTGGGCAGTCGCTATGCTCGAAATCCACTACTCCGACGAGTGGGGTTGCGCGACTTGCTTCCCGTGGATGCTCGAACCCCACTCCGACACGTTACGTGAAGCGAAAGTCGTTACCGCCCACTGACTCGGGAGAAGAACCGACATGGTACTGATCGAAGCAACTATGCCGACTGAACTCGTGGCTACACCGATGCGTGATGGGAATCACCTGTTGGACTTTGTTGTCCGCTTGGATTGGCGCACTCAGTGATCCGTGCAAAGGAAAAACAGTCGCCATGATTCAGTGGACGGACGCACCGAACGGATCAGCGGGGCACTCTGATGGAAGACTCGTTGTCCAGATCCGACGGTTGGGAGCAGGCGGTTGGTCGGCTCGTTGGTGCAACGGTCAGGTTTGGGATGTTTCCGACCAATCGACGCAGGTCAGTGAGCAGTCGTCTCGGCATTTCCGGACGCGCGAGGCAGCAAAGCGTGCAGTGGAGTCTCGCATGCGGCCAAGTGAAAGGGATTGATGGGAAAGATGAGTCATACCTCGGGCCTCAGCGTGGGCGGCTTCGAAATGCTGCGAGCGGCCGTGAATGCTGCACGGCAGTTCCAGTGTCGATCAGTGTCCTCGCTGAAGGGGCGGCTTCTGTCGCAGTGGCCGGATCGCGGAGAAGACATCAACGAAGCGATCGACTACTGGGCGGGTAGCGTGCGCATGCGCCATCCCAGAGGGGTGCCTTCTGTGGCTTTGGACTGATGCCGTGCTTTGGGTAATTTCGAGTTGACTTGATACTCGCTGCAAAGGATAAGACCGGAAAATGAATTTGATGTCTAGGGACGAGTTTGAAGTGCCGCAGTATCCGCGGGGCGACCTTCGGCAAATGCTGGCCGTCCTGGCGGCAATTGACATCATCAAGGATGCGACATTGGTGGCAATCGTGGCTCGCACGGGTGTTGACAGAAAGAGCGTGACGCAGCTTGTTCAGCAAGCGGTGGAGCAAGCAGGCGTCCGAATTGAGAAATGCGGCGCTGTCTATCGGCTGGCTGACTGGGGGCCCGTCTTTAAGCGTTCGGGCGCGAGGAAAGCTTTAGAGGGCTCACTGATTTCGTCGGCCGAAGAGGGTGAGAAGTGAGCTTGCCAGATGTGGGGCAGCGGGGCCGCTAGCCGACAGGTTAGTTCGGTCTCAGCAGTAGTGGTACAGATAAGTGATTGCAAGAGAAATCATCAAGAACATTCCACTTTGGAGAAGGACATGTCAGTCAATACTCTTATTTCGTACGCGGATTCCGCTGTGCCAATGGTGGTGATCCTGGGCATCTTCGGTTTCGCACTCTGGTTCGAGTTTGTCCATCCGGAAACGCGAGAATTGGATGCAGAGGATGTCGTGCAGATGCGCGAACAGGCTGAACGGTATCCGGTTGTGGCGGAAATGGTGAAAGCGTGGAGCAAGGCCAACGTCGTGCTTCGAGGCCGACACCTTAACAAGGTGCTCGAACTGGCGGGTCAGTGCGAACGCTCGCAGGAGTACCGAGCCGAGCAAGCACTAAAAGCGGCAGAACTCGCGAAGCTGCGCGAGCAGGTGATGCATCATCCCGAGCGCCGAGTGTTGTCTATCTTCAGCCGTTCACCGACTCGCTGAAGAGGTCTGACACATGATTTCTTTCATCGTTCGGGCTGTGGTTACGCTCGTGGCCCTCACTTCCCTCCAGTATTCCAGCGTACTGGAACACGTGAATGTAGCTGTGCCAGGAAACTGCCTGCCTCACATCAGCGAAAAGGCAGAAATGGTAGGGGCGGAATGCGTCTACCAAGACGTAACAAGGAGCGGAAACTTGGTCACGCAAGATTTCTCAGTGACGGGTTCTCGTGGCACCGGCTTCAACACTCAGCAGGCGAGAATCGTTAGTGGTTTGGATAGCAGTGGCTTCACGTGGCGAACACTGTTGCTCGTTCTCATTGCTGTGGCTGTTTGGGTGCCGAGCTTGTTGCCGCGCTCGCGATCGCCGAGTGAAGAGACGAGGGCGGGCTAGCAATGAATACACCGACAGTAGAGAGCCTCGCGGAATCCATCAAGTCGTGGTGGGAGGATCACAAGTCTGATACGGCAAGTGACGGCAGTGGAGACTGGGTGAATGTCTTCAACGACGAGCCAGAGTTTGTCACGCAGGCTAAGCTCGTTCTTGGCGACTGGGAGCAGGAAAAGCGGGAGCGAGAGGATCTCGCCCGCCGGCTCTGGAATGTGGCCTATGCATTAGAAAAAAAGGGCGACCAAGGCGAGGACTGGTCATCGGCGCGCGCTTTGGAGGAACGGCTTCTTGCTGGTCAGCACGCCGCTGCAGACATCGACAATGCAAAGCAACTTCTGTTGCGTTACGGGAAGTAAGAACATGTTGGAACACACTGACCTACCTATCAAGAGTACGCGGTCACTGTATTACTTTGCGCTAGGTATCGCCTTCCTTGTCGCGGCGCTGGTGGTTTTCGGTAAAGGTTTCTACTCGCTAGCGTTCGTGCTGTCGGCGGGTGGCGTGACGCCGTTCTTCGTGATGCTCCTCGTTCCAGGTCGTCTTGCTGCGATGGGGTTCAGTGGGGCACAAGTCTTGCTCATCCGAGCTGCTCTGGTATCGCTACTCGCCGTTGCATGGGCGATCTCGGTCTTCGCATTCGTGCGCATTGGTTGATACCGCTGGAATCTTTGGGGGGGGCGACGATGGGTGAGGCCAAACGTAACAAAGAAGAGCGGCAGGCCTGGTATGCCGACTTGACCGAGTCCGAGCGTGTGATTGCGGATGTATCGCAGCTCGCACACGCGCGGCTAGCCAAGAACATGGGTTACGTGGGCGCCTGCTATTTCTTGGCGTTCTTCCTGAGGAAGTATCTGCGCGAAGAGAAAGGCGTCGATGTGCAGCCGGTGGTTGGATGGGCCTCCTCGCGAGTCGGCATGTTCGCGCATGCATGGATCGAGAGTGACGGTAAGCGTACGGATCTGTCGCTCACGCAGACCACCAGCAACTTGTTCCCGCCCGGGGACTTGATCATCCTGGACCGGGTGATCAAAAAGGGGGTGGTTTCCTACGCCTACCATCCGAACACAACAGCCGAGATCGAACGGGTCCTACAAGCTGATGGTGCAGATGGTGTGCGGAGGCTTGGAGACGTCGACAGGATGCGAAGGATTGGCGCAAGTGACGTTGCCATCGATGAGTATTTCATGAAGGCGCCGCCAGGCTATCGGTACTCCGAGGTCCTTGCCCATTTGGCTTAGAGTATTCCCTGGAGCGGTGTTGACATGGTGCACATGTGCACATATGATTGAGTCACGGTCTGCGAAGCACTTCGCAGAACACTACGACAAGAGCTCAACATGCACGGGGGTATGGCAATGTCAGTTTGTGTTGGTATTCAAGGGATTTCGGTCAGCAAGAAGCAATTGGTCTTCACCGGGTATATGGCTTTTGTGGCACTCATGCTGAGCGCGTTCAGTGCGCACGCGGAAGGTCCGGCCAGCGCCCCGGCAGGGCATGCCGTAACGGTCGTGACGCTATACAGCGAAACGCGCGTGGCGCCTGGTATCGACGCGAAGCCTCAGTCGGACCGTCCCCCCATTCAAGTGGTGAACGGCGGCGTCAAGAGTGCAGAAGGTAGTTGCTGGGAGATGGACGACACGGGGCAGATTCGCCCGGTCCCGGGAGACTGCTACGTACTCCGGTCGGCAGGTCCTGGTGAAAAGCCGCCGGTTCGGTAAGCAGAAGGGCGTTGGCGGCTTCGATGCTCGTCAGCGCCTTGGTCGAAGAAGGAGCATGTTGTGAGGGATGTCTCGCAAATCGTCGCCGAGGTGGCGCATGTGGATGATGGGTTCTGTAACCCACTGAAGATCAAGGCTGCGGCTGAGGCACGTGAGGATGCCGTCAACGAACTGCAGAATCTTGGCTATTCGCGCGATGAGGCCGAACAGATGATCGCAGATGCTGGATAGTGGTTTCGGGCTTGTCGCGTAAGCGCGAGCCTGTGCTATCCTTGGTGCACCTGTACACCATGCACGGAGTGAGATGAACAAGAAAGCAACCCTGGATAACGGTCAGCAGCTACGCAAGCTGATCGAGCGTTCGCGCATAACGCTGCAAGAAGCTCTTGACCTCATGAACGAGGGGCAAGCGTTCCCGATCACCATGTCGGCGTTGAAATCCTATCTGTCGGGCGTGGATTCTTCGCGTCGCCGCAATTGCCCGGATGCTGTTATTAACCGGGCGCGTGAGGTCATCTTGCCGGCGAAGAAATAGGCGCCCACTCTATTGAGGTAAGGCATATGTTTCCGACTGAATACTGGATGGTCGGTGTGTTCATTCTGGCGGTGATCGCACTCATCGACTTCAAGTTTGCGGTGCTACTGGGCATGATCGCCGCGGGCGTTCTGGCTATCCTGCACGCGAAGGTCGATCTCGGGATGTCGTGGGGTGAGATGAACCACGCCGTGCGAGACGACGCGCTCCCCCAGCTCGGGGGGCTACTCATTCTTGTTTTGATGCCGGTGGTTGCCAAGATGGCGCACCAGATCTACTGGGTCCGCCGGCATGTGAGCCAGGAAGAGAAACCGGTGCAATAAGTGCCTTTAGAGGGCTTGGCAATGCTGTGGTGAGTGGAGGCGGCAACAGCGTGTTTGTCGGCTCCATTGAGTTCGAACGGCTCTTTGTCCGTTCTGCTTTTTCCCGCAAATCTGTAACCCCGAGTATGAGCGGTGACTGTCTCCACCGGGAACGGTCGCCGCTACGGCGCTATTCCATCCTCGGCGGCGTTGTCTTTCACCAGCTCAGGACGCGGCAATCGCGTCATGTCGTAGCCATCGGCCGCACTCCCGCCCAGTACTTCGAAGCCGTGACGTGCATACCAGTCGCGCAGTGCCGTTGTGCTTAGCATCGTCTTGTTGGTGCCGATCTTCTTGGCAACCAGATGGACGGATTCATTGTGGCGATCAGCGGTGTCGAGAATGATCTTCAATGCTGCCGTGGCAAATCCCTTTCGCGGCTCAAGGG